>JAQXAY010000141.1 GCA_029252685.1 Saprospiraceae bacterium | reverse complement strand
ACTATTATTGTGCAATTTTAAAAATCAATATTAACAGCACAATAAATGCTGTTTAAATCTTCAAAAAACTAAACATGAGATTTTACCCCCTTATCTTACTAAGCTTACTACTCTTCTCTGCCTGTTCTCAAGACGATTCAATGGTTCCTGAACAAGAAGAAGAGCAAGAAGAAGAGACGAATCCAACTGAATGTGAAGAAGGTTGCATGACAGCTTTAATAAATGATACTGAATTTGAAGCATCAGTAACAACAGCTGTTGCAAGTGAAATAACCTTTTTGATTGATTCAGTGCCTTTTACGTCAAACCAACTTCAAATAACTGGAACAATCCCAGGCTTATTTACAGAAACTAAGACGATTAGTTTACTATTTGCCTGCTCTGAACTTGGTTTTGCATTATCTCTTGATGATACAAATCCGGAATGTGGTCTTGATTTCCAATATTCTGAAGTTTCATTTCTTGATCCATCTTCAACATTATTCATAGTTGCTTCTAGCGGTGAAGTATTAATTGAAGAAATTGATGATCAGCGTATAAAAGGAACATTCTCATTCTCTGGAGTAGATGAAAATGATGTTGAGATCACCATCACAAATGGTGCCTTTGATGCAGCGATAAATTAAATCAAATTAAAAAAGCGATAACAAAATTTGTTATCGCTTTTTATAATCTTATAAATAATAATCTTATTCAAACTATTCAATAGGCCTAGCTCTGTGAACCGGCCATTCATCCTCTCTGCCTGCCTGCCAAGTGTTAGCACTTATTTCTTCTTCGTTCAATAAGCAATCCGCTAGATCAGCAATTATCTTATCCTCATCCATATCTTGACCAATAAAGACAATTTCATTCTTTCGATCTCCAAAAGATTCGTGCCATCCAGATTCAATTAATTGTTGGTTATCAACAAATGCAGCATAATTAGTCCTTTGTTCAAATGACATGCTGCTCCACCATACACCCGCACTATCCGTTTGTAATGAACCCCCAGCCTGGCCCCAAGACAAGGCTTGATTTGGTCGACTTGAAATCCAAAACAAACCTTTACTGCGTATTACAGTGCTTGGAAACTTGTGCTGTACATACGCCCAGAATCGTTCTGAATGAAAAGGTTTTTTGCTTCTATAAACAAAAGAAGATATCCCATACTCCTCAGTCTCAGGCGTATGCTCATCCTTTTTTAATTCCTCAATCCAGCCAGCACTTTGCTCTGCTTCGTCAAAATCAAACAGGCCAGTATTTAAAATCGCAGAAGGTGCTACCTTACTATAACTTGACTCTAGTATACGAGCAGTTGGATTAAGCGCATGAATAGCTGCCTTCAATACCCCCATATGTTCTTCAGAAACCAAGTCAGCCTTATTCACAATAATCACATTAGCAAACTCAATTTGATCTGTTAGTAAGTTGACTATGGTCCGATAATCTCCCTCAATATCAGTAAGATCCCTATCCAACAATTTTTCAGGGCTACCAAAATCTTTGAAGAAATTAAAAGCATCGACAACAGTAACCATGGTATCTATAAAGCTAAACTTAGATAGATCAATACCATTATCCTCATCCACAAATGAAAAGGTTTGAGCGACAGGAACAGGTTCACTAATACCAGTGCTTTCAATAAGTAGGTAATCAAATCGATTTTCTTTAGCAAGTCGTTCAACTTCTACCATCAAATCTTCTCTGAGGGTACAACAGA
The DNA here is from genome assembly GCA_029252685.1 of Saprospiraceae bacterium. Lineage (GTDB taxonomy): Bacteria > Bacteroidota > Bacteroidia > Chitinophagales > Saprospiraceae > AM-2324. The sequence continues at coordinate 3,638 of JAQXAY010000141.1, read as the reverse complement.
TACAGCCATTACTCATCTCTACGAGCTTCTCCTCAGTTCTTGATAAGGTATTCTCATTTTTCACCAACTCAGCATCTACATTCACCTCACTCATGTCATTGACAATTACGGCAACTTTTAGACCTTCCTTGTTATGTAAGATATGGTTTAGTAATGTAGTCTTCCCTGCACCAAGGAAGCCACTCAAAACTGTCACAGGCAGCTTATTAATCATAATTCCATCTTTTTATTCCAATATAAAAATTGAATTTAATCATAAAATACCTCAAATGCAACAATGTTGCATTTGAGGTATTTTATGAGGAACATCTTCCATTTAATTTGAAGTGCCAATTTTGCTAAACCCTCTTTACAAATCCAATCAAATCTCCTTTTGCAAAAGCGCAATATACGCCTGTACATGAGCTTTAGTATCCTCGTAATTATCAGATTTCTCCTGACTACCCTCTTTTAAATATAGCCTACGATTGACCTCTAGCATAATAGACTGTACTTTACTATTTTTTTGGTAATACTCCATTGGAACAATAGAACCATTGAAGGGATAATCAATACCTAGACTAAGATTTCTTTCCTCAAAAAAAGCTACAGAGATGTCAATGAGTCTTTGAGAGGTATGGAAGGAATCTGTTCCTATATTGAAATCCGGCCTTGGCAAGACCTTGTGAAGGGTTCTATTCAATGGTGAATCTGGGAACGAATGACAATCTAAGATTAATGCCTGCCCTGCAAGCTCGAGCTGATTCTTCACTGCAGCATTTAATCTAGCATGGTGTTTGAAATAATATTCCTCAAGTATCCGCTTTCTTAATTCAGGTGTAATATTTCGCATCGGTTCAAGCGCATCGGTCTTTTCATAAAGGACGCCCATACCTAGCTTAGCCATTGGTTCATCAGCATCATCAGAAAATCGCTCCGGATCGCAAAACACACGTGAATACTCAAAAACGATTCGATCACAATCAACAGAATCATACAGATCTTCCGTATGCCAGTCCGTTAGTTTTAAAATTTCATCTTCGATTTGAGCTTTGGAGATAAGGAATCCATCCATTATTGGAATCTCCCTAGATGCATGAGGAACATGCAAAATTAATTTGTTCATCTGGTTTATTTAATCGATTGAGGTCTTGCGCATTTTTTCCTGGCGAACTACCCCATCATGGACAGCTGCATCAAACCAGGAAAAATGCAGATAATTAATACAAAACAATGGTAAAAAATTAACACACCAAAACCTTGAAATTTCAGGAATATCTCTGCAAGCCTAATTAATATGACCTAGACATTAGATTAGTATTAAATAAGACGAATTATTGATCTGTTTTTGACGAATTAAACTTCTCGCACGATAATTTATATGCCAAATATTGCTTCCGCCTCGGCAAGATCAAAAGCACTCCAGTCCTCTATGTGAAATTTTACGTGCTCCTTTTTGAAATCTGAATAATTTTTAGTTCCTATACCTATAAAGTGTAAATCCAAGTTCTTTGCTGCCTTTAAATCCCAGATACCATCGCCTACAGCAATGATATGATCAAATGCATCAACCTGATAAAAAACCTTTGCATTTTCCATAGCTTGTTCTACAATACCTTCTCGAGAAAAGATAGTATTTGAACCAACAACTAAATCAGAATCATATTGAATACCTGCCTGATTCAGTTTCACGAATGCAGGTTTTAAAAATGAACCCGTGGCGAAGGCAACAGCATAGTTCGGATTGGCAGAAAAGGATTCCACAGCAGTACAAGCACCCTTAATAGCTGTAACCGCTTGCATAGTCAAAATCAGTTCCGTCATTTTGGTCTCAAAACGCTCGACAAACGAAAAATCGAAAGCATCTTTAAGATTTTGTTCATAATTCTCTTTCAGAATAAAACTATCGGTATGATGCTTATAGTCCCGCCAGTTTTGATTGATCTCCGTAATACCAAATGCCTTCATCGCATTTACATAGGCCAATTGATGTTGATATTCACTTTTAGTCAAGGTATCATCTATATCAAAGACTATTAAATTCATCCTATTAATTTTTATACGACATCTAAAAAACTGGCGGAAAAAAAGCTACAGGTTATTCTGCAACAAAGCCATTCAATAATTCCTGAATCAATTCCGTGTTTTTTTCCCACAGATTATCACTTGTATATACTGTGAATTGAACTGAAATATTATCATTCGAATAGTAGTAGGTATCAAACATTAGTGGTATACCGGAATACTCAGATTGCATAACTCCTCTAATTAATTCTACACCATTTACTGTTCTTAATTCAGTCTTTAAAATCTCGACTTTTGATCCTGAGAATTCCTCCATATTATTTTTGGCTGTAAGGAATAAGGCCTCCATGTCGATTGGAATTTCCTCTGAAATAACAAGACACCAGATGTCAGTCTCTTTCGAAGAAAAGGCGAATTCTGCTTCTTCATTTATCGAAGCAGGAGGTATTCTTTTCCAATCACTTGCATTATATTTAATCTTGAACTGATTGTTCTTATTAACCACCTCCTTACTGGAAGCTTTGCTAAATGTAAATTCAGTTGAAATAGTGTCTATGTCTAATTCTTCATCTAAATAAGATAATTCGTTAAAGCTTGGCATATCTTCCAAAGCTTCATAAGTCCAGGTACCATTGGGATATACATATATACTATCTCCACTTATTGTAATTGCTAATTCTTGACTAAACACATTGAAACTAGACGCGATAATTAGAACGAGGGTTAAACCTTTTGTTAGAACGGATTTCATTTGTAAATTTTGATTTGTAATACGAAAAAGAACCAGATAAGCTAGCTTTTATAGAACTCAAACATAGCCTACTTCTTAAAAAAAAAGTGAACTTAACAATAAAACTATATTTAAACAAGATGGAATAATTCATTCTAAATAGTTTACCAGAGCATCATTGCACATCTGGACGAACCTTGCTCAACCATTGTTCTTTGCTAATCTCATAACGGCGATCGACTGAGCGATCTTCATCATTATAGAATTCTTTTACTGGAAGCATTATTTTGCCTAAGATTTTAGCAGAGGCTACATTTATGATATCTACATCTGCAGTAATCTTACTAAAGCCAAGCTCCTCGAAAGTATATCTTACAATTCCAGCAGCCAATTCAGAGCCATATCCTTTTCCCCAATATTTTACTAGAAACCTATACCCAAGCTCCCAATCTTGTTCATCATTCGTCAAAATTGCAGCTAATCCAATCATATCAGCATGCCCTTTTATGAAGACACCCCAAATGTTATCTTGCCCTTTAATTGGAATACTAGAGGCATTTAAACTCAGTTTAAATTTTGTAAGCACATCATCCATCTTCACTTTTCGATGTGGAGCGGAAGGTATAATTCGGGGGTCACTAAGTAATTCAACAAATAGACTACGATCCTTTTCTGCTATTATCTTCACACTTAATCTTTGCGTATCAAATACATTCATAATCACTTTTTTTGGCTTATCCTTTCATCGTCAAAGATCAAAATACATTTCTAAAGTGTAGAAAAATATAAAAAAAATAGCCCCCTATACTATAGGATTAATTCCTAAAAAAAAGACCTTACAAAAAAACATGGCCCCAACCAATATGTTAGTACTAGGTAGATCAAGAATGGGACATCATATATT
>JAQXAY010000134.1 GCA_029252685.1 Saprospiraceae bacterium | reverse complement strand
AGCAGAGTATTTGTAAGCATTGTGAAGAGGAATAGTAGTGCTAAACTTCTATTCAACATAGGATGTATTTTTTAGTTATAAGAATATAGATAATAGCTTATCCTTCCATTTTTTCTGCTAGCTCCATCCAACGCATTTCCTTCTCCTCCAGTTCGTCCTTAAGTGTATTTGTTTCTTCTCCCAGTTCAATCAGCTTTTGCTGATCCATATTCGGGTCCAAGAACAATGCATTGATCTCCTTGCGACGTTCTTCTATCCTTAAAATAGCTCTTTCTAGCTTTTTAAATTCCTTTTTTTCTTCAAAAGTCAGGCCTGGAATAGCCGTTTGCTCTGCCTTTGTTAATGTCTTCTTTGCCGCAACACTGGATTCCTTTTTCTTTTCTTTCTCTTCTTCCTTTTTCTGTGCCTGATACTCCCTATAATTTCCATTAAAATCCTTGATCTTTCCTTCACCTTCAAATACGAAGAGGTGATCAATGATCTTATCCATAAAATAACGATCGTGCGAAACAACAAGCACACAACCTGGGAAGTCAATCAAAAACTCCTCCAATACATTCATAGATACAATGTCCAAGTCATTTGTCGGCTCATTAAGAATCAAGAAGTTTGGATTCTGCATGATGATGGTAAGCAGGAATAAACGTCTGCGTTCACCACCACTTAACTTAGACACGTAAACCTGCTGCTGTGGTGCTGGAAATAAAAAGCGCTCTAACAACTGTGAAGCGGTAAGCTTCTGTCCTTTATTCATTGGAATATACTCCGCAATTTCGCGAACCACATCAATCACGCGCTTGTCCTCATCCAAGGTCATTCCATCTTGGGTATAGTAGCCAAACTTCACAGTTCCACCGACTACAATCTTACCTGAATCAGGGCGAATCTCCTGGGTAAGCATCTTCAGAAAGGTGGTCTTACCGACACCATTCTTACCCACAATTCCTACCCGCTCCATCTTCCGAAACTTATACAAGAAATCTTTGACAATAACTAAATCGCCAAACTTCTTATTGATGTAGTTGGCTTCTAGGATCTTACTCCCGAGCCTAGTTCCTTTTATATCAATCTGTATCTTATCTCTATCGATTTGTTTTGTCGCCTTCTTCTTGATATCATCAAAGGCATCTACCCTAGACTTGGCCTTGGTAGTCCTTGCTTTAGGCATTCTTCGAATCCAGTCCAGCTCCTTGCGCATCAGCTTTTTAGCCTTATCCGTAACTACCAAATCATTCTCGTAGCGCAGCTGTTTCTTCTCTAAAAAGTCAGAATACGAACCTGAGTATTTAAAAAACTCCCCCTGATCCAATTCAATGATATGATTACAAACACGCTCCAAAAAGTAACGATCGTGTGTAACCATGAAGAGCGTGATGTTCGGAGACTTGAGGTATTCCTCCAGCCATTCAATCATGCTTAAATCCAGGTGATTGGTCGGCTCATCCAGGATCACAAAATCCGGCTCATCGATCAAGATTTTTGCCAGGGCAACTCGCTTTTGCTGTCCTCCAGATAGGGTTCCCATCGTTCGGTCCAGCTCTGTGATATTGAGTTTAAAAAGAATCTCTTTCACCTTGGATTCCACATCCCAGGCTTTTTGATCATCCATGGCGATCAATGCTTTTTCCATAGCATCGGTATCGTCAGGATGCAGCATCGCCTCTTCATAGGCTCGTACTGCTTTGATCTGAATATTCTCACTGTCAAAAACAGTTTGCATGATGTTCCAATCATCAAAAAATTCAGGCTCCTGATTCAAGTATCCGATTCGGATATCCTTGCGTTTGATGATGTTACAAAGTTCTCCTTCGCCGGTTTCTTCCCCTGCAATCACACGCAGTAGGGTCGTCTTACCAGAACCATTCTTGGCAACAAGGGCAATCTTCTCTCCTTTGGAGATCTGAAGATTCACATCCTGAAATAATATCTTTTCACCAAAGGATTTGGTTACATTTTCTAAAGTCAAATAATTCACCGGCTACTTCTGTTTTTCTCAATAATAGGGCTAAAATTAACACCTTGTTGCCCGAGTACCAACTTATTGCAAGATACTTTTGTAAGTTCCTGCCAATAAAAAAAGCTTCCGGCGGATATTGCCGGAAGCTTTTTTATTTAAACCCACTTATTTACTTGGATTTAAGCTTGATCATATCCTCCATAATATTCAATACTTCAGATAGGTGTAGGTCTTTTTTAACCCCTTTGATCCATTCCTCATTTCTACCCTCGCGGCTTTCACTCGCTCCGATATATTCAGCATCTTCTTTCAAATTCTCAATACCTGTAACCACTTCTGCATCGAATATGCGCTTGAAGGATTCACTCTTCTCTTCCATCGATTCTACCATGTTACCATAGGCATCGATGTTCAAAGGATAAGCTGTATTGTCTTGCTGTGCGTCCAAGTAATCTGCATACTTGTTGATCAAATTATAAGACTCATTTTCCGCAACACGAGACTTACTATTGCTGATCAGCGCCTTTCGGATAGAACCAATATCTTTTACATCTTGATCGTAATCAACTGATTCGATCTTAGACCATTCCATCGCATAGTCTTGCTCCTTTTCACCCAAATCCAATTTTTGGAATTGGTCTGGAAGCACGATGTCAGACTCTACACCTTTAAGCTGCGTAGAACCTCCATTGACTCTGTAAAACTTTTGGATGGTAACTTTTACCTGCCCAAAAGGACGCATCTCTGCATCTCCTGGGATACGATCCAAATCCACAAAGCGCTGCACAGATCCTTTACCGAAGGTAGACTCTGAGCCAACTACGATTGCACGATCATAATCCTGTAAGGCAGCGGCAATAATTTCCGATGCAGAAGCAGAATACTGATTGACCATAACGATCAGGTGACCATCCCACTGCACAGTTTCATCGGAATCGCCCATCACACGCGGTGCACTAAAACGATCCTTAACCTGTACAACAGGACCCTCTTCAAAGAAGAATCCAGACATACGAACTACATCACGCAGTGAACCACCGCCATTATTTCTTAAGTCAAGGATGATACCCTCAACATTGTTTGCTTTTAATTTTTCGATCTCCTTTTCTACATCAGTCGCACAAGAACGACCATCGGCATCTCCGAAGTCATCATAGAATCTTGGCAAGCTGATATAACCGACCTTGTTGCCTGCATTGGTATCCAATAAAAGTGACTTAGCAAAACCTTCTTCCAGCTCCACCACATCTCTTGTGATTTCTACATCCTGTGTACTTCCATCTACCTTCTTTACAGAAAGAGTTACGATGGTTCCTTTTTTACCACGGATCAACTGCACCACATCATCCAGCTCCATACCTTTTACATTCACAGGCTCTTCGCCTTCTTGGGCAACCTGGAAAATACGATCATCCTCTGTCAGGTCTCCCTGTTTCCATGCTGGGCCACCGACAACGATACTAGACACCTTAGTGTATTCATCTTCCATCATCAGACGGGCACCAATACCTTCGAGTTTTCCAGACATTTGAATATCAAAGTTCTCCTTGTCTATAGGCTCAAAGTAAGAGGTATGCGGATCAAAATAATTTGTGATTGAATTCAGGTATATCGTCAAGAAGTCCAGTCGATCTCTTTTTTCCAAGCGATCATACCACTTGTCAAAAGATTCCAGCACATCTTCTCTGTTATCTGCTTCTAAATCGTCGCTAGACTTAGCCTTTAGCTCTTCATCTTCAGACTCTTTCTGATCCTCCAAATCTCCATACAGGCCTACCATCACATCATATCTACAGATGGTGTTCCACAAGGCTTGTTGCTCTGCACCTGCTGCACTATAGGGACGCTTTTCGCCATCCATTTCATACTGCTTGTCGGCTTCCGTTGTAAAATCAAAAGGTTCGGCGAGTGCTGTTCTGTAGTAGGTTCTAGTCTCTGTCCAACGTTTTTTTATCAGATCTACGCTGAGGTTGAAAAATTCAAAGTTTGACACTTTTAGATCATCGTCCAATCTATACTTGTACGGCTCTAACAAAGCCATATCTTCCTTGGTCAACCATCGTTTGCCCGAATCCATACGGTCTAGATAAAGGGTGTATAGATCTTCCGAGAAATCGTCATTTATATCCTTTGGATGGTAGTGAAATTCTTCCAGCAGATATTTCAAGCGCTGCAAAAGAACCTGCTCTTTGTCTCCCATACTTGTTGATGGGAAAAAGGAAACAAACAGAATAGATCCCAGAAAAAGGGCTACGAAAACTGATTTTTTATGCATCATCCTCTATTTTTTCAGTCTTAACTTTATATTTATGTGACTATACGCTACGTTCGATTTGTATCGTTTATATAGGTATAGACGTTTTCATTTAAATTTTATTTTCAATCGTGCAGACAAAACTTATTTTGTCGTGGCTAACAATCTATAAAAAAAACAAACAAAATTCAGTATTATGAAAATTATTGCAAGTTCAATAGCATTGTTTTTTGTCTTATTTGCCTGTGCACTTCAAGCACAGACAGACCCGATCGGATTATGGAAAACGATCGATGATGAGACAGGTGATGCTAAATCCTATGTTCGCATCTCTGAAAAGAACGGAAAACTATATGGAAAGGTTGAAAAACTTCTACTAAAACCACAGGATACAAGATGTACTGCCTGTGAGGGAGATAAGAAGGATCAACTTGTAGTAGGTATGGAAATCCTGACAGATTTGGAGAAAGACGGTGATGCATGGGAGGATGGAGAGATCCTAGATCCAAACAACGGAAGCACATATAGCTGCTACATCGAGTTGGAAAACGATAACAAACTCAAAGTAAGAGGATATATCGGAATCTCCATTGTAGGCCGGACACAGTACTGGTATAGAGTAGAAGAATAAGAAGCTTCACAAAAGGGTATCGACGGGGTCGATACCCTTTTTTATTGCTCCCCTTTTTTTGACTTTGAAAAGACAATTCACTTGAGTCAAATATTAGCAAATTAAATTTATCCTATATTAATTCAAATTCGAAAATCAGCATTTTTCTTCCCTCCGCTGAAGCTGTTTTCAAGCACTTTTTTTCACACACCAATACTTAGAAAAATATACCCGCAGTACTTTTTATGAAGTACAGCATAATCAATCTTTTTAATTTTTCTAAAACTACTCCAAATGAGTAAAAGATTTCTAACCACTGCCTTAGCAGTACTTACCGTATTTTCAATAAATGCTCAAGTGAGCTTTTTCTCTTCCGTAAAATCCTTTACAACGCCAACACCTTCTCAAGGAGAGGCCTATGGTAGCTGTGTGGATATGTGGGAAAACTACACCATCGTTGGTGCTCCTGAAAGCGTAGTACGTGAAAACGGTAAAAACTGTAACTGCGGCGCAGCCTACGTTATCGAAAATGATCCGGTAACCAACACACCTGTAAATCAGGTTCCGCTTGTTGTACCCGGACTAACAGAGAAAGATCTCTATGGATCTTATGTTTCGATCTGGGGTGACTATGCTGTGGTGGGTGCACCTGGTAAGGTTGTTGGTAAAAAATCGACATCAGGCCCAACTGGTGCGGTTTATGTGTTCAACAAAACAGCTGCCTCCACCTGGAATCTTGTTCAGACGATAAGCTCTACGGATATCTGCCCAGATTGTGATTTCGGAACTGCCGTTTCTCTAACTAGGAACTGGCTAGCAGTGGGTGCGCAATGCAAAAATGCTACAACTACAAATCCTGCAAATACGGGATCAGCATTTGTGTTTATGCTTAATCCAACAACTGCAAAGTTCGGAACACCTCAAAAACTAAGCGCTCCAACAGCAGCAGCAGGTGATGCTTTTGCCTACAGTGTGGATATCTGTGATAATGTATGTGTGATCGGTGCTCCATCAGCAGATGTAGTTACAAGCGCAGGTACTGTGACAGATGCCGGTTGTGCGTATGTATATACTTTAGATAATATGACATGGACTTGTACAGAGACTGTTTTTGCGGAAAACTGTAAATCTTACGATCGTTTTGCAGAGACAGTATGTGTTACTCCGACCTCTGTTCTGGTAGGTTGTTCCAACTACTGCTACGATGCCAAGGGAAATAACTATGTCAAGAACAGTGGTGCTGCCTTTGTATTTGAATGCAATGCAACCTGTACTTCTTGGGAGCAGAGCTGTGTGATCACACCTTCTGTCCGAGTGAAAGATGGAAACTTTGGATGCTCTGTAGCCAGTGCCAATGAATATATCGTGGTAGGTGCCAATTATAATTGTGAGACGGTTGAAGATGCCGTAGGTTCATCTGCTACTTGGACACCATCGGCATTTGTATATACGAATGATCCAAGCGTAAGCACTTCTGCATGGACAGAGGTGTGTAATGTGATCCCTACCACTACGGTTAGTAAAACTAAGATCAACCCAGTGGTGGCAATCTCTTCAAACAAGCAGGTAGCTATTGGTGAACCATTTACTTGCAAGGCAGAGAATCCTTCCACAACTTGTGGAGTGGTAGAAATGTTTGAGGCTTGCTATTCGACAGCACAAGTTCGTGTGAATGGAAATACGCTGCAATGTGTAACCAACTGCAACAGCTATCAGTGGATGGAGTATACAGAAAAAGGATATATGCCAATCAGTGGCGCAAACAGTGCTTACTTTACACCTACAAAAAATGGCGTATACTGTGTAAAAGGCGCTGAGAATGATTACTGCTCGAGCATCTCTGCATGCATCAATATGAATGTGGATGTTTTGCCAGCAGGTGCTGTGGGAATGCAAACAAATGACGCGATGAAAGCTTGGGCTATCGAGGTGATTGACCTAGACGGTCAGACCCTGCTGGTAGAGCCAATCAATACTAAGACTACTGGAATTGAATTTAATACATTGAAAGAAGGGACTTATTTGTTAAAGGTGGTAACCAATCCCGACGGAACTGCCGAAGCTAGTCCAAAACCTGTAAAGGTTAAGAACTAAAAACCAACTACAAGAAAGGGAGCCAATTGGCTCCCTTTTTTATATCTTTTTGTTAAACCAGGAAAAGCTTTTTGCCAGCGAGAGGCGTTGTTGGGCAAAGTCCAGGTCACGCACAAAGAGCATCAGCTCCTTATCCAGTTCGGCACTTTCTTCCAAGACTCGGCTCACCGGGTCATAGCTGCAAATCTTAAAGCCTTCCGAACGGATGATCTCTCTGGTTAGATCTCGGATCTCTGGCTCAATGTCCTCACTAAAGGAACAAATCACTGCCTTCATATCCTCATGCTCCAACAGTTGGCGCATGCCCTGAACAACCTCCAATCCATAGCCCTTCGCATCGATTTTCACCATGTTAGGTGTTTTCTCCAGCTCCAAGCTATCAATTGATACAGCAATCCGTGGCACACCTGCCTCCACATAGATATTCTTAGATACGCTATGTTCCGAAAAGATCAGCGTCTCTTCTTTTGTACCTACTACCCTACTGTCTATGTAGATCAGTGGATGCAGGCCATTGACCATAACCTGCTCTTTGAGAAAATCTCGGCGGGCATCGTCCGGCTCAAAGCTGAGCACAAAAGCTTCGGATACCCCGGCCGCAAGCAAGGAATAGGCTCCGATGTTGGCACCGATATCTACAAAGAAGTCATCCTTTCGTAGGAAGTGCATCAGAAAGCCCATCTCGGAGAAGTCTTCTAAGCCAAAAATATAATTTTGAACACTGGAGGGGAAGGCCTCTTTGACGACCAAGTCGAGTGGATCGATGTAAGGGGATAATATTTTTTTCTTACCGATCCACTTGGCCCAAGACCAATAGAAATAATTCCCGTAAATCTTGCGAATTCGGGTTCTGAAAATTGGGTTGCCTTTTATTTGATTTAATAGTCTCACATAAGTCGAATATAACTGCCAAACCTCAAACGGCTGAAAATCATTCCCTTTTAGATGTGTTTTATTCGAAATGTATAAAAAGCAACAAAGACGACATTTAGGAGAAGAGGCTATTGATTTTTTACAAAGCCCTCTAAATACAGGCGATCAAGGATTACGGTATTGAATATTTTCACACCTTCGCTATTCAAATGATCCTCATCGTAAAAATGTAGACTATCAACTAGTGCAAGTCCCTTATGATAATCCCAAAAAGGAATTTCAAATGTGCTAAGGTATTCGTTCAACACGATTGGATTCGTCCTTGAAGTATCAAATACCTTAGTGATTGGAGCATAAACAAACAATAGGTCTATAGCTTGCTCCTGAATAAGCTGAACATTATCCTCAAAAGCCTCTAATTGCTCTGTTCGAAATGAATAAGCTCTGGGAGTTTCTACATCAAAATCATAATCAGTATCTATTCGTTCCACAAAACCACCTTCGTGATAGATATCCTTTTCTGTAAAAGGAACACTTAGATCAATCGTTTGCTCCTTTGTCCATTTTTTGAAGCAACTGACAATAAACGTATTGAACAACTTAGGACTTGGACTATGCCAGAGCATTGGCATAAAATCAGCATCCAGGGGTTGGGCTGAAATCATATTTAGTGAAGCTTCCAATCCATCCAATTCAAAGCAGCTTGGAAAGACTTCGTAAATGATTAGTTTGGGTTTAAGCTGAGGAAGATATTTATTCAATAAAAGATTTGTTTCTATAGGTGTTTGCGAGCTAGAACCTAAATTAAAGGTTTCTAACCCTTTCTTCTTGAACATACGCGTATCAAAACCTCGATAG
>JAQXAY010000121.1 GCA_029252685.1 Saprospiraceae bacterium | reverse complement strand
TGTTAATTCTTTGTATTTATTCTAATATTTAAATAGAAATTCATTGTAACTAATTATTGATGCGTAAATGCTCAAGAATTTATACGAAACATTATATGCAATTAATGAATCCTGAGGATATTCTTCTCGGGATTTCCTTTTTAAACTGTATTTGATTTTTTTTTGTTATACAATAAAAAAGCTAAATGACTGTTTTCTGCACACTTCTAGTTTCTACTCTGATGAATATATTTACAATTGTTGATTTTAAGACAGATACCTCAATGGATAATTGGTTTGTCGTCAATGATGGTGTTATGGGAGGTTTGTCCCAAGGATCATTTGAATTCAACACAGAAGGCTATGCAACCTTCAAGGGGACTATTTCACTTGATAATTATGGCGGTTTTTCATCGATTAGATATCGCTCTAAGCAAATGGATATTTCCAACTATTCAAAAATTGCCATTCGATTAAAGGGTGACGCTAAAAAGTATCAATTACGCCTAAAGACATCATCGAGGGATTATTATTCCTATGTGACTGAATTTAAAACTAGTGGATCATGGGAAACCATTATTATAGATTTAAATGATTTATACCCGAGCTTTAGGGGTCAGCAACTTCGGAAGCCTAATTTTCCTACTAAAACTATTGGCGAGCTCGGTTTTTTGTTCGGAAATAAAAAGGTCGAATCGTTTGAGTTAAATATTGAGCAAATATATTTATTAAGGTAAAGCATTAATTTAATTGAATTATCCAGTTTGGATTAAAATTTTCTTTTTTTAAGATTTAGTTCTATAATCTTCTTAAAATTTAAATTCTTAAGCTTATTTAATTAATTTTCAAATAACAGGTTGTTATTCAGTTAATTGGATTAATAAGTTTAGTCTTGAAATATTTAAGCCTTTCTATTTTTTTTATGTTTGCTTTTTGCTCTAATGCGCTTAAAGCACAATTTTATTTTGACCATCTGACAATCACAGAAGGCTTGACGCATAATACTGTCTATTGTATGCATCAAGATCAAAATGGCTATATCTGGATTGGAACTGGATTTGGGCTTAATCGTTTTAATGGATACGATCTAAAAGTTTACAATAGTAGATTTGAAGAGGAATCAAATACTGGATTTAAGGGACTTCATATTTCGTCTATATTTGAGGATTCTAAAGGTAACCTGTGGGTTGGTACCAAGAAGATGGGTATCAATGTCAAACTAAGTAATAGTGATAAATTCATTAATAAAGCAAGTGAGGCTTCTTTTTCTCTAATCAAAGGATTTGAGGTTTCTTCTTTTTATGAAGACCAGAAAGGTGCTATTTGGATCTCGACGATAGGAGCTGGGGTTCTAAGGTATGATCCAATAACACAAACCTCTAAAATATACAACAACAAGGAAGCCGGATTGTCCAGTGATATTGCTTTTTCGATTCTAGAAGATCATAAACAAGTGCTTTGGGTAGCTACTGCTGGCGGAGGATTAAACATGCTTTATCCTGGGTCGGATGAATTTACTCAAAGTCATGAGATGCTTCCTAATAGTCCTAATCTTTCAGGCTATAAAAAGACCATGTGCTTAGATGGGGGATTTATTTGGCTTGCCACACAGGGAACGGGTGTTTATAAAATAAATCTTGAAGATCTCTCCTATGAGAGATATTCTTCTGAAATCAAAGAAAGTGGTCTCTCCTCAAATGCAGCGATGGATATCGTAGTAGATTCAAATAAGCATGTTTTTGTTTCTACGGATGGGGAAGGCTTGTTTAGTTTGGATAGAGAACAAAATTCATTTAAACCTATCCGCAATAGATACAGGGATAGATCTTCCTTAAATTCAGATGCATTGCTTTGCTTGTATATGGATCAAACAGATAATCTCTGGATTGGTAGCTTTAATGGTGGGGTAAATATTTTGAAAACAGCAAAGGTCAAGTTTGACTTTCATTCTATAGTTGACAATAGTGACGGAGGATCTCTATCAAATTCAGTATTATCAATTTATGAACATTCGAATGGACAATTGCTTGTTGGTACAGATGGAGATGGACTTTACGTTTATGATCATGCCAATAAAATGGTTCAACTCGCTCATTACAGTACCTCTGATGCCCGTGATGGTTCAATATCAGGCGATGTAGTCAAGACGATCTATGAAGATAGCAAAGGTCGTGTTTGGATGGGATATTTTGGTGCAGGTCTAGATGTTTATGATCCTTTGTCAAATTCTTTTGAGCGTATTTTCAAAGATGGTATTTTGTCTACTGCCAATGTTTGGGATATAGATGAATTGGCAAATGGTTCAATACTAATTGCAACTTTAGGAGATGGACTCTTTGTCTATGATCCTAAAATAGGAATAGCTCAACGGTTGGATCAACTTGAGCACCGACGAATTATGGAAATATTTGTTGATTCTTCAAATAGGATTTGGGTAGGTTCTGCTGAGGGTGGTTTGGAGCTTATTGATGCGCAAGGCGTTTTAGTTTATTCCTTTGAGCATGATAGGACAGATTCAACTTCCATTAGTGATAATGCAATTCGAGCTGTTTTTGAGGATGTTGAAGGTGATATATGGGTTGGTACGGAGCGTGGTGGATTAAATCTATGGATGGGACAAAAAAACTTTAAACGATATGATGAGTCAAGTGGCTTATTGTCTAATAATGTCACAGGAATTGCAGAAGATAGCTTGGGGATTCTTTGGGTCTCTGGTTTTAAAGGAGTTAGTAGTTTTGATTTAGATATCGATTCTATTAGTAATTACAATTTTCACAATGAAAAAGATGCCAATCAGTTTAATCAAGGAGCTTTATTGGTCAGTCAGACAAAACAGATTTTATTTGGGGGAATTTATGGTCTTAATTCAATTGACCCTAAACCTATAAAGGATGAGCAGAAAGCATATAAACTAATATTTAGTGATTTAAAAATCAACAATGAATCTGTACAAGTTGGTCCTGATGCTAATGGAGATGTCCATTTGTTAAGTCCAATTGAAAATGCAGAATCTTTATATTTGGACCATCGAGATCATTCACTTTCTATCTATTTCTCTAATAATGATTATGCCTATCAAGTAGACAATAAGTTTGCATATAAATTGGAAGGGTTTGATCCAAACTGGAAGTATACAAAACTTGCTGAAAATAGTGCGACCTATACGAACTTAGATCCTGGAAATTACACGCTCAAGCTTAAGTATAAAAATTTTGAACGGAGATTAAATATTAATATTACGCCACCTGTATGGCAGTTACTGTGGTTTAGAATTTTGATTTTTATTGTCTTAGTTTTAGTCTTTTTATCTCTTTTAAACCTTTGGACACAGCGGAAGATTGCTAGTCATAAACGTGAATTGCTTGTTTTTAAAAATGAAAGACTTGAAACAGAAATAGATCAGAATAATTCAAAGTTAATGTTCACTTCTGTTCAGATGGCTCAGAAGAATGATGTTCTAAAGACTTTGCTTAAAGAGATCAAGTTGATGAAAGTAAACCAAAGTTTAGATGTTCGATCTTTAGAATCAAAGATAAAATTCGAATTGAGTAACTCTGATTATTGGAATGAATTTAATTATTACTTCAGTCAGGTTGATAAAGAATTCATAAAAAACTTAAAGGATTCATTTCCAACGCTTACCAAAAATGATCTCCGTATTATTTCATTGTTACGTCTTAATTTAAGTACCAAGGAAATAGCTGCACTCCTTAATATTACTGTCCGTGCAGTAGAGCAAGCACGTTATCGACTAAAGAAAAGACTTGATCTACCTGTTAATACTGACCTTGGGGTATATATTCTTAGCCGCAAATAGTATTTCTTGTAATGTAAGATTTGAAAAATAATATTTTGGTAAAATTCTTTATTTCAAGCTATTTTTTCAAATTGTAGTAGTAGTGTAGTAG
>JAQXAY010000110.1 GCA_029252685.1 Saprospiraceae bacterium | reverse complement strand
ATATAAAATATATATTGTTTTTATTTATACATTAGTAAAATTACGAGTAATAGGCATCTAAGTTTGAATGCTTCAATTTTAAGGGAGGCGTTTTTTCTGTAATATCTAAGCCTAACAGGCTAAACACACCTTTTTCCGGATGCAAAAGATGCTTAACGAGGTTAAAGCCATAAAAAGATAGATTCTCTAAATCATTCTTGCCTGGATTCAGATAACCATTTACACGAATTTTATCCGCCGCATAATGGACTCCAAAAGGAAGCTCTATTGATAGATTGGTTACTATTCTTCGTTTCTTTGAGTAGCAATGCCAGGAATCTGGTTGAAAACATTGATCAAATAATTCTTGGGTACTTTGTAACCTATAGAATCTAGCATAAGAATCCCAGATCTTTTTAAAATCAATAGGATAACTTATGGATAATAGTAGTTGATCCCGTTCTTCTAGAGATATTATATCGATGAGTTTACCGCCTCTTTTACCGTTTGAAGGGATTTTTGAGGTCTTTGATAATTGGACCTTAATCAGTCTTTTAAATAACTGTAAGATAGTTTGATTGCAAGCTAAGATAGTCTCCCTATGGAAATCATGCTCCATAAGATTATCAAGCCTCCTAATCAACTGGTCATAAGACCATATTGCTATTGGATACATAAAACAGTTGCTATTGGTGTATGTGTAGTTATTATACCTAAGTTAATAATTTATTACACATATACACAAAACACACATACATTAAAACGTTATCCGAATGACATATCCTGTCAATGGGGATATCAAATACGCATTGTTGGATCTAGCAGAATCGAGTAAAAGTCTATCGCTAGAAATTAATAAAGCAACTTGTAGGAATAAGCATTCTTACTGCTGAAGGGTACGAATAATACATTGCTCTCAGGAATGAGTAAGCCTTTTATTATAGTTGGAATGTACAACTAAACAAGGGAATTCCAAAAGGAAAATAATTCTTGATGCTCTTATTGTTGTACATACTAAGGTCAAACGCAATGCGACCAGAACTATATCGAATACCGTAAGAAAAAACAGCTTGAGAGCTTGCACCCTCATCCATAATCTTAGGAAACTGAATATACTCGCCAACTAAGTAGATCTTATCATTGATTCGCTTTTGAGCCCCCGCCATGATCATGCTATTGCCCGAATCAGAAAATCCTTGAATGTTCTGACCATAGGAAACTGTCAAATGATCATTCCGATCACCTAATGTCAAGCTTGCCAGCGGCATCGTTGCATCAAACTTATAGAAACGCATCTTATATGCACCTAGACCAAGACGAACCTTATTAGATAATTGTACACCGCCTTTAACCGATAGAAAATATAAATTACCAAATTCGTTATTTCCGGAAAGGCTTTTAATCAAGTGCAAAAAATCAGCTCCTCCAGAGATGGATATATTATCTGTGAGCCCATAACTAAATGAATTGTATAGAAGATATGTGGAACGGATATAGGCATCTTTCTTTCTCAGTTGGAAGGCAGATGGAATCATAAAGTAATGATCCGAATTCTTATTGTACATCTTTTTATAACGTAGCTGGCTTTTTATAACCTCCTCCATCCAATTGATCTCAGATGTCTCAAATTGAATTTCCCCGAATTTTTCAGATTCGAAATATACTAAACCTTCTTTCAGGTCTTTTACAACGCCATATAATTCAAAGTTGTCATTCAGATTTACAAGAACCATCTTATTCGTATCAGGTTCTATATCAGTAGCTTCGATTTGTGCATAGGTTCTTGAACCTATAGATAGAAAGACAAGTGCTGACAGCACTAACTTAGTGATAGTAGTTTTCATGTTGGTTATTCGTTTGGTACCAACAAATTAAAATAAATCGAATAAGTTATTTGTCTTAATGATTACAGTCCATTGAAGATATATTTTACATATATGATAAATAAAATTTATAACTATCTAATTATGAGAGTGTAAAAGAGAATCTTATTGTAAAAACAACTATGAAAAACAAGCTAAACCTACTGCTAATACTAGGTCTTTTCACTGCCTGCGAAACAAATACAATTTGCCGAGATGACTATCGACTAAGTGCAATATATCCGAAATTTCATTTCTGTAAAGATACGCTTAGAGATGTAAAATATGATACGCTGACCTGGAATTTAGATGAATGCCAATGTTTTGAGAGACTTAAGGAGAAAGAAAAACAATACAATACACTGAAAGAAACATATGAACAAAAAAACAATACGTTACTTACTGATGCACACCGATCCAAGCCTGCCACTTTTGAATGTAAAAGCCTGTAAATTCCTTATTTGGTAGTGACACATTAATAACAAAAGACCATCGCATTGTTGTCTAGAAGAACAATAAAAGCGCTTTTCACATAATAGGGTTATAAAATTTACAATAGGTTAAGGAGGGTTGCCATTTGGGTTTGAGTGACCCTCTTTTTATCACCTACTAAAAGGATCCGTAATTAACCTGAAAGCAAGGCAGTTTTAAAACATTGCGCCACATGTCTACCACTTGATCCCTATCATCTAAGACATATTTAATCGAATATACGGAACCTATAAATCGATCATAGATCTCACGTTTTAGGATGGCATCTTTACGAAAATCCGCTACAGGTCGCATAAAAAGACCTTGGTAAGGGATATCATATTTCTTTAACCAAGCAATAGTATTAGATCTAGAAGACTCACTTCTACCACTTACTAAGACAATCGCAGCACCGTTTTTATTTTCTGCCTTTATAAGGTCTGCAACTGGAATATTCAATTGATCGTTTATGCAAAATTCTGCATCATAAGGATCGCGGTCTGTAATTAAGGCAAGTGTGCCGTCTAAATCACAAATAACCGCAGGAGTACGTAAGCTATCGAGCTCTGAGTATTCGACAGGTGAAGACACAGGAGTATGCTCCTTGTCAACAATTAAATCTTGATTCATAGGATTAATTTTTTAACAAAACTAAAGCCTACCTACGCGAAATTGCTACGAACTTATTAAGTGAATGTAAATCCAAGTCCAAGGGATAAACTTTTATTATATAGTCCTTCTGGAAAAACAGGCCCTTCAAATGGTGAATCAAAGTTAAAGCTTCGAATATCCTTTAACCCAAATGAATAACACATTTGGAAAAAGAATTGGTCAAATTTAAACTTAAAACCTGATCGAAGCCCCATATCATCTGAATGTGTTAAGTAATCAATGCGTTCCAATACTATTTCAACACCATTGACTTCATGATTTTCCCTTAAGCGGTAGGAGAAATAAGGCCCAATAAATATATCTAAAGACTTAGAAAGTTCAATGTTCACGATGGGACTCAAACTTAGATATTGTAATCCGAAAATACTTTGATACTGATCATCAACATAGTTGGCTCCTTTTTTTTCATATAAAAAATCTAATTGAAAATTAATCTGATCCTCAGCTGAAAATCGAAGAGATGTACCTGCATAAGTATTCAAATCAGTCCTAAAATTAGCATTCTGATTTTTATCAGATAGTATATTCGTATTCGATATACCGCCTTGGATATCAAAAGAAACTTGAGAATAAACAGATGAAAATGAAATAGAAAACAGAAATAACGATATGAAACTGAGACTGTTTTTCATTGAGATGACATTATATGTGAATTAATACAATGTTTAACTTTGGTTTCAGTTTTTTTGCTCGGAACAAGTAAATAAAAAAGTGGCTGCCAGAATTGTTTTTGGATACTTGCAGCCACGGGATTATATTCCAATCACAACTACAAGAAAAAAAGTTTACTCGGGAAAGAGTAAACTTTTAACAGTTTTAACATTTTTTTATATACTAAAAATAATATTTTATTCCATTTGCATTACCAATCCATGCTATCCTCTTCATCATACACCCCTCCCCATTGTAATTCAGAGATTATCCCATTGTCTACCCAAATATCTAAAGCTTCTTCTTCCATAGATAATAATTCTTGGAATGTCTCGCCTTCACTCTTCATAAACTCTAAACTTTCAACCTCTATATCCAAGGTATGCATATGTTTGATAAAGTCATCCTTATCCATACCGATTGGGTGGATACCACAAAATGAATATGCATCTGAAGTAACGGATATAGAGACCAGTTGCCAATAATTATTACCATCAAAAAGTAAAGACAGATCTAAGTGATCAAAATGCCATGATTCTGATTCACCAAATTCGTCTTTTTCTAATTCCTTTTCAGTAGGCGTACCTAGAAGTTCAATGACATCATCTCGATCCAACCCAAATTGAATTCTTCCCAGACCTTTGCCGATAACAATTTTGTTCTCCATGATTAAGGTTTATTAGATCAAACGTACTTTCATATTCATAAGCTAATATTAAATAAATCTTTTTGGATTCTCACAATTAAAGCATCCAAAATTTATACTGATTTATTATTATACAAATAATGGGATTTTTCTTTTTTAAGCAAATTAAAAATCAAAAAATAATCCAATACTTGGAAGTATTCTCCCAGAATCTGATGGTAACTGCTCCATGAGGTACCTTGAAGGATCAATAGGGTCAGCCCTTGGAGTCCAATTTTGCTCATCATAAATTACAGATAAATAGGGTATCTGACTTATGTTTGACTTATATGCGTTTTGTATATCAATATAAAAAGTGAAGGCCCATTTCTTAAAATTGAATTGCCTATCTATTCGAATATCGAGTTGGTGAAAAAAGGGTAAACGTGCTTCATTGATTGCTGAATAATCATGAATGCCTCTCTGAAAAACGGCCCAATACTCTTGAGAAGACGATAAGGCCATATTATATGGAGTGTAAGGGTTTCCACCCGCCAAACTCCACTTTGCAGCAATAGTCCAGTTGCTCTTAAATCGTTTTGATAAATTCATCGTTGAAAAGACTCTGTTATCCCAGGCAGACGAAGTATAAATACCGTCTGCATTGGTAAACATTGAGCGTACATATGAAGCTGATATTAAATAAGCCCATCCTCCGGTAAATTTTTGCTTAGCAAAAACTTCCGCTCCAAATGCACGACCCTCAGAATCAGAATTAGCCCCCTGATCACCAACAACAACATAATTAGCATTGGCATTAGCCAAAGAAATACCATCATCCAATAACATCGGATAGTCTGAGTATGACTTATAAAACAAACTAAACCTACTTTGAAAATTCTTTGAATTTGAATATCGGATACTTGTGCTTAATTGATCTGACTTTATTGTTTTAAGTGAAGACCTGTTTACAAATGAATCCGATTCAGAATAAGAAAGTACGATGTTAGAAGGTAATTGAGTATAGCGGCCAATATTGATATTATAATCCAGCTTCTCTGATAGTATATGCTTGAGCCCTATTCTTGGAGCGATCTGATTTAAAGGATTACGCATAGACTTGTTAAACGTAGAGGCATCTGTGCGAAGACCTAAATCAAACACCCAATCCTTTTCTGCTCCAACAATAAATTCAGTATTGTAGAACATCCCAAAGCGTTGGTATCTTAGATCTGCATCATATTCTTTAGTGTAAATAGAAAGATCCGATACAAGAGACGGACTTTTATTTATTGTATGAATATGTTCATTTGACCATTCAAGACCGTAATCAATCTTTCTATTTCCAGAAATAAATTTTCGTTCATAGCGTGCCTTTGTTGCAGCCTCTATGGAGTGATATTGAAGTAATCGATCTACTTCTTCATAGCTATTTCCATAAAACTTATCCGCTCGATTATTAAAGTAGTTTCGGCTTAAAACAAACTTGCTATGCCCAGACTCATGAAAACGCTTTATAGATACACCTGTCGTAAATGCAAGTTGTTTGCCTTCGGGGATGTATCCTATATTGTACATCAAAGACGGAGAGGGCTCTGCATCTAGATTGAGCGTATATTTATCGTAAATACCTAATGCTAAGAAATTAATCTCAGTCTTAGGATTAAGGTTAATTTTTTGCGCATAATAAACATCCGAGTAAAAAGGAATCACTGGAATCCCAAGTGCTTTAAGCATGTGCTGAGAGAATGATTCCCTAGCAGAAAAAACATAGGAAGATTTTTTACCCATAGGCCCTTCTAAAACAAAGCCCCAGTCTGTGGCTCCTAATGTAAAGTTACCACTGAACTTTTCCTTACTTCCTAATCGAGATTTAACTTCCAATACAGAGCTTAATGCATTTGAACGATTAAGTGGCATGCCGTCCGTAAATAACTCTGCAGATTCTAATACTCGAGTATTTAATACCCCGTTCGGCCCACCATTATTACCCTGAACAGCGAAGTGCGTTATCGAAGGTATTTCAATATCATCCAGAAAAAATCTATTCTCATTAGAAGCTCCGCCTCGCACAATCATACTGTAGCCGAAGGAAACTTTTGGGCTAACCCCTGGCAATGCCTTAACATACTTGGACAAATCCATTGTAGCTCCTGGTAAAGTCACAATCTCAAAAGCACTGATCTGGTCTGAATATATTGGACTTACAGCATTCTTTTTACCTAATACCTTAACTTCTTCAAGTTGAGTCAAGGCAGGATTTAATGTTATCTGTAAATAATTTGGCTGCGCTGAACTGACTGGTTTACTATACAGAACAGTAGTCTCAAAGCCTAGATATGCAATCTCAAGGTTATAAACGCCCGCTTCTAATTCTATGCGGAATATCCCTAAGGAATCTGTTGTCGTTCCAAGTCCAGTACCCTGAATATATATTGTAGCAAATTCAATGGGTTCATTCGTAAGTTCATTCCGAACTTCACCGACAATCAATCCATTGTTAGCCGATAAATTAAACGACAGTAAACAGCAAATTATTAAAATCAATCGCACGATTTATATTTTTTTGTAAAAATGAAAAAGTCCTGCAGGATTATGGTCATTAGTTTGCAAAAAAAATTATAAATCCAATAGTATTGAAAAATAATACTTCCGCTTGATTTCCTTCAACTTATTACCATAAGCAGGATCTGTTGCATATCCACATTTTGAGACAATAGCAGTCCAATCGTCAAAACTTGGTACATAAATTTGCTGCATTTCTACATAACAAGCCTTCGAATACAAGTGCTCCATATAATCCAAAAAACTCATCAATGGTGAACTGTATTTCTTAAAACAATCATAGGCCTCGACCATTCCCTTTCCTTCTACATAATCACTATGCCAAACACAGTAAGATGGTCCATCATTGAGTAAGTTTTTGATCCCGAAAAAATTATTCGCCTCAACGCTTAACTCACTGCTTCCCCAACCCGTTTCTAAACCAGCAACGCAAAGAAGGAAATCAGTGGGCACATTATACTTAGAAGAAATAGCTTTGGCATAACGTACATTATCATTCAAAAATAGTAGTACATTTTTGGGAACGCTTTGCATTAAATAGGGTTCTACATTCAAATTCGGATACTGACCGTTCAACTGCATCGAACAGACAATGAATAGCATGCTAAGTAGGGAAGAAATTTTTGTTGTTTTCATACTGATTTATTAATAAGATGGTGGTTCTATATATCAAACAATAGTCTGAAGTAATTCGTAAGTAGTATAAAGGTCTTTACCGTATATGATTAATCCTTCTTCATGACCGGCCATGACAAGTATTCCTTGCTCTCCTGTTTTACAGACTAGCTCAAAAACCTCTGCTGCCATTTCTACTGTGCCATAAGGTGTATCCGCTGAAGTTGTAGGCAATTTAAATTTGTGTCTATCCCAAAGTACTTTACTGTGAATATGGATTACTGCGCCAATAGTTGGATTTGCCCTATAAACTGAAGCATGTGTCATAGACTCAGAGGAAGCAATAACCGGACCGATACAGCTCAAACAGTTATTATGGACCTGAACCTCCGTAACTTTTGCTATATGCTTACTATCCATATTAGGAATCGCTCCTGTCTTCGAACCAGAGATGTAAAACTCATCCCATGTTTTCAGACGCATTGAAATATTTCCAAAGCCTATTCCATCTGGATAAACGCCAATAAATCCTTGTCCATATACTAACTGTCTGACAGCTATAAGATCCGCCAACAAAGTATCCTCAAAAGCAGCAGTTTCTTTCCAATCTGCATTGAATTTAATATATCCTTCATCAATCATATTCAAGCCTTTTCAGGATATAGCTTCAGAATAGAAGCTTCTTCTGCTTTACAAATTCCACGCTCTGTGATTATACCACTTACGTATTTTGAGGGGGTGACATCAAAACCAAAATTTAATGCCGAACTATCCGCCGGACAAATTAATACATTTTGTAAAACACCAGCGTCGTCAAGACCTTGAATATAACGAACCTCCTCTGCTGATCTCTCCTCTATCGGAATTTCCTTAACTCCATCCCGAATTTGCCAATCGAAAGATGACTCTGGCAGTGCAGCATAGAAAGGAATATTGTTATCATATGCAGCCAAGGCTTTCAAGTAAGTCCCTATTTTATTAGCAACATCACCTGTTCTTGTAGTACGATCAGATCCTACGATAACAAGATCTACTAGTTGCTTTTGCATAAGAAGCCCACCCGTATTATCTGCAATAATTGTATGAGGGATTCCTTCCTGTCCAAGTTCATAAGCAGTAAGTCTTGCGCCTTGATTTCGAGGTCTTGTTTCATCAACCCACACATGAATCGGGATTCCCCGCTTGAAGGCTTCATATATTGGGGCAGTTGCGGTTCCATAGTCAACTGTGGCCAACCATCCCGCATTACAATGAGTAAGGATGTTGATTGTATCACCTTTTTGTTCATATAGGGATTCTATGATAGAAACCCCATGTAGGCCTATATTAAAACAATGAGCTCTGATTTCTTTACTGATCAGTCGAGCTTCTGCAAGGGCTATAGTTGTCTTTTCTTTGGCATCCTGCCCAGCCTCGATTCTTCTTAGGCACCGATCAACTAAATTAAATAAATCAACCGCTGTAGGTCGTGTCGCCTTAAGGCGAGCTGCAGCATCAAAAAGGTAGGAATTAAAATCAGAACTTAAAGCTGCTTCTTTACAAGCTATATAAATTCCATAAGCAGCGGTAGCGCCGATTAAAGGAGCACCACGTACGTGCATTTCACGAATTGCAACTTCGAAATCTGAAGTACTGAGCAAATCTTCTATAATAAATTTATGAGGCAGACTACGCTGATCTATGATCTGAATTACTGATTCATCCAACTCCCAGATTGTTGTATAGCTTTTTTGACCAATCTTCATATTACTTCACACTTTGTTTGATACGTCTTGAATACGCTTGTATTAGATCGAGTGTTGATTTATCTACATCATATACTGAATACCAGCCTTGAAATTCGTGCGGAGGATCTCCGATCAAATCATCCCCAGGATACCACACAGACTTGGGAGAAGAAGGCCGGCCACTTCCACCATATGCCCAAAAATTACATCCAACTAAAGCCTTTTGTTTTTCTACAGATTTCAAACAAGAATCAAATATAAATGCAAAGTACTTATCTCTATAATCAGTATTGGCTTCCCAATTATGGTCGTTTAAATCTCTAGAAATCCCAAACTCTTCAAGTACTAGAGGCTTATTTAGTTTTACAGCTTGTTTGTTATGCTTCTTAATATATCGCTTTGCCTCTTTGATAGCTTTTGGGTAGGTTTTTTCTGCATTAAGAGGGTCGAACCAGGACCAATTTTGAACCCAAAGATGAAAGGTGCAATAATCTATATCCTCTAAATCGTGATCATTATAAAAGTCTAAACCATTTGGTAATGGCGTAGATGTATTCCCTTCACTCCCTATAGATACCAAATGATTAGGATCAAGGCTTTTAATCAAAGCTGCTGTTTCTGTTAGCCAATTTTTATAAGCGTTCACATTATTCATACCCCTTGGTTCATTAGCAAGTTGCCAAGACATAATAACTGGATCATCAATGTATGATTTACCATTTATGGTATTCTCCCTACCGATAAGATGTTTAACATATGCATTGAATATTCGAACTGCATTGGGATTCGAATAAAAGCTAGCAGTGTATTTTGTATATGCTGGATACGCAGTCCCATCAAAGGGGGTCGGTGTTGGAATATCAGAGCCATCTACCCAATTCACATATTGAGCCATCCCTCCTGACCATAACCAAAAGTTGTTCAATACAAGAACTGCTTTCATATCTCGTTTACCCATTTCCTCCAAGAGAAAATCAAGGCCTTTTAGTAGCTCTTCATCATAGGTATAAGGAGCAGTCTGAATACCTGGCGCTACTCGCCATTTGTCTGCTTCTGTCCCCTCAAATGCAGCCATGATTCTTAAGTTGTTCACACCCCTAGCCTGCAATTGATCCAACTCATTCAAAAGACGCTCTTGACCATCCTCTGTGGCACCCAAATAAAGTCCATACCAATAATTTGTCCCTATGAAATTATAGACCTCATCTTGATCAAAAAAATTTAGATCCTTAACCTCTATGAAATTTTGTCCAAATATGGGAAAAAAAAGAGCAATCAATGCTGATAATATTCCAAATTTCCTAAACATTATTGTAATTTAGCACTTAATATATATATCATTATTCTATCTAATATCTGCTACTCCAACAGTCAACCTTTTTCAGAGGTTACTACTTGCGTATACGCAAAATAACATTAATCCCAATTCAATTATTGAATCATGATAAGAATTATCACCCCTTTATTTCTCATTCTCCTATGCATATCGATGTCTTCAGGAATGATGAACGCAACTTGTCCAAATCCCAATGCCTCAAATCTAATCATTAATGGAGATTTTGGTTCTGGACAAGAACAAACAAATCCGTCAATTCCTGTACCAGTCATCAACACCTTACTGACTTACAATTTTGGCCCATCACCAAGTACCGCAAAATATACATTGATAAACTCAACAGCAGGATCCAACATCAATTGGATTGAAATCGCTGATAACTCAACAGACCCGGAAGGTTACATGATGTTAATCAATGGCTACCTAAGTGCAACAAAGACCTATTCCTATACCCTTGATGTTTGTGAAGGATCGGAATATTACATAGGCCTTGATGTCATTAATATGGTAAAAGGATCCACTGTAAATTATTCGGATCCTAATCTTGAATTAAGAGTAAATGGTAACCCTATTGTTCCTGCCCAAGTTATAGGGAAAGAAACAGGGTGGATCACATTAGGCGCAAATTATATTGTCCCAATCGGTGAAAGTAGTATCGAAATTAGTTTATTTAATTACACAGGATCAATCAATGGAAATGATTTTGCAATTGATAATGTAACAGCTAATCTTTGTGGGTCTGATGTGTTGTTAACCGAACTAACAAATGCTCCCTATTGCCCGGGAGACAATATTAATCTAAGCGCAACTGTGACTCCTAACCCTGGAGCAACGCTTTTCTATCAACTTCAAACTAGTTTAGATGGTGGACTTAGTTGGACTAACAGCGGACCACCTACAAACATAAGTAGCTTATCAATCAATGATTTACCTTACAATACAATAGTTCGTGTTCTTGTAAATACAAGCTTGAATGGTTTAAATAGCGAAAGTTGTTCCTTCGTTTCTCAGGCTTTAGTATTAACTTTTGATGACCCCGATAATTGTTTCAATACACCTATAAGTAATCCAGGTGTCTCCTGCTACGGTTCACTAGGAAATAACATTATTCCAAATGGAGACTTTGGTTCAGGTCTTCAACAATTTGATCCAGTCATGAACTTACTAGAAAACTCATTAGTCTATGCTGATGATGGATTTCTTGAAGAAGGAGAATTCACGGTAGCCAATGAATGGCAGGGCAGTCCTTGCTTTGGAAACAGCGCTGAAATCTGCTGGTTGACATCAATATCCGACCCAAACAACGAACCAGATGGATACTTCCAACTGGTCAATGGAGGGACTACAAATGAAATAATTTGGAGCGAACAAGTGCTGGGTTTCTGCGGAGACCTTATACATACCATAAGTTTTGATGTTCTTAACCTTGCCAATGATCTTTATGCACCTAACAATGCAGCAAATCCAGAAGAAGTTGCACTCCCTGAAATAGAGCTTGTATTATCTTCGATAGGTGAGTCAGAAGAACTTATAAAAGTAATAAGTACTCCATTTTCAACAGGCCCCATCATCAATGATGGCCAATGGCGTAATTTTAGTTTTAATTTCCTTGGAAACAATTTCCAAAACAACTTAAAAATAAGCCTAAGACTAAAAGGCTCCTCACTAATAGGAAATGATTTTGCATTAGATAATATCTCAACACAATTCTGTGGACCAGAGATTATTCTTTCCGGACCTTTAAGTGCGTGTGAAAATGAATTAATCACAATTAACGCCAATATCTCTAATGGCCTGACGAATGATTTTTTCTTCAAATGGGAGAAAAGTCTTGATGGAGGAAATTCATGGTCCTTAATTTCAGGAGCTTCAAGTGATGAGTTACTGGTAAACGCTGAAGAAGGCGCAATATATAGGGTTAATACAGCCTACAATGAATTCAATGGAATTCCTAGCAGTGATTGTTTTGCAATTAGTGAAACGTTCACATTAGATGTTTTCGACACAGGCCCCTTCCCTATTTCTGCTGTTATCTGCCCCGGAGACTATTACTACATAGGAACAGACTCCTTTAATTTTGAGATATTTTTCACAGACACTTTGACAGCCTTTAATGGCTGTGATAGTATTGTAGATCTAACACTCCAGATAGAGAATAGTCTACCTACTGTATTAACTGAAAATATTTGTCCTAGTGAAGAAGTTGAATGGAATGGTACGTTTCTATCTGAAGAAGGTATATACTTTGATACCCTAAGTTCATTTTTAGGCTGCGACAGTATTTTGATCTTATCGATAATAGTTGAAGATAGCACTTTGACCAATGAAGAAATCATCCTCTGTGTTGGAGATACCTATAATGGTATTTCGTATGAATCAGATACTATTCTTTATGAAATCTTTACGAATGAACAAGGGTGTGACAGCACAATAGCAACAAACATTAAAGTTAGTGATCTAGCAGATTTTGAAATTTATGGAGACCCTTTTATCTGCAACGATAATACACCTACCACCACTTTGTTTGTTGATGAATACGCAAAGTACAAATGGTCCAACGGTAGCATACGACAAAGTGCAGTTTTCACCCAAGGAGGTAATTATGCCGTTACAGTTACAGACGAATTAAATTGTCAAGCGGATAAGGTATTTAGTATTGAGATGATAGAACTTGACATGAATGTTGATGTAATAGATCCACTATGTCATAACGACACAACAGGCATCATAGAAATTAATGAAGTTTCAGGAGGTGATATGCCATACCTTTACTCTATAGACAGTGGATCTTCCGTTAGCAGCTCTCCTCTGTTTGAAAATGTCAGTCCATCAACTGATAGCATAATGATATTTCTTATTGATGATAACGGATGTATTATCACCCAAAAGGTTTTTGTCGAAAATCCAGATCTTCTAATTCTTGACCTTGGTAATGAAGAAGAAATCAATATTGGAGAATCCATAAATATTAGCGCAGAAAGCAATCAAGACATATTTTCAATAGAATGGTATCCAGCAGATTCTATCAATTGCTCAGGATGCTTGGACATTATAGTTACACCAATACTCCCTTACCAAATTAGTGCTACTATTACGAATGAAGCAGGATGTAAAGCAAGGGATAATTATGATATCAACATAGGTAAGAGAAGGAATGTGTATGTTCCAAATATTTTCACACCAAACTTCGATGGTGAAAATGATTATTTCTATATACAGGGAGGTATCGATGTTGTCAGTATATCCAACCTAATCGTTTATGATAGATGGGGTAATATGGTCTATCAAAATGCTGACGTTCTTAAAAATAGTCAACAAAATGGCTGGAACGGTCGTTTTAATGGTATTCTGTCACCTTCTGGCGTTTATAGTTATCATTTTTTAGTATACTTTACAGATGGGAAGGTTAGACGGTATGAAGGTAGTATTACCTTGATGCGATAACCAAAAGGTTTTATTATATTTATTATTGAGTAACATTGAAAAAATCCAGGCTATCCAATATGAAATTCTTAGGAAAAATTTTGTTTCTAACATTGATCTGTATGTTCAACATACAGGCAGTTAGTCAAACACTTTCCTTTAAGAAGTCTGTATTGTTGGAAGCAGAAACTCAGAATAACCCGCCTGCAATCGAACTACATTGGAATCAAGATTTTACAAGTCAAGGATACAAAGTATTCAGGCGTAATTTTGGTGAAAAGGAATGGGGAACTTCAATTGCTGAGCTTCCGCTAAACAGCAATTCATTTTACGATATTCTAGTTCTTGGCAACAATGTCTATGAATATAAAATAGAGAAAGAAACCATATTCGGGACTGCTTATGGTTACATCTGTTCATCTGTCCAATTCGAAGGTTTTGAATTCAAGGGAAAATTGCTCCTTTTTGTTGATGATATCCTCTCTACAAATCTTGTAGAAGAAATCGACCAATACCGAATGGATATGGCCTTAAATGGTTGGAGAACTGAGATATTCTCAGTGAGTCCTGAAACTACCCATTTTGATATAAAGGAAATAATCAATACAAATATTGACAATCCATTAAATGATATG
>JAQXAY010000083.1 GCA_029252685.1 Saprospiraceae bacterium | reverse complement strand
AGAATTATTTTTCCTTGGTTTTTTTAATAATTTAGTGATTGTTTATCTTAATCCAAATAAATCACTGATATTATAGCACTTTAGATTTCAAAATGCTATTTTCTTAATTTTCGCTATCTAATTTCAACTAAGTTAAAATAGAATCAACCATTATGAAGTTAAAAGACTAGGAATCGAATATTAAATCCTAGATAAAATTACACCTAATGGTTCAAGCTTACAAAATGGAGGACACGATTGAGGCAATAAAACAAGGAAAAATAATTCTATTACCATCCGATACAGTATGGATCATTTCCTGCGATATCAATCAATTGGATATGGTACAAAGAATACACGCCTTTAGAGGGGGAAAAGAAACCCCTTTAACATTGATTGTCTCTTCGATAGATATGCTCAAAATGTATATTGAAGAACTGCCTCCCAAAATTGAAACGCTTTTAAACTTTCATACCCACCCACTCACTATGATTTATGAGCAAGGAAAAAATCTTCCCCAAGAAGTACTTGGAGATGATGGATCAGTTGCTATTCGCATTACTTTTGATCCCTTCCTAAAGCATGTTTGTGATGAACTTGGTGGACCCATCCTTGGCCTTACCGCAAACAAGCTTAGTGAAAAGATCCCGAGCAATTTTGGAGAAATACAATCAGACATTATACAATCAGTTGATAAGGTATTACTCGTGAGACAAGATGAAAAGAAGAAAAAATTACCTTCTGTCATTGCAAGAATGGGTTCAAACGGCGAACTAGATTTCATCCGTGAATAAGAACAAATCAATGGAATTGCTTAAATCATCTACCTGCCAAATTCAAGTAAACGGGGTCAAACACTTTTTAGATCCAAATAAAACATACCGAACAGATCAGTTCTACACAGACTACAAACATTCTGAAATAGAATCGGACTTCAGTAAAATAAACCTTACGCTTCATGTCAAAGAAGTTCTGACTTTAAATCACGTTGAAATAATATTAGACCTCTCTAAGGAGCCACTAAAATCAATGCTTTGCAATGGTTTTCAAACATGGACAGGTAGCAAATATTACAGTCCAGATGAAGAAATTCCAAGCCTCAGTAAGATAGCCAGACCCTTTTTTAAGTATTATGGTGACTATTATTTAAATAGCCCCTATATCGGCAAGCAGTACCTTCATTCATGGACTTACACTAGACTCCAAAGTGATAATTGCGCCCGAGAAATATTTATAGGCTCTAATAATGATCAACTAGCCTTTACACTTTTTTCCTATTGCAAAAAGACCAACAAATTAGTCATCACCAAAGAATTGAATGATTTCAAAATAAAGCATTCGTTCTCCCTCTTTGACCTGATAATTGGCTTCGACTCAAGCATCCATAATACAAGCCCCTGGAGTAGTCACAACCTTTATCCTCCTACAAGGCCCAAACCGCAATTGGATTCGGCTTGGACATCTTGGTATAAGTATCAGCAGGATATCAATGCCCATATTCTTTACAGAGAACTCGACCAAATCAAGGAAGATGAACGACCAGACCTTTTTCAAATAGATGATGGATACCAAAACTATATTGGAGACTGGCTCGACTTTAAGGGTGACCTAAAAGCTGAACTAAAAGATATAAGTGCCAAGATCAAGGAAAAGAATATGGCAGCCGGAATTTGGCTAGCACCTTTTATTGTAGAACCTAAGTCTAGCCTGTTTAAAGAACACCCTGACTGGATTATAAAAGATTCAAATGGGAAGCCATTAAAGATAGGATATAATGGAGTTTGGAAATGTTGGTATTATGGCCTAGACATATACAAACAGGACGTCCAAAACTATATTTCCAAGGTTTTTCATGTATTGAGGAATGATTATGGATTTAATTTCTTCAAGGTAGACTTCCTATTTTCTGCATCTATACATCCTCCAGAAGGAACAAGCAAAGCCCAAGCGATGACTTTCGGAATGGAACTCTTAAAACGTGCTGCAAAAGGAGCAACACTTCTATCTTGTGGTGTTCCCCTAGCCGCTTCTTTTGGTATTGCCGACCTAAGCAGAGTTGGCCCTGACACCCACTTAAAGTGGGATTTCAAACTCCTAAAAAGACTAAACAAAAGAGAGCGCCCAAGTAATTACCTTGCCCTGCATACCATAATATGCAGATTTACGCTTAGACAATTCTCTGCTCTTGATCCAGATGTTTATCTCCTGAGATCAAACAACAAGAAGGAAGGACTCTTACTTAGCTTTGATCAAAAAAGAACCCACTTAATCATAGCTAGC
The DNA here is from genome assembly GCA_029252685.1 of Saprospiraceae bacterium. Classification (GTDB taxonomy): domain Bacteria; phylum Bacteroidota; class Bacteroidia; order Chitinophagales; family Saprospiraceae; genus AM-2324. The sequence continues at coordinate 5,229 of JAQXAY010000083.1, read as the reverse complement.
TTATTTGGGGATGTGCAATTCACTTCCGACACAACGGCCCTATATACTAAAGAACAACGTTTTTTGCTAAATGAAGCTATCGCTCTCAAAAACAGCAAGGTTTTACGATTAAACAGACTTAGCAATGATTGTTACCGAGTGCATACGGGAAAAGCAATTCTCTTCATCAACCTAAATGATATAAGCAAAAAAATAAGCTTCAAAGGCACCTTATTTACCCTTGAAGCTTATGCTACGAAAATCATTTATACTGATCAGTAGCCTAACATAAGATCCATTTGTTCAATGTCCTTAACGATCGAAACCGCTTTTTGAATTGCTGCATCCTGCTCTATAAAATAAGCTTTCAGATCATTCTTATCAAAACTGCGATCTAACAAAATCAGCTTAAGATTATCTTTTAGCTTATCCAAGTTCTCCTTGTAAAAGCTTCTTTCCTCTTTTTCTGCAATAAAATCAGTCAGCATAAGATCTATTGATTCATTGAGATTTTCATTTAAAAAAGATTTTGGGTCTTCAAGATTCAAGACTAGATCTATCTGCTTTTTATTACTTGCATAGAATAGACTCAATAAAGATGATCCAAACATATCTTTTTTGAACATGAATTGATCTTCAATAGGTAAATCTGGCACTATTCCTCCACCGCTGGAAACAATGCGCCCAGTACTTGTGAAATAATTCACGGTATCTACTGGAACCTCTTCTTTATCAACCTCCTTATATGGCCTCTGGATAGATCTCCCCGATGGAGTAAAATACCTAGCAACCGTAAGTCTCAAAGCAGATCCATCGCTTAGATTATACTGTTCCTGCACTAAACCTTTTCCATATGATTTTGAGCCAATAAGTACTCCCCTATCATTGTCCTGAATAGCACCCGCAATAATCTCAGAAGCAGAAGCAGAGCCTTCATCTATTAAAACAGCTACCTGATCTACATCAAACAAATTTCTTCCTGTTGTAAAATAGTCCTGGCGCTTGGATGTTCGTCCTTCCGTGTAAACAAGTAAGCGACCTTCTCTATTAAATAATTGATCAAGAATCTTAGTTGCCTGTGTAAGATATCCTCCGGGATTCTGTCTTAGGTCTAATACCAGATGTTTTAATCCTTGAGAACTCAAAGTATCTAATTGGGTCATAAATTCATAATAGGTCTTTTGGGCAAAATGATTGACCTTTATATACCCTATAGAATCCGAAATAAGCACCCCTTTCTCTACAGATGGTAAAGCTATATCTTCTTTAAGTAGCTTGGCAGATATAAGTGATCCATTAGCACTTAAGCGATCGATATCGAATGCATTGCCTTTATGCTCAGAGATCACATCTTCTACAGCTCTCAATTTCATATTCACTCCTGAAACTTTCACATCATTGATTTGAAGGATCTTATCTCCTACCTTAAAACCATTAGACTTAGCAGGCCCAGACTCCAAAACATTGGTGATCAAAATAGTATCCTTATTCATCAAAAACTCTAAGCCTATACCCTTATAAGATCCGTTTAGTCTGTGCTCAATCTGGATAAGTTGACGATTATCGATGTAAGAAGAATGAGGATCAAGGCTTGACAATACTCTATTTATAGCATTATTAACCAAGGTATCTCTTTCTAAATCCTCAAGGTACTTGGCGTCGATATAACGGATAAGTTCATCCACTTTACCTACGATTAGACCTTTATCACTATTTTCTTGATTAATGATGGTAATGGAGGGATTCTCCTTATTGAATTGCATGCCTAGGAGCACACCTACTGCCAATATGATTGCCATTAGCACGGGTGTCCAACTTATGCTGGTCCTAGATTTATTCTCTTTAGAGTAGTGTGTCATAATTCTTGCTCCTCAATTTTATTAACACAATAATAGAAAACTTATTAAAATAAATGGTTCTGCTTATGTGTTGCTTGAGTAAAAATATGTTCATTTAGCTCTACTGCGGTTTTTTTTCACTTATTTAAATAAAAACCACAGCAAAAGTCTATATTCTCTTAACTTAACATTAATCAGTCTCCGATTCAATCCACAAGTCCAAAATTGTCAATTTTATGTCCAAACAATATGAACTAGACGACCTAGACAAAAAGATCCTTTCAATTTTGATGTCCAATGCAAAGACAACCTACGCAGAAATCGCTAAAAAGCTCTTTGTATCTGCAGGTACCATACATGTCCGAATGAACAAACTTAGCAATGTAGGCATTGTAACAGGCTCCCAACTCACAGTCAATGAAGCCATTCTCGGTTATGACATCTGCGCTTACATCGGCGTTTATTTAGACAAAAGCTCCATGTATGAAGGCGTTGCCGATGCCTTAACAGAAATCCCAGAAATCATCGAGGCACATTACACCACGGGGCTTTACAATATTTTCGCCAAAATCATCTGTAAGGATACCAAACATTTAAGAACTGTTTTACATGAAAAAATTCAAAACATTCAAGGTATTCAAAGGACAGAAACATTTATCTCGCTAGAAAAGGCAATTTACAGGCCGATTAACTTATTAAAAATCCCCTAAAGGCTGAGGCCAAAAGGGGATCTATTTTATATTGCTAAACGAATGTATATTCTAGTAATAAACCTTACGTCGCACTCCTGCAACGTATTTCGCTAAACGCATCACCTGACAAGTATATCCATATTCATTATCATACCAAACATAGATCGTTGCGGATTTGCCATCCTGCGAAAGAATGGTAGACTGTGCATCAAAAATACTAGTAGCTGTCATACCGATCGCACTAGTAGATACGAATTCAGAAGATGTAGAGTAATCTAATTGCTCAACAAGCTCTGAAAACAATGATTTTTGACGGATAAGCTCATTCAGCTCCTCAACTGTTGTCGCCTTATTGAGACTCAAATTCATTATAGCAAGAGATACATTAGGTGTTGGAACACGAACCGCATTTCCTGTAAGTACGCCCTTCAATTCGGGAAGAACCTTTCCTACTGCACTTGCTGCCCCTGTTGAAGTAAGCACCATATTTACAGCTGCTGCTCTACCTCTCCTCGGCTTTTTATGAAAGTTGTCCAATAAGTTTTGATCAGAAGTATAAGCGTGTATAGATTCGATATGTCCCTTCTCCACACCAAATGCTTCATTAAGAACTTTTAGGACAGGGCTTATCGCATTAGTGGTACAAGAAGCTGCACTGATTACTTTTTCCTCTTCAAGATTTAGGGTATGCTGGTTAACACCATGCACAATATTTGGGATGTCATTACCGGGTGCAGTAAGCATCACTTTTCCAATACCAGGACGCAGATGACCAGAAAGTCCTTCTTTGTCTCGCCATACTCCTGTATTATCAATCAAAAGGGCATCTTTAATTCCATAAGATGTATAATCAATATCTGCTGGTTTACCAGCAAATATGACCTTGATCTTATTACCATTTATTGTTAATTCATCATCTCCAGTCACCTCAACCACTCCGTGGAAGTCTCCGTGTACAGAATCTGATTGCAAAAGAGAAGCTCGCTTTTCTAATTCCTCACGAACATTTTTCATCTTAGGTCTAAGCACAATCGCTTTCAATCTCAATTGCTGCCCTTTACCCGTCATCGAAATGATACGACGAGCAAGCAAACGACCAATTCGACCAAAACCATACAGAACAACGTCTTTGGAAACTCTTGATGTGTTTTCACCTTGAAAGGTTGCTAAACGGTCCCCAACAAAAGAATGGATTTCTGATTCATTTTTTCCAGATTCTAGCCACTCGACACTCATGCGACCTAAGTCTATCTTTGCCGGAACTAACCCAGGAACATCAGCAATTGCACGGATAAGGCCAAGTGCTAGCTTTACTGAAACCTCCTGCTTTACGTAGTTTTGAGATTTCAGCAGGATATTCATCAGCTCACTAGGTCTGCTATCATATATATCACTGCGGAAAAATACAATTTCTACACCTCTATCGAAGCGTAATTCTCCAACAATTCTAAGAAGCTCTAATGCCATCATTTCATCTGTTCGCCAGGTTTGAAGAGATGCATCAGTAGCAGAACGTAAAAGCATTTCTTTTTCGCTCATCTTTTTATAATTTGGTTAAGTTTTCTGTTAGAACAACAGCGCAAAAGTAGCTAAAATTATATGATTGAATAAAAAAAAACAGCCAAACTTTCATTTGGCTGCTAACTCTATAATTAAAAATTAATTTCCTAAGAAGTTTTTCAAAAGCTTACTTCGATTTGTTGACCTTAATTTATTAATTGCTTTGTCCTTAATTTGTCGGACACGTTCTCTAGTCAATCCGAACTTCTCGCCGATATCCTCTAAGGACATCTGGTGAGCTACGCCGATACCGAAATATAACTTTATTACATCGCGCTGGCGATCAGTCAATGTAGATAAAGAGCGATCAATCTCTCTTCTAAGTGATTCATTGTAAGCCAAAGAATCATCTGTGCCTGGAGTACCGCTGTTCTCCAAGACATCTAAAAGAGAGTTGTCTTCACCTTCAACAAATGGAGCATCCATGGATACGTGTCTAGCAGCTACACCTAGTGTGGTCTCAACTTCTTCAACACCAATTTCCAACAACTCAGCTAACTCATCAGCAGATGGCTCTCTTTCATAAGATTGCTCCAACTCTGAAAATGCTTTGTTGATTTTGTTCAATGATCCTACCTTGTTCAAAGGTAACCTTACAATACGAGACTGTTCTGCCAATGCTTGCAGAATAGACTGACGAATCCACCATACGGCGTAAGAGATGAATTTAAAACCTCTTGTTTCGTCAAAACGTTGAGCAGCTTTGATAAGCCCTAAATTCCCTTCATTAATTAGATCCGATAGCGATAATCCTTGATTTTGGTATTGCTTAGCGACGGAAACCACAAACCTTAGGTTTGCTTTAGTAAGTTTCTCTAATGCTTGCGCGTCACCCTCTTTGATTCTTTTTGCTAAAGAAACCTCATCCTCAGGAGAAAGTAGATCAACTTTACCGATTTCTTGCAGATACTTCTCTAACGATTGTGATTCTCTGTTAGTAATCGACTTAGTAATTTTAAGTTGCCTCATGTAAACTTATTGTATAATTATTATATGCTTTAAAGTGGATTTTCTGCAAAGTTTTGTGTTGGCTTGATGGAATGCTGTGTGGATTGTTAAGGGATTTGCAATGAAAACCGAATACAAAGTTAAGATTATAAGCGCCATTTGTCAAGGGTATGATAAAAAAACAAGCAAAAAGGTCACATATTTTTTTTTTG
>JAQXAY010000117.1 GCA_029252685.1 Saprospiraceae bacterium | reverse complement strand
TATTCTTCTTACCACCAGAATTAATTCTGGCCATAGTAGACTTGATCTTATCCTCAATCTCTTTTTTAGAAACTTCTTTTACTTCATCTGGGTTTCTACTATTCCCTTGGAATCTTCTGTTTGGAAATCTTCCACCTTGACCAGGACGACTACCAGGTCCGCGTCCACCGCCTTGATTTGGGCGATTATTAGGACCACGTCCACCACCTTGTTGGTTGCTACCAGTTCTTTGGCCACCACCTTGTTGGTTGTTGCCAGTTCTTTGGCCACCACCTTGTTGGTTGTTGCCACCACTCTTCACATTACTACCTCCAACAGTTACGCGTTTACGCTTACGCTTACGCTTGTTAGGGTCATTATCTTTAGCCTTTTTATCATCAGGCTTGGTTGCTTTTTTCTTAGGCTTTTCCTCGATCTTGATTTTACCAAGAATCTTAAGACCTCTCAATTCTGGAGTTTTTCCTCTGAAAGTACCTGGAGCAGCATCTTTCGCTGGAGCTTCTTTTGCATCAGCCTCCTTGGTTGTCTTTTCGGTCACCTCCTTTTTCGCTTCCTTCGCAGGTTCAGCCTTAGGCGTCTCCTTTGGAGTGCTAGCCTTCTTCTCAGCAGCTTCTACTTTAGGAGCTGGTTGCTTAGGAGTTTCTTTTGCGACTGCAGGCTTTTCCTTTTTGGGTGCTGCCTTTGCTGCTGGCTTTTGCTCTTTTGAAGTTTCTACTTTAGCCTTTTCTGCTGGCTTCTTTTTTGCAGGTTTGCGTCCAGAAGATTCTAGGTCGATCTTTCCAACCAACTTAGGTCCTTTGAGTTTAGGGGCACTTGCTGCTTTCTTTTCAGAATCCTCAGCAGGCTTTTCCTCTTTTTTAGGAGCTTCCTCTTTAGGAGCTTCTACTTTAGGGGTCTCCTTAACTATTGGAGTTTCTTCTTTCTTAGGGCTAACTTCTTCGACTGGGGTTGTCTCAGTAGGCTCTGTTGCTTTGGCTGCCGGTGCTGCAGGCTTTTTAGTATCTGCATTCTCATTCTCTGAGGTATTTCCTGAGGGTCTAATACCTATCTCGACATTCTCCGCCTTCTTCTTCGTCACCTTGGAATCACCAAATCTAGCCGAAAGTACACTGTACATTTCGTCACTAACCTTGGCGTTTGGCTTATTACCAATCTCGAAACCCTTGTCTAACAAGTGTTCGACAATCGTAGATGAGCCTACATTAAATTCCTTTGCAACCTTGACTAAATTTTTCGCCATTTAGTTTAAATACTTTTTTAGTTCAAAACGAGTGAAACCCACTAATTACGAACTGATTATAACAGGCATACACTCAGCAATGCCCTATTTTTCTGCTAAATTAAGAAAATTAAGCAAATCGCACCCGCAAATCTTAATGATTTGAACGTGCGATATTTAATTAATCTTCAAACTCAGAAGCAAGAATACCTAAAATCTCCTTAACTGTCTCCTCTTCTAAGTCTGTTCTTCTTATTAATTCATCGGCATCTAGCTCTAGAACTGACCTTGCTGTATCACATCCAATATTCTTCAATTCTTCAATCACCCAGCTCTCTAATTCATCGCCAAATTCTTCCAAATTAACGTCATCAATCTCTACTGGAGCATTTCTGAATACATCAATTTCGAATCCAGTAAGCTTTGACGCAAGCTTAATATTTGAACCTCCCTTACCAATAGCAAGCGATACTTGATCTGGATCTAAAAATACAGAAGCCCTCATATTCTCTTTATCAAGCTCTATAGAAAGAACTTTTGCAGGAGTCAATGAACGTTGAATATATAGAGTCTCGTTATTCGTAAAGTTTACGATATCGATGTTCTCATTTTTTAACTCACGAACAATACCATGAATTCTTGAACCTTTCATACCGACACATGCACCGACTGGGTCAATACGATCATCGTAAGACTCTACAGCAACTTTTGCACGCTCTCCGGGTAGACGTTCAATGTTCTTAATCGTAATCAAGCCGTCTTCAATCTCTGGAACCTCTTGCTCAAGAAGTTTAGCCAGGAAGTCAGAGTCCACTCTAGATACTACGACAACCGGATTATTATTCTTCATTCGAACTTCTTTGATAATCGCACGAACCATATCTCCCTTACGGTAGAAATCGGCCTTGATCATCTCATTTCTTGGAAGAACAACTTCATTGCCAGTTGCGTCATCGAGGATAAACACTTCTCTTTTAAGAATCTGATTAACCTCACCTACTATCATATCACCCACACGGTCTGAGTACTTCTTGTAGATCTCGTCTTTTTCTAATTCCATAATTCTGGAAATCAGTGTTTGACGAGCTGCCTGAATTGAACGTCTTCCGAAGTGCTCGAGTGTTAGTTTTTCATAACAATCGTCACCTACTTCGTAATCGTCGTCAATTGAAAGTGCCTCTGTAATTGAGATCTGACTCTGTTCGTCCATCACCTCACCATCGGAGACGATTTTACGAACACGCCATAGCTCAAGGTCACCCTCTTGGACGTTTACAATTACATCAAAGTTATCATCAGTTCCGTATTTTTTGCGGATCAAGGTTTTAAAAACATCTTCTAAAACCTTTATTAAAGTTGGCCTGTCTATGTTCTTGCCAGCATTAAACTCCGAGAAAGTATCTACCAAATTCATTTCAGCAAAATTTCTGAGCAATAAATATTATTAATTAAATCGTGGTTTCACCTTAGCCATATTGATTGCATCAAAACGGTATGTGTATTCCACCATCTTTTTCACATTCTTTTTACCCTCTTTAATCTTTTCTTCGCGAACTACAGTAAAAATTTCATCCTGCACGTCGATTAATTCACCAACTACAGGTTTTTCACCTTCTACGCGAACTTCCAAGTCACGTCCAATATTCTTTAAATACTGGCGATGTAACTTCAAGGGCTTTCCAATGCCTGGAGAAGATACATCAAGGGTATACTTAACACCAAACCATTGTTCCTCATCAAGGACTGCTTCAACGTGCCTGCTCATGCGCTGACACTGCAGAAATGAAATCCCTGAATCACTATCTAAATAAATTTCTATTCTGTTATCTCCTTTTAAAAGCATCTCCACGAAGAAACAATCTTCATACAGCTCCTCTTTGAGCTTTTCGTCAACTAATGCTTTTATCTTGTCTTCTACCACCTTTCGATCAATTTAAATAGTATGGATACAAAAAAGAGGGAACTGAATCGTTCCCTCGTTTTTTGTTTGTACTGCAAAAGTATGGTATTTTATTGATTTTCACAAGAAAAATGTAAGCTATTAAACATTCTTCCTCAATCGAGCGACAGGAATGTTCAGTTGTTCTCTGTATTTGGCAACTGTCCTTCTAGCAAGTGTATATCCTTTTTCTTGCAGCAAATCTTTTAATTTTTCATCGGAAAGCGGTCTGCGCTTATCCTCAGCAGCAACTAAGTCCTTAAGGGTTGACTTTATCTCTGTTGTAGAAATATCTTCTCCTTCTGCATTTTGCATAGACTCCGAGAAAAAATATTTCAATGGTTTTGTACCGAATTCTGTTAAAACAAACTTACTATTTGCTACTCTTGAGATCGTAGACTCATCCAAATGCGTCAACTCAGCTACATCTTTTAGCCGCATTGGAGCTAACTTTTTATCATCACCCGACCTGAAATAAGCTTCTTGAATGGATATAATAGCATGCATAGTTCCTTCAAGAGTTTGCTGCCTTTGACGAATTGCCTCAATAAACCATTGGGCAGAATCGATTTTCTGCTTGATAAACTGAACCGTCTCTTTTTTCTTTTTATCCTTTTTTGAATCCACCTTTTTATACGAATTAAGCAGATCTCTATAGTGATCGGATATCCTGAGTTCTGGCATATTCCCTTTGGTCATGCTCAACATCAGTTCATCATCCTTTTCACGGACTATAAAATCCGGAGTTATGGTCAACTGTACAGTGGACTGTGTCTCCCCAAGCGTTGCAGCGGGTTTTGGGTTCAGCCGAGTTATCTCCTCGACAACCTCGCGCATTTCAGCTTGAGTAAGATCAAACTCCTGCATGAGTTTATCAAAGTTTCGTTTGGAGAAAAGCTCAAATTGATCTCGAAGAATAATCCAAGCGGTCTTCCAATATCTTCTGACAGGTGGCTCTGCATCTTCATTATCCAATTTATACTTCAACTGCAACATCAAACATTCTCTCAAGTCTCTTGCTCCAACACCTGCAGGTTCAAAACCTTGTATCTGTTTTAGGATCTTTTCGATGTTCTTTTCCGGTATATCCCTATTGTGCATAAATAGGAGATCATCTTGAATTGCTAAAAGGTCTCTGCGAATATACCCATCTTCATCGATGCTACCCATCACCTGAGCTGCAATAAGCTGCTCCTCCACTGTATCCAACTCTAAGTCTAAAAGCTGAACTTTGAGTTTATCAAACAAAGACTCCTTTAGGGCAATAGGCATTTGTTTTTCCTCTTCCTCGCTTGTACCCGCATCAGCCGTCATGCGGTATGTAACAGGATCATCTTCCAGGTATTCATTCAAATAATCGTCGTATTCAATCTCATCATTAGTCTCTGCGACCTCTTCTGCCTGATTATCGTAATTTTCCTCCTCCAATACTGGATTGGATTCGAGTTCTTCCTGTACACGTTGACCTAAATCAGCAACAGACAGTTGCAGCAATTTCATCAATTGAATCTGCTGAGGAGAAAGCTTAAACTGCATTTTTTGCTTTAATCCTAACTTCTGTCCGCTCATTAATTATTTTTTCTTTAAAATAGTGTTTAAATACAAAGTGCCTTTTTCAAAGCGTGCTTTGGATTCCAATATGACAATTTTTTCGAAGATTGAAAAACCGATCAATTAAAGGATATAAGTATAAACAATGAATATAGACGAAAGGATAGAAAAACTCAGACAAAAAATGGCTGAGCAGGATATAGATGCTTATGTAATTCCTTCGGGTGATCCGCATCAGAGTGAGTATGTGAGTGAAATGTGGAAAATCCGAGACTACTTCTCCAACTTTACAGGATCGGCAGGAATGCTGATCATCACACAGGAGGCTGCAGGGCTATGGACCGATAGCAGATATTTTACGCAAGCTGAAGATGAGTTGAAAGACAATTGTGTGGTTTTGCACAAGTTGGGACAGAACCGCGCTCCTATACATATGCAGTGGCTGGAAGAGCATCTAAACAAGGGACAGAGGATAGCTTTGAGCCCTGGGCAGCATACCCTTGCAGGAGCCAATCATTACCAAAATTATTTTGCAAAGTCAGGCATACATGTTCTAACTAGCTTTGATCCTATTGATGCGATTTGGTCTGACCGACCAGCAGCACCTAAAGATCCTGTATATGCACTTGATCTTAAATACAGCGGGCAGAAGCGATCAGAAAAACTAGCACTTTTAGAAGATGTGATAGAAGCCAATGGAGGAGATTATTATTTACTCTCTGCCTTGGATGATATTGCTTGGTTGACGAATCTAAGAGGATCGGATGTAGAATGTAATCCTGTATTCTACAGCTATTTTCTGGCGGGAAAAGATAGGCATGTGCTTTTTGCAAATGCAAATTGTATACCTCAGAAAATCAAAGCAGACCTTCAAGAAGATCATATCGATATCATTGATTATAGCATCACACTGGATTTCTTTGCCCAGCTGAAAGGAACTGTACTTTGTAATATGGCACAGGTCAACCTACCCCTTGCCAATGCCATGGAACATTGCACTTTACAAGCTTGTCAGAATCCTGTGCCACTGGCTAAAGGAATCAAGAATGCTACAGAGCGTAAGAATGTAGAGACGGCTATGCAAAAAGATGCTGTTGCACTTTGTCGATTGTATATGTGGCTTGAAGAGACTTTAAAAATAACTACAATTACAGAAATTGAGGTGGCAGATAAACTGCATAGCTTCCGTAAAGAACAAAAGCATTTTGTGGGAGATAGTTTTGGAGCTATAGTAGGATATAAGGGAAATGGTGCCTTGCCACACTATAGAGCATTACCAGAATCTTGTGCTACGCTGGAGGCAGAAGGTGTATTACTCATTGATTCAGGTGGTCAGTATCTGGATGGAACCACAGATACAACCCGGACAGTAGCTTTGGGACCTGTTCCAAAAGAAGCAATCACCAATGCTACACTAGTACTTAAAGGTATGATTGCATTAGGGCACGCCAAATTTCCAGAGGGAACAACAGGTGTGCAGCTCGATATTCTTGCCCGTCAGTTCCTATGGCAGCAGGGCTTGAACTATGGACATGGGACCGGTCACGGTGTAGGAGCATTTATGAATGTGCATGAAGGCCCACAGGGGATTACTACAGCGCCTGCCGGAAGAGGCGCCCAAGTCTTTTTCGAGGGTATGATAACCTCTAATGAGCCTGCCTATTATGAGGAAGGCCAATATGGTATCCGAATTGAAAATCTAATTCTTTGTGAAGCTGCTAAGGAAGACGGTTATCTACAATTTAAGGATCTAACCTTATTCCCTTTTGATCGGGCAATGATCGATGAAGCTCTTTTGACTGAAACCGAAAAAGCATGGATCAACAAATACCACAACAAAGTCTATGCCGACGTGGAAGGACGTTTGAGGGATGCAGAGCGTGTTTGGATGCGAGAGAAATGTTTTAATTTTTAATAAAAAAGGCTGTTCGAAATGAACAGCCTTTTTTATCTAAAGAAATACCCTTACATATTCCTCCTATACTGACCACCCACCTCATACAAGGCATTGGTGATCTGCCCTAGTGAACAGATCTTACCAGCATCCATCAGATAACCGAAGAGGTTCTCATTGCGGATAGCTGCCTGTTGAAGATCTTTCAGGGCCTGCTCTGCTTGAGTAGCTTTACAAGTCTTAAGATTCTCCACTGTGCGGATCTGATCCTGCTTCTCATCCTCGGTAGCACGGATAACCTCATCCGGAATGACTGTCGGTGATCCATCCTTGTTTAGGAAGGTATTCACACCGATGATTGGATAGTCTCCGTTGTGCTTTAAGGTCTCGTAGTATAGGGACTCTTCCTGTATCTTTCCACGCTGATACATAGTCTCCATAGCTCCAAGTACCCCACCACGCTCGGTGATGCGATCAAACTCAGTCAATACCGCTTCTTCAACCAGGTCAGTTAGCTCTTCGATGATGAATGAACCTTGTAAGGTATTTTCATTCTTCGCCAATCCAAGCTCGTGGTTGATAATCATCTGAATCGCCACTGCACGCCTTACAGATTCCTCCGTAGGAGTCGTGATGGCCTCATCGTAGGCATTTGTATGTAGTGAATTACAGTTGTCATAGATTGCATAAAGTGCCTGCAGGGTTGTTCGGATATCGTTGAACGAAATCTCCTGTGCGTGCAGGGAACGACCGGAAGTCTGAATATGATACTTCAGCTTCTGTGAACGGTCATTACCACCGTATTTATGCTTGATCGCTTTTGCCCAAATCCTTCTTGCTACACGGCCGATAACCGCATATTCCGGATCTACTCCATTGGAGAAGAAGAAGGAAAGGTTTGGTGCAAAGGCATTGATATCCATACCTCTGGATAAGTAGTACTCTACAAAGGTGAATCCATTAGACAAGGTAAAGGCCAACTGCGTGATTGGGTTTGCACCCGCCTCTGCAATATGGTAACCTGAAATCGATACCGAGTAGAAGTTTCTAACATTATTGTGGATAAAGTACTCTTGTACATCTCCCATCAACTTCAAAGAGAACTCCGTAGAGAAAATACAAGTGTTCTGTGCCTGATCCTCCTTCAGGATATCCGCCTGAACGGTACCACGAACAGAAGATAAAGCCTTTAGTCTGCATTGCTCATAAGCATCTGCCTCCAAGATCAAATCTCCTGTAAGCCCTAAAAGCATCAAACCAAGCTGATCATTATTGTCAGGAATTGCTCCTTTATAGGAAGGCCTTTCCAGACCCTTATCATCGTATAGTTCTTTTTTCTTCGCTTCTACCTTTGCTTCCAGTCCATGCTCCTTGATATACAGCTCACACTGCTGATCAATAGCCGCATTCATAAAAAAGGCACAAAGCGTAGCTGCCGGTCCATTGATGGTCATAGATACAGAAGTCGTCGGTGCACAAAGGTCAAAACCTGAGTACAACTTCTTCGCATCATCCAAACAACAGATACTCACCCCTGAGTTACCCACCTTACCATATATATCGGGCCTAGGTGCAGGATCTTCCCCATATAATGTAACGGAATCAAATGCTGTTGACAAACGAGCTGCTGGCATATCTGAAGACAAATAGTGGAAACGCGTATTCGTGCGCTCTGGTCCACCCTCTCCGGCAAACATCCTCGTTGGATCTTCTCCTTTACGCTTAAATGGGAATACACCCGCCGTGTAAGGGAATTCACCAGGTACATTTTCCTGTAAACACCACATCAGTATTTCTCCCCAATCCTTATACCTTGGAAGGACTACTCTTGGAATTTTTGACTGAGAAAGAGACCTTGTAAACGTTGGAACACGAATCTCTTTGTTTCTTACTTTATAGATAAATTCATCCGCAGAATAAGCGGCTTTCTTTTCTTCCCAAGCTGCTAATAAACGCTTGCTATCTCCATCCAGATCCAGCTCCAAGGAAGCTTGCTCTTTCTTTAAGTGCTCAATGGTATTTGTAAGTTCTGGGCTTTGCTCTCTTGATGTTAATAACTCAATAGTCTGCTCCAAACCAAACAACTTACGTGCAATTCCTACCTGCTTTTCCACACGTTCGTCATAAGCTCTGTTGTTCTCAGAGATCTCTGAAAGGTAACGTGTACGCTTTGGTGGAATGATATATATCTTTTCTGACTCCTCGTCAGACTTTGCAAATGTCGATTTCAAATCTGCACCTGTACGCTCAGCGATCATATCCATGATACGCTTATACAGGTTGTTCATCCCCGGATCATTGAACTGAGAAGCGATAGTACCAAACACTGGCATAGTATCCAAATCAGCCTCCCAAAGGTTGTGGTTACGCTGATACTGCTTACGCACATCTCTCAATGCATCCAATGCTCCACGCTTATCAAACTTGTTCAAAGCAATGATATCAGCAAAGTCAAGCATGTCGATCTTCTCCAACTGAGTAGCCGCACCATATTCTGGTGTCATCACATACAAGGACATATCCGAGTGATCAATAATCTCCGTATCAGACTGTCCGATACCGGAAGTCTCCAGAATAATTAAATCATAATTCGCTGACTTTATAATATCTACAGCACTTTGAACGTGCTTTGATAGGGCAAGATTCGACTGGCGCGTTGCCAGTGAACGCATAAATACGCGTTCATCCCTTGCTGAATTCATTCGTATTCTATCTCCTAAAAGGGCACCTCCGGTCTTACGCTTAGATGGATCTACTGAAATAACGCCGATCTGCTTCTCTGGAAAATCCATCAAAAATCGTCTAATCAGTTCATCAACCAAGCTAGACTTACCGGCACCTCCAGTACCTGTAATTCCTAAGACTGGCACATTCAATGTTTCAACCTTCTTCCTCAACTCCTCCATCCAACTTTCACTCGCTTCAGGAAAGTTCTCAACAGCAGAAATCAGCTGAGCTAATGCAGTTGAATTTTTTTCCTCAATAGTGGATAAATCCGCTTTTTGATTCACTCCAACTGGAAAATCACAGTTTTCCAATACATGGTTAATCATTCCCTGCAAACCCATGTCACGGCCATCATCCGGAGAATATATTCTGGTGATCCCATGATCATGAAGTTCTTTAATTTCCGAAGGAAGTATAGTACCTCCTCCTCCACCAAAGATCTTTATATGATCTGCGCCTGCCTCTTTCAACAGGTCATACATGTACTTGAAAAATTCGTTGTGCCCTCCCTGATAGGAAGTAATGGCTATACCTTGAACATCCTCTTGAATAGCAGTTTTCACGATCTCTTGAACAGACCGATTATGTCCTAAGTGGATAATCTCCGCACCAGAACTCTGCATCACACGACGCATGATATTGATTGCTGCATCGTGACCATCGAAAAGGGAAGCGGCGGTCACAATTCTGATTTTATTCTTTGGTTGGTATACTAACGCTTTGTTCATAAAAGGCTTAATTTTGGTTAGAGCGTTTAACTATGGCACAAAAATACTAAATATTATCGTTCTTCAACGAATACTTATTTAATTGTCCTTGTAAAGGAAAAGTAAAAGTTAACTAAGCGAGATCATGAAAACAAGATTCATCCATAGCCTATTCCGTGAAAGTTCTTTCGAACTTAGTTTCCGCACTGTGGATAAGGTTATTAAATACGATGAACATCCATTCTATAGACAGTTTACGTCAGCTGGCCTTAAGGCAATAGATTTTTTGTTCCTTGAAAAGGATAAGTTGATTTTCGTTGAATTAAAAAACTATGGGCAGTATGCCCCTAAGGATGACTATCCAGATGCCGCAGAACTTGCCGAAACATTAAAAGCTAAATACAAGGGATCACACACCGGAGTAGATGCTATCTGCTCCTATTACAAACAGCGACAGCCAGGTAAGACTATTTTCAAACTATTGGATAAACTTCCTTTGGCCTTTCAACAAAGACATCCGTGGTATTTGAAATCAAAAGCTTTCTTTGACAAAAGAATAATCTTCTTGCTCATTATTGGTTTTCCAAAAACAGAACTAGAATCTGTAAAATCAGCCTATTGTAAGACACTAAAAAAGGCCTGGAATAATTACCTAAATGTCCCTTTGGAGATCATTGTGGAAGATTCGGAAGAAGACTTTGAGGGCTTAGATCTTAAGATACTTATTTAAAGCAAGCTCTGAATCTTGATAGTGCCTCTTGATTGGCAGGATTTCTTTCTAAGTTATCAATCGTCTCTTCATATTCTCGCTTACTTAGATTCAAACTGATCGGCACCTTTACTTTTTCCTCAGCACTGGTACAGACAAAGCTGATGTGTTCCAACATATCCTCCCCCAACAGTGCGTGTAAAAAGCCGATATAATTATCGTTCTCATAATTCTGCAAACGAACAATATCGCCCGCCAGGGCTAAGGGATTGAGCAAACCATCGAAAACACCCTCATTTTCTAGGGAATTTATCTTTTCATCCCGAGCAAAGGCTCTCAATTCCACAATCACAACTCCAGAAGTATGTTCCTTGATCCAATCTTCAAAAACATGAATAAAACGTGCTGTAGCTTTAAGACCAAAGTTGTCTCTCAGACCAGCATCCAAAACTTGTATACCTGGCTCTGAAGGTAAGTTCACATTTGGCAATACATACGGAAAAGAGGCATTCATGCGCAAGGCAGAAGAGTACCTTAGATTTGATGCATTTTGTTCCTTGAAGATCAGTCCAAAATCTACACCATCGTAGTTGACAGGTAAATTCTTTTCCCAGTATACAGGATTAGCCATCATGTAAGAAACCCCTATAGAAGATACATAAAGAGATCTTCCATCATTTACAATAGAAGGGTTTGTTAGTAAAACTGGAAGTTTTGCAGAATCTTCCAAGGTTTTAAAATAACTAAGCGGCACATCAAAAATACCGTTTGTCCCATCATTCAGCCTTTTTTCAAAAGCATAGGCACGATCCAATGGTTGTTTCTCTCCATTGACTTCTCGTTTTGCCAATGGCATAAATAAGTCTGTAGAAACATAGGTAAACAAGACTGCATTCAATAGATCTTCTCTGAGGTCCTCCAAATATTCTGGATTTTGAAGATCTATGGAAGGGTCTTGCATGGATTGATTATAAAGTCCCCTGAAATAAGCCTGACCAAACATTCCACCAGATGCCCCAAGCATAAGGGCCGTTTGATCCATCAAAGGTCTGTCTGTCATCTCCTCCAATGCTTGCAATACTTTAAAGGTCCACACCGCAGATTTCAATCCACCACCAGAGGAACTGAAGATCAGCAATTTGGGCTTCGTTGGTCCTCTACTGTTTTTGGATTTCCATTGGTCAAGTATATGTATAGTTGCCTGTTTATCTTTTTGGAATTGATCGAAGTTAGCTGTGCGTTCAAAATTATCTAATGAGTAGTCCGCTTTTGTGCTATAATCAATCCCATAGGCAACTGCCAAATGATTGAACACCTCCTGCTTGCTCAACTGATTCCATAGCACTAAAAAAAGAATAAACGCTAATGTACGCCATCTGGAGAACCAGTAGGTCATGGCCCCAAACAAGGAGATCAACAATGAAAAAAGAAGTAGACTACTCGATGCTGCTGGTATCTGAAAAAGAGGATTTTCTGCAAATATTCCAGAAAAGAAAAGCACCAGAATACTCAAGAGCTGAAAGCTGATAATATTAGAATGGTTGTGTCTGAATATCTTTAACATTTCCTCTTCGGAATAATGCTGTACATCTCTGACCGGCCTTACTTTTCCTCGTTCTGTGACGAAAAAATCTACCTGACGCTGCGCCTTTCCTTCTTTAAAATTCCGAAAAACCTGCTCTAATCGTTTGCGCTCTTTTTTGGTGGATTCCACTTTCTTTTGAATATTTCGCAGCAGTTTAATCTCCCGATTCAAGTCTTTATTGGTATATCGAAAATACAAGGTCAAAACTCCAAGTATGAGTAAATTACCTGCTAGCAAACCAAGGATATCAATGAAAATATCTGCTCCACTGCTCAATTCCATCTGTTTATCAAAGTCCCAAATCGCATAGATATAGACCAGAAGAAACAAAAAAGGGAAGAAGAAGTTATTGAAGCTAAACTTTATGAATGGTCTTTCTAATGTAGCTAAAAAAGGAAAGCGATGGGAATGCAGAATATAGGTCGTCAGATTCCAGTTTATGGTCATCCATCCCAAAGATATCCCGATCAACAAAAAGCTCAAAAAGCCTGCGTTATCGAGATATAAAGGCTTCAGAAACAAATAATGAAAACCATAAGTTTTACCAACCTGACCAAAGACCAGCATTATCAAAAATGCATAGATAGACAGCAACAACAAATTATGTTGTAAATGAGCCAGGCCCAATTGAAAGGGAAAGGATCGGTAGATCCCCTGTAGGGTTGTCTTAATTTTAGTCATTGGTCAGGGCAGTATTTTGCCTGTTATTTATCTGCAAATATCTCTTCTAGTTTTTTCTCTAATGCTGGTCCTCTCAATTTCAATGCAAGGATATTTCCTTCCTCATCAATCAATACGGTATGTGGTATTGAGGATACGCCGTACATCTTACCAACCACATTGCTCCATCCCTTGAGATCTGAAACTTGCGGCCAAGTCAAGCCATCTTTTTCAATAGCTCCCAACCATCTTCCTTTATCTTTATCCAAGCTGATTCCCAATATCTCAAAACCTTTATCCTTGTATTTATCATAAACCTTTACAACATTTGGATTCTCTCTACGACAAGGGCCACACCAAGATGCCCAGAAATCAAGTAGAACAACCTTTCCTTTTAGATCCTCTAAGCTGATTGGATTTCCTTCAGGGTCATTCTGTGAAAACAAAGGAGCAGCTCCACCTATTCGGTAGGCATCCATTCGCTTAATCTTTGCCTCAAGCATAGATCTTATTTCCGGCTTGATGGTTTTGAATTCTTCTAAAAAGTTTTTTGCAAAAACAGAGTAATTACCATGCTTCTTTTCTTCTAAGCCTGCGAGAATACCCGCGTAGGCAAGAACTTTTGCCTGACCATTTGTCGCTCGAAAAAGCTGAGACTTGATAGCGTTTTCGTGATCTTCCGTGGTCAAAGTATACGAAGAAACTAATGTTGAAAACTCCTTAAATGCTTCATAGAGCCATGAATTGTTATACACATTCGGATTACTAAAGTCTATACCATCAAATCGCTTGTTTACATAATGTAGCAGCTCATTATTGAAGGACTCAGGTGCTGCTTGAAAAGTCTGGTAGGTCATGATGTCGTAACAAGATCCAAAAAATGGTTTGATGATAGCAAAACTGTCTCTCAGTTCTTTCTCATCAACTGCGATGCGCTCAAATATTTGACCTATACTTTCTGCTTGTTCTGGATTGCTTCTTACACTATGCCACTTTTTAACCATATTGTCACGCTTTTTATTGATGTCGCGCAAGGCTTTAGTGGCGATGGTATATTGTCCATTCAAACTATTCCTGTCAAATCTTAGTGCCCTAAATGATTGCTGAGTCAACAACATATTTTCATCAGATCCTGGCTCCAGTATTATCGGCTTCATGTTTCTTGTATCTGTCCCTACATAGAAAAATCGAACAGAGGAAAGTTCTACTTCTACCCTAGCCATACTATCTACAACAGGAACATCGGCTAACTCCTCAAAGGAAAAACCATTAAACTGCATGACCTTGAATGACTTCACTGCACTATTCTCAAATTTTATGGTCAATGCCGCCATAGATTTCTCAGCAGTATCTTGAGCTACAAGAACTGTGGAGCTAATTAGTACAAATAGGAAACTGAATAAACGCATTACTATTAGTTATTTATTTTGTTTAAAAATTCTTCCTCGGTCCATATATCTACAGTACCGAGGGCAGTAGCTTTTTTTAATTTGGAACCAGCCTTTTCACCGACTACAAGGATGTCTAAGTTGGAACTTACCGCAGATATATTTTTTGCACCTGCAGCTGTCGCCATTTCTTGAGCTTGCTTTCGACCTACTACCAATAATTTACCTGTAAACAAGATAGTCTTACCAACGAGCGGGGCATTTGCATCCACTATCTTCGGCCTATCCTCCTCTGTCTGCTTTAGATTTACACCCAATGCTTCCAGCTGTTCAAGCAAAGCTATATTTTTTTCAACAGCAAAAAAGGTAATAATATTTTCAGCAACAATTGGTCCTACATCTTTTATATTTATAAAATCTTCAAGTTTCCAATCTTTTAAGTCAAGAACATGGCTTATTTCTGCAGCAATCAGCTTACTTACCTTTTTCCCAAGATGATGTATACTCAACGAATGTAGCAGTCGATGTATTGGATTTTGCTTGGCTTTATCAATTGCGAGCTGCAATTTATTGACTGATTTATCACCAAAACCTTCCAATGTTTTGATCTTTTCATAATCCAAATCATATACATCCTGTATCGTTTGAATCCAGCCCAGGTCATAAAACTTCTCCACAATAGTCTTTCCAAAACCATCTATATCCATTGCCGTTTTTGATACGTGGAAAATAATCCGCTGTAGTGTTTGTTCGCCACAAACACAGTTGGGGCATCTCCAAGCAGCTTCTCCTGCTTCCTTGATCAAATCAACAGGCTGATCTGTGTCATTTACTGGGCACACCTTCGGAAATTCAACTTTCACCTCAGAACCATCTCTAGCATCCTCTATTGCCTTTACAATATATGGAATAACATCTCCAGCGCGCTCCACTAGAACTGTATCGCCAAGATGTAGATCTTTAGAAAGAATAAAATCCTCATTGTGTAGAGAAACAGAACTAATGGTCACACCTGCTAAAAAAACAGGCTCAAGCTTTGCAACTGGAGTTACGGACCCAACCTTCCCAACTTGATATTCTATATCTCTTAAGATTGTAGTCCCTTGCTTAGCCTTGAATTTATAGGCTATAGCCCATCTTGGATGGTGCGCAGTAAAGCCACATTTGTCCTGAATAGACTTAGAATTGACCTTGATCACCATGCCATCAATCTCATACGGGTAAGACTCTCTCTTAGCTTCCCATTCTTCACAAAACTTTGCGACCTCTGATATATTAGAGCATAACTTTGAAACATCCATAGGCACCTTAAAACCCAAATCATCCAGCAGTTCAATTGCTGAGAAATGGGTTTCAAACTTATTTAATACTGCTGCCCCCTCTGTATTGGAAGCATAGCCCAATTGATAGATAAAGGCATCCATTCCCCGCTGGGAGGCTTCTTTAGGATCTTTCATGCGCAGGCCACCAGTTGCTGCGTTCCTTGGGTTCGCAAAAAGTGCTAAACCATTCTTAGCACGATCTTTATTTATGCGGTCAAAATTATCTTTACGAATGAGTACCTCTCCACGCAACTCGGCTTTATGAATGCCACGCGCTGAAAAGGGAGCAGTAAGCGGTATGGAGCGCATCACTCTTGCATTTGGGGTCATCTCTTCCCCCTGAATACCATTGCCTCGGGTTGCTCCACGAACAAGTTTGTCGCCTTCGTACACTAGAGCAACAGAACCTCCGTCAAACTTTGGCTCCACAACATATTCTATATCTTCACCTTCTGGAATAAGCGCCAACTTGCGGATTTGCTCATCAAAATCATTCAGATCTTCAGCATTATATGAATTGGCCAAGGATAGCATAGGAACTAAATGCTCCACCGTTTCAAAATCAGGACTTAAATCGGAGCCAACTCGCTGAGTGGGTGAATCCGGATTGATCTGATCAGGATATTCCTGTTCCAGACGCTCCAGAATCTTATACAACTGATCATACTCATAATCAGAAATCACAGGTTGGTTGTTTACATAATAACACCATTCATGAAACCGAATTAAATCTGCAAGTTCCGAGACTGAATCAGCAGCGTAATTCGTTTGTGCATCTGAGAGGTAAGTTTTTGTTTTTGCCAGCAAACTGGACGTATCTGATTTTTTGAACATTCGAACAAATTCAATTTAAAAAAATGGACGCTAGACCTTTTAGTAACAAAAAATGATTGCTAATCACTCAAATAAAGGTCATTTTTTTATTCATCTGGCTCAATATAAGCACAAAAGGGGCATGTCTTTTATATCTTTAAAGCTGAAAAATCAAAAATAGAACTTTTGCAAAAGTTCAGGCCTTTATAAACAACAAACTTTTATGGAAAATTTACAGGGAATTATTGAACGTGCCTGGGAAGATAGAACACTTCTGCAACAACAAGAAACACAAGATGCCATTCGTAGTGTGATCGCAAAACTTGAAGTTGGCGAATTGAGAGTTGCACAGCCTGACGGTTCTGACTGGAAAGTAAATGAGTGGGTAAAAAAAGCAGTTGTTCTTTATTTCCCGATTCAAAAAATGGAAACCATAGAAGTAGGACCTTTTGAATTCCACGATAAGATTCCTTTAAAAAAGAATTATGCTAAACTCGGTGTCCGAGTAGTACCACATGCTATCGCAAGAGCAGGTTCATTCTTGGAGAAAGGAGTAATCATGATGCCTAGTTACGTAAATATTGGTGCCTGGGTAGGATCTGGAACTATGGTTGACACTTGGGCTACCGTTGGCTCCTGTGCTCAGATCGGCAGGAATGTGCATCTAAGCGGAGGTGTAGGGATTGGAGGAGTTCTAGAACCACTTCAAGCTACACCAACCATCATAGAAGATGATTGCTTTATCGGCTCAAGATGCATCGTTGTAGAGGGAGTACGCATTAAAAAAGAAGCAGTACTAGGCGCAAATGTTGTACTAACTCAATCCACTAAGATCATAGATGTTACGGGTCCTGAGGAGGTTGTTTACACCGGTGAAGTTCCAGCTCGTTCTGTTGTGATCCCTGGTACCTACACTAAAAAATTCCCTGCAGGAGAGTACCAGGTAGCCTGTGCTCTTATTATTGGAAAGCGAAAAGAAAGTACAGATAAAAAAGTATCTCTTAATAATGCATTGAGAGAACATAATGTAGCAGTATAAACACAAAACACTATGCAATTCAATCTTAAACACTTACTGTATCTTATTCCCACCTTGCTCTTAGCATCCTGTGAGAAAAAGGCTGCAGATGAAGCAGCACAGGTATCAAATTCGGAGGTACCGAATACCTTCAAAACGATCAATGCATTGATCGAACAGCAACCAGATAATCCGGATCTATATTATGTCCGTGGAGAATATTTTTATGAAATGAATGGCTTCGACGAAGCCATAGCAGATTATAACAAAGCCATTCAGTTAGACTCTGCACAAAGCAGATATTGGCATAGTCTATCCAATGTCTATCTGGACTATTACAGGGAAAAAAGTGCATTGCAAACTATGGAGATGGCCTCGTTTCTATTTCCCGATAGCATCATTACACAACTTAAACTTGCAGAGACATACTTAATCCTTAAGAATCATGAAAAGGCTTTGAATGTAGTGTCTAAAGTTAAAAACTACAATCCCAACAACGATGAAGTCCATTATCTGGCGGGCTTGATTTTTGCGGATAATGGGGAGCTTGACATGGCGATAAGCAATATGCAAACTTGTGTGGAGCTGAACTCAAGGCACATTGAAGCTTGGTATGAGTTGGGAAATCTTTGGAACATTAAAGGTTCTGGAAATGACCCAATTCTATATTACGATAATGCACTCAGGGTGGACTCTATGTATACGGATGCCTTATTCAGTAAGGCCCAGACTCTATACAAGCAAGGTAAATTTGGTCCTTGTATTGATACCTATAATTCGATGGGACGAATGTTTCCATCTGATGAAAGTTCATTCTTCAACGCAGGTATAGTGATGGTTGAGCTGAATGATTATAAGAATGCATGGAACAAGTTCAATATCTGTGTAGAATTGAATCCTGCCTTGGTTCAGGCTTATTACTACAGAGGACTATGTGATCTTGAGCTAGGAAATACTGCTGCTGGTAAAGCAGATTTGGAGCAGGCATTGCGCTTCGATCCTGATTATGAAAAAGCAAAACTCTTATTGAGTAACATACAATAAAAAAAAGAGGCTGAAATTCAGCCTCTTTTTTTTATCCCCAATCATCTTCATCTTCCTCCTCTTCTTCCTCGTTAAACTCATCTGGATCATTGATATCTATTCCTTGATTTATTCGCTGATATTCTTCACAGTCCAATTCGATGCCTATATCTCCCTGCGGCACTTCAAACTCAGCATCTACACCAAACCCAGGCAAGGAATCCTTTTCAATAAGTTCAAGAACTTTCCCAAAATAAGGTCTTGCCATTCTTGAACCTTGTCCATCACCTATAGTTGTAAAACGAATCCAACGGTCATCCCCTCCAACCCAGGTACCGATTACCAGATTAGGAGTTATCCCCATGAACCAACCATCTGTATAGTCGTTAGTAGTTCCGGTCTTTCCTCCCAACTGAGTTTTTAATTTATGTTGATATTGAACAGTACCTTCTGCTGCATATCGAAGCATCTCTACCATTACATAATTCTTATTCTCAGCAATTGCCTGCTGTGGAATGGACTGATCTGAATAAATAACCTTACCGTTCATATCTTCTATTTTCAGTAAGTAAATTGGCTTTGTGTATTGTCCTTTATTTGCAAAGGCAGTATACGCTCCTGACATATCCATCACTGAAAGATCTGAAGCTCCTAAACAAATGGAAGGTGAGCGCGGAATCTTATCCGATTGAATACCCAATTGATTAACAAGGTTTACAACTAGATCAACATTACCGAGTTTTTTCATCAAGTTTACTGAAACTGTATTCAAAGATTTTTTTAGTCCATCCTTCAGAGAAATTAGCTCTCCAGAATACTTTCCATCAGAGTTTGCTGGTGTCCACGGCTCTAATAAACCAAACTGACCTTCCTCAGGGAAGATAGTTTGCGCTCGATCGTAGACCTCCATACATGGAGAAATACTTAGATTATCTATTGCTGTAGCATAAATAAATGGCTTAAAAGTGGAACCTACCTGCCTATCAGAAGTTACGTGATCGTACTTGAAGTACCTGTAATTAATCCCCCCAATCCAGCCTTTTACATAGCCTGATTTAGGATCAACGGCTAGAGACCCTAGTTGAAGAAAGTTGTGATGATACAATAGAGAGTCCAGTGGAGACATGATGGTATCTTTAATGAAATCCCTGTTCTCGTAAGTAAACACTTTCATCTTTACGGGAGTATCAAAAGCCTTTTTACTTTCTAAGAGAAACTTTTCATTTTGCTTTTTATATGCGGCCCATGTATCTGATTTCATAGTAGCCAGATAATTCTTAACCATCTTTTTGGAGATATACTCCTTCTTAAGCAAAGCGGCAAACTCTTTCCCTGTCTTTTCCTCTTTAAGCATACGAGTGATATCGACAGGACGGAGTAAAGCGCCATCGTTTTCCTTTTCAATAGCTGTAGTAACCTCTGCCATCATTGTTATTCGCATACGCTGATAACGATCAGACTCGCGTATCATGCGTGCTTTTTTCGATTTCCGAGCTCGCATTTCAGCATCACTTGTATCCTTTTCCTTATAATCCCAAGGACTTTTACGTTTCCTTTTCCAATGTTTATTGAATTTATTCTGCTGGTCGCTCATGTGGTCTACAAGAGCAGTTTCCATATGATTTTGTATGATAGGATCAATCGTCGTATAAATCTTCAATCCATCTCTATAGATATTATATTTTGTTCCGTCGGGTTTTCTATGCTGTTCTTTATTCAAAATTGACTGAACCTTCTTAGATAACTCACCTCTGAAGTACTGAGCAGGACCATCATTATGGGTCTTTGTTTTGAATGTTGTCCCATCATAAGGCACCTGGCGAAGGGAGTCATACTGCACTTGCGAGATGAACCCTTTGTTTTTCATTTGAAACAATACAACTTCTCTACGGTGGATAGTCGTATCTCTTTTCCACTTCAGCTGAGAAACCGGATTGAAAAGGGATGGATTTTTCAACATCCCCACAAGCATTGCGGCCTCTTCAATAGTCAGTTCGCTTTGTGGCTTTCCGAAATACACTTCCGAAGCAGCCTGTATACCATCTCCATCATTCAAGAAGTCGAATTTGTTCAGGTACATGGCCATGATCTCACCTTTGGTATATTTCCGCTCCAACTGAACAGATATAATCCACTCTCTGAATTTTTGCATAGCACGCTCCACTATATGTCTGGATGCATTATCTGTAAATAAGAGCTTCGAAAGTTGTTGAGTGATCGTGGAGCCACCTCCACCACTTTTATCTCCACCGAGTATGGTTTTAACAAAAACTCGAGCCAATGCTCTAAAATCAATCCCAGAATGTTCAAAGAATCGAGCATCTTCAGTAGCTACAAGTGCCTGTTTTACATTTTCAGACAAGGAATCATAGCTTATCTTAACCCTGTTTTCGATAAAGAAACGCCCAAGTACAGAGCCATCAATTCCAATAACTTCGGTCGCCAAAACACTTTTAGGATTTTCGAGTTCTTTGGTATCAGGAAGGTCACCAAAAGATAAGAATACAAAGAATGCAAAAAAACCAACTATACCAGCTACAATTAGCAACCATGTACGTTTGATTATACGTCTATACTTCGGCATTCGTTGCTCTCGCAATTCATCTTTAGATAGCACTTCCTTGTGCTCATCCCC
Organism: Saprospiraceae bacterium; assembly: GCA_029252685.1. Lineage (GTDB taxonomy): Bacteria > Bacteroidota > Bacteroidia > Chitinophagales > Saprospiraceae > AM-2324. The sequence goes on along the minus strand of JAQXAY010000117.1, from coordinate 15,903 downwards.
TTCGTTTGGTAGGTCTGTATCTGGTGTATTATGCTCCATACTCATGATGAACTAATTTTAGCTCTGCTTAGTGATCAAGGTTATATTGTATATAAAAGTCGCTATAAATATACGAATGTGGTAAAAATATGACCACAATCTTTCCACATGCTTTTATTGTGTGGTAAGCTTACAGTATTGCAAACGCAAAAAAATTAAAATCCTTATTTATATACTAAAAAAAGAGCTTAATACTTTACAATAGAGTGCTTTTCGCAGTAAATTTCTATTACCTTTGCGATTCATATTAAAATGTGTATTACATAGTATAGCCCATGGCGAACGTAAAACAAGATCAAATTAATTATAAGAAAGGGAAGATCAGTAAAAAACAACTGATTGATCTTTACGAAGGTCTTTTAAGGCCTAGATTAATTGAAGAGAAGATGCTTATCCTGCTTCGACAGGGAAGAATTTCAAAATGGTTCTCGGGTATCGGACAGGAGGCAATTTCTGTAGGTGCTACTATGGCACTTGATGCTGATGAGCTCATCTTTACTATGCATAGAAACCTGGGAGTATTCACCAGTAGGAATATGCCATTAGAAAATCTTTTTGCTCAATGGCAGGGAAAAGATGCAGGATATACAAAAGGGCGTGATCGCTCCTTCCACTTTGGTGCTATGGAGCACGGTATTGTTGGGATGATATCACATCTTGGACCTCAACTATCTCTAGCTTCTGGAGTTGGTTTATCTCATAAATTAAATGGTGAAGCAAAAGTATCTCTTGCTTTTACAGGAGATGGTGCTACCTCACAAGGTGAGTTTCACGAAGCCTTGAATGTTGCATCTGTTTGGCAGCTACCAGTAATATTTGTCATTGAAAACAACGGGTATGGCTTATCCACACCTGTAAATGAGCAATATAATTGTAAGGACCTTGTCGATAGAGCGAAAGGTTATGGCATGAAAGGATACAGTATTGATGGAAATAATATCCTTGAGGTATACTCCACAATAAAGAAACTTGCCACATCTATGCGCAAGAATCCTGAGCCTATTTTTCTAGAATGTAAAACATTCAGAATGAGAGGGCATGAGGAAGCTTCAGGCACAAAATATGTTCCTAAAGAACTTATGGATATGTGGGCCCTTAAGGACCCGATCTCTAATTTCGAAGAATTCCTCTTGGAAGAAAAGATTATTGACAAAGCATACATCGAAAATTTCAGAGCTGAAGTCAAGCGTTCAATAAACGAGAATGTTGAACTAGCCTTCAACATGCCGCCAGTAGAAGCTGACCTCCAAGAAGAACTTGAAGATGTATATGCGCCTTTCAATTATCTGCCAATAAAAGCAGATCCATCAAAGAAGACTGAGAAACGACTTGTAGATGCAATCTCAGATGGTCTTCGTCAATCCATGCAAAGACATCCAAACCTTGTATTAATGGGTCAGGATATTTCTGATTATGGTGGTGTATTCAAGATCACAGATGGATTTTATAAAGAGTTTGGAAAAGAGCGAGTAAGGAATACTCCTTTGTGTGAGAGTGCCGTAATTGGTGCTGCCCTTGGTCTAAGTTTAAAGGGTGGTAAAGCAATGGTAGAAATGCAATTTGCTGATTTCGTAACCTGCGGATTCAACCAGATCACAAATAATCTTGCTAAACTCCACTATCGCTGGGGACAAAAAGCAGATGTTGTAATACGTATGCCTACCGGTGGTGGTGTAGGAGCAGGTCCTTTCCATTCACAAAGTAATGAAGCATGGTTCTTCCATACACCAGGACTTAAGATCGCTTATCCATCAACACCAGAAGATGCAAAGGGTCTATTGATGACCTCTTTTGAAGATCCAAATCCTGTTATGTTCTTTGAACATAAGGCTCTATATAGATCTATAAGCTCGGAGGTACCTGATGAACCTTACACTATTGAGTTTGGAAAAGCTCGTTGGGCCACGGAAGGAGAAGATCTAAGTATAATCACATATGGTATGGGTGTACATTGGGCAGAAAAAATATGTGCTGAAATGAATATTCAAGCAGATATTATTGACTTAAGAACACTGCTTCCATTGGACTACGATGCCATTGAACAATCTGTGAAAAAGACAAATAAAGTTTTAATTTTGCACGAGGATACCCTATTAGGAGGAATCGGCGGGGAATTATCTGCTCATATTTCTGAACACCTTTTTGAGCATCTTGATGCTCCGGTAATGCGTGTTGCGAGTTTAGATACACCTTTCCCATTTGCGAAAGCATTGGAAGAACAGTTTCTTCCAATAGAACGCCTAAAAGAACAATTAAAGAAATTAATGAGCTATTAAGCAGCTCCCATTATTATAAAAAGTAGATATGAATTTAAAAGATCTCATTGCAGTAAGTGGAATATCTGGAGTTTTTAAAATTGCAGGTAACAGGAATAATGGTTTGATCATTGAGGACTTAGATACCGGTAAGAAAAAGTTTGCGCCATCAAGAAGGCATCAATTTACGCCTCTTGAGTCAATCGCAATTTATACAGATGATGATTCAACAGAATTATCAAAGGTTTTCTCAAACATGATGGATCAACTAGAAGATAATCCTCCAGTAAATCCAAATTCAAAGCCTGAAGAACTCAGAGAATATTTTGCAGATGTACTGCCTGACTTTGATAGAGACCAGGTAAGTTCTGGAGATATCAAAAAAGTGATCAAATGGTTTATTTTCCTAAACGAAAGAAACTTACTATCACAAGAGGAAGAAGAAGTTGAAGAAACTAAAGAAGCAGAATAAAAAAAAGCGATTCCATCAGGAATCGCTTTTGCTTTTTTTAGTGGCAGCTACCAATGCATTGTAGGCAGATAATGCAAAAAATATTTCTTCGGGGCTGACCTCGATATTTACCCGAACGACACCTATTTCTTCAAGCAAAGTCATCAATATAGACCCTCTTTGATTTTTCTTATCCTTAACGATATAAGCAAATATATCTTCCCAGAATGGCTTTGGAACCTCAATTGGCTTATATACAGAAAACAGGTAGTCATTAATTTCCTCCATCTCCTCCATGCTTAGCATGTCCTTTTCATGCGCGATTATATTTGCGAACACCATACCTAGGGCTACTGCATCGCCGTGTTTTAAATGCACAAAATCATCGGACTCCATTCCTAAACTCTCAATCGCATGACCAAAGGTATGGCCAAAATTCAATGCTTTCCGAACACCTTGTTCGTAGGGATCCTCCTCTACAAAACTTTTCTTGATACGCACTGAATGCAGAATATTCTCTAAGTCTATATTATCTCTCCAGTCATAAGCGGCGCTATACTTCTCCCAGCTATCGATATCCGCAATCAAAAGATGTTTAAGCATCTCTGCATAACCAGATCGTAATTCACTTGCTGGCAGTGTATTTAAAAAACTACCGTGTATCATTACAAGATCTGGATCATTAAACATCCCGATCATATTTTTATAGCCCTCAAAATCCACTCCAAGTTTGGACCCTACAGAGGCATCAACCATTGACAATAAGGTGGTAGGAATTTGGACAAAATCAATACCACGCATATAAGTCGAGGCACAAAAGCCACCCATATCTCCTATCACGCCTCCTCCGAGGTTGAAACAAAGAGATTTACGATCTAAATTATAATGCATCATGTCCTTCCAAATAGAGTTGCAGGTATTCAAAGTCTTATGCTTTTCTCCGGAAGGTATTTCAATGACCTCAAAGTCAATAGCCGGCAGCAGTTCTTTGAATGCGGGCAAACAAAACTTATTTGTATTCTCGTCAACAAGAACAGCACAGGTTGTCCAAGGGCCTCCTTGAATCAGTTCCTCTAATTTTTCCCAGGCTTCATATCCTGAAAGAATAGTCGAATCTATAAGTTCTATTAATTCCATAGAATTAGTTACAATTCATGCAATAAGTTAGTTGACCAAGCTTCCGCGCGACCAGCAAATTTAGATTTAGTGGCTTTCCAAACCTTCCCAAACAATTCAGAGTTTCTGTAATTATTCAGATCCAATTCAGAATCCCAAACACTATAGGTAAAGAAGATAAAGGGCTTATCAACATCTTGCAAGAGTTTCAGTGAATTACAGCCTTCAAAGGCTCTTATTTTATCCTTTATCTCTACAAAAAGAGCTTTAAAGGATTCTATTTCCTCAACTCTGAATTCCATTCGCACAATGCGCTGTATCATACTTTTTCTTTTACTACTGCTAGTTCTACCTGTATCAGGTCGTCTATATTGAGCCCTAAGAGTGTACTAGCACTTCCCATATTCACAGACAATTCCAATAAATTTGAAGAATTGAAATGACAAAGAGGTTCTCCAAGTTCAACATCATTATAGCTCAAACTTAAACCTTTGATTGGATCATTTTGCTTAAAGTAAATAACTACTTCTTTCCCATCAAAGACAGATTCAAATAGTAGTTTGTGAACATTCACTACCACATTGCCGTAATTGTCTATAAAAATAACTGTTCCACGAATCCGATCGGAATCTATGACTGGCTGGAAACTCAAGCCTTGATTTACAGATCGCGCAGCCTTCCCGTGTTTACTCCAAGTTTTATCAGAAAAAAGATCCTCCACAATACCTTTTAAACAACTTATCAAAGGCGATCTATCTTTCATATTCAATTCATACCTACGAATTTGCGTAGGCAAGATCTCGAAGATCAGTGTGATTATACCATTGTCGGGAAGAATAAAATAATGTCCCTTATCCTTTACCAACAATATGGAAGGTTTGTCACCATAAAAATCATTGACTGAAACAACATGAATACTGCTCTTGGGATAGTGTATAAAGTAATTTTTCACAGCGTAAGCAGCCCGAACTATATCAAAAGCAGGAATCTGGTGATTAATATCAATAGGAAGCAATTGCATTTCAGAAGCGCAAAGGGCAGCTCCCTTAATAGCACCTATATAGTGGCTATTCAATCCAGCATCACTCGTCAAAGTTAGAATTCTCATTATTTATGCCTCTCTTTGGTATTATTAATGTTCTCTTAAAATATTGTCTCTTATGTTTGTGTTTATGAGCAACTGTTTTTAAATTATCATTGTTATATAACCACAATTAAATTTTTCAAGCGAACTAAAGAAATATAAGTTTTTAGAATCATATTTCTTATTTATTTAAATTATTAATCTAGATTTTAAGGTATTGAGCGAAATTAACTTAACCATATCAGACATTGACTTCCTAGAACTTTACGGGGAAAATAATGCCTATCTGAATATAATCCGATCAGCATCTCCAAATATCTCAATAACAGCTAGGGGAAATAACCTAAAACTTGTAGGAGAAAAGAAGGAGACTCAAAAACTAAAGGCAAAATTTGAGATAATGGTTCGGATGCTTAAAGAAAAGCACGAATTAACTGGACAAATTGTCGAGGACTTGCTAAACGATAACAATCCTTTTGAGCATAAATTAAGTGCTGCAGACAAAAACAACATGACTATTGTCCATGGCAAGAAAGGAACTCCGATAAAGGCCAAGACAGTCAACCAGAAAAAACTAGTCATGGCTTCTGAGAGCAATGACATCGTTTTTGCTGTAGGACCAGCAGGAACAGGTAAAACGTATACAGCAGTTGCGCTAGCCGTCCGAGCACTCAAAAATAGAGTAGTCAAAAAGATTATACTTACCCGACCAGCAGTGGAGGCAGGTGAAAACCTAGGATTCCTTCCTGGCGACTTAAAAGATAAAGTCGATCCTTTCCTTAGACCACTCTACGACGCACTTTACGATATGTTGCCAGCTGATAAGATCGAACACTTCATCGGTAATAGAACTATTGAAATAGCTCCCCTTGCTTTCATGCGCGGGCGAACACTCAATGATGCTTTTATCATTCTTGATGAAGCACAGAACTGTACCGGTATGCAAATAAAAATGTTCTTGACTCGACTTGGGCCAAGTGCAAAATGTATCATAACCGGTGATCTTTCACAGATTGATTTACCTCGATCCGTAACATCAGGATTAAAAATGGCAATCAATGTCCTAGACGGAGTGAAAGGTATTTCTCTGATCAGATTAAGTGCAGAAGACGTTGTCAGACACCGTCTAGTCAAGGAGATTATTATCGCCTATGACAAAGCTGATCAAGAAAGACAAATCCGTCAAGAACAAAAAAAACTTGATCGTCAAAAAAAATCAGAAGAAGATGGGGCTGAGAAAAGTGAATCTATTAGAGATGTCTAATCTTTAACCAAGCTCTTAATAATATGCGATCTACTATTTATTCTATCCTGATATTACTACTAGTGTCAGCCTGTAATTCTGTTGATAAAACTAAGCAATCACAAGGAATGAGCAAGTTTGCATCATCCCAATCTTTTCAAAATGCACATGAACTTCCCGGAAACTTAAGCTATCAGGGAAAAGGGAATTATATCAAGATTCCAAGTCCAAGCGGAAAAGATGTAAATGCATTTTTCTTGGAAGCGGAGCAGGAAAGTAAAGATTACATACTTATCATACACGAATGGTGGGGACTCAACGACTACGCATTGCGTGAAGCCGAAGAAATCTTTAATCAATTCGATCACATAAACGTGCTTGCTTTGGATATGTACGATGGAAATGTTGCTACAAATCGAGCAGAAGCATCTGAATTTATGCAAGCAGTAAAAACGGAAAGAGCAACAGAAATTGTACGCACTGTAATTGATTATACTGGAGAGGAGGCAAATATTGCAACACTTGGCTGGTGCTTTGGCGGCGGCTGGTCACTAAAAACAGCTATCGAAGCTGGAGAAAAAGCAAGTGCCTGTGTTATTTATTATGGAAGCCCTGTTGAACAAGCTATTGAGTTGGCACCACTACAAGCTCCAATCCTTGGCATCTTCGCTGAGAACGACAAATGGATCAACCACGAAATGATCGATAAATTCAAGGTATTAACTACAGCAACGAATAAATCTTTTGATGAACATTGGTTCGATGCAGACCATGCTTTTGCAAACCCTTCAGGAGGAAGATATAACGAAGAAGCCGCCCAAGATGCATACAAGCTAGTCGTTTCCTTTCTTGAAAAGAATTGGTATTCAGAAAATTAATCACACTTACTATAAGCAAGTCTGTGAATATTAACTATTTTTGCAGCTAATTAAATAAAGCTAAAACAGCAAAACAATGAATTTAGACTTTCTAAAAGAATTGGGCCTAGAAGAAAAGAATGCCGGTACATGGACTGGTCTTAAATCTTCAAATTCAGGCAGCTATATTGATTCTTACTCACCCGTTGATGGAAAATACATTGGCTCTGTTAGTGAAACAACCAAAGAAGAATATGAACATGTTGTTGCAACTGCTCAGGCAGCATACAAAACATGGAGAACTGTTCCTGCACCTAAGCGTGGAGAAATCGTACGTCTGTACGGAGAAGCATTAAGAAAACACAAAACTGCACTAGGTAGTCTTGTTTCTTATGAGATGGGAAAAAGCCTTCAAGAAGGTTTCGGTGAAGTACAGGAAATGATCGATATCTGTGATTTTGCAGTAGGTCTTTCTCGCCAACTTTACGGATTGACAATGCACTCGGAGCGTCCAATGCACCGTATGTATGAGCAATGGCACCCAATGGGTATCGTTGGTATAATATCTGCATTCAATTTTCCAGTAGCCGTTTGGTCATGGAACTCTATGATCGCTTTGATCTGTGGAAATGTAAACATTTGGAAAGGTTCTGAGAAGACTCCAATGTGTACTATCGCATGTCAGAATATCTTCCAAAATATACTTCGTGAGAACAACCTACCAGAAGGTATTTCTTGTGTAGTAAATGGAGACTACAAAGTAGGAGAATTCATGACTAAAGATAAGCGTGTTCCTCTTGTATCAGCAACAGGATCAACAAGAATGGGTAAAATTGTTGCTCAGGAAGTTGCAGCTCGTCTTGGAAGAAGCTTACTTGAGTTAGGAGGAAACAACGCAATCATTATTACTGAAAATGCTGATTTGAATCTTGTTGTTCCTGGTGCCGTATTTGGTGCTGTTGGTACATGTGGTCAGCGTTGTACATCAACACGTCGTTTGATCATTCACGAAAGTGTTTATGATGCTGTTAAAGAACGTGTATCAGGTGCATATCCTCAGCTTAAGATTGGTAATCCATTGGATGAGTCCAATCACGTTGGACCACTTATCGACAAAGATTCTGTGAACGCATACCTTAGTTCTATAGAAAAAGTAAAGGCAGAAGGTGGTTCTATCTTAGTTGAAGGAGGCGTACTTGAAGGTGAAGGATATGAGTCTGGATGCTATGTTAAGCCTTGTATCGCAGAAGTGGAAAACCACTTCGAGATCGTTCAGCATGAAACATTTGCTCCGATACTTTACTTAATAAAATATAAAGATCTTGATGAAGCAATCGCACTACAGAATGATGTTCCTCAGGGATTATCTTCAGCGATTATGACAAAAGATATGAGAGAAGCAGAGCTTTTCCTTTCTTGTCAAGGATCTGATTGTGGTATTGCAAATGTAAACATTGGTACTTCTGGTGCTGAGATTGGTGGTGCATTTGGTGGTGAAAAAGAAACAGGAGGTGGCCGTGAGTCCGGATCTGATTCTTGGAAAGCATACATGCGTCGTCAGACAAATACAATAAACTACAGTACAGGTCTTCCCCTTGCACAGGGCATCAAATTTGATCTGTAAAATAAATACTAAAAAAGGGAGTCTTCGGACTTCCTTTTTTTTGTCTCCTATGTAACCTCTCGAGCCTCTTATCTTCTTTTTTGATTCCCAACTTGCATTAACTAATGGTATAATGACTTACATTAAACCATATATATTTAAGTTCACTAGATGCAAATGAGGATTATACTAACATATTTATTGCTAAGCCTGTCTTTAGGTTTATTTGGACAGCAAAATGGAAAAATTCAAAATTTGGTTCCAAACCCAAGCTTTGAACAATTCTCTAGTCCTCCTATCGGTTGGTTCTACAGAGGTAGTGACTTTACCTCGCTCATGCGTTTTTGGGATTCACCAACCAACGCATCCCCTGATGCATACGGACAAAAAATCCGGGTTCCTGCACATTGGAAAACAAATGGATTCCACCTCCAAAAGGCAAATAAAGGTGAATCAATGATAGGCCTTACCATGTTTGGCTGCGAAAAAGGAAAACCACACTGTAGAGAATATGTTCAAGTGAGGCTGAATGAAGAACTAGTAGTTGGACAAAACTATTATGTAGAATTCTACGTATCCAAACTTAAAAATAGTCTTGCCTGTAATAATTTCGGTCTTGCGTTTGCGATTGACCTCGTTGACTTAGAAATAGAAAAAGAAATAGACATCAGCCCTTTATTTAACTCCGTAAGTGTAGTTGATAACGAGGCAGAAGAATGGGTTAAAATCAAAGGAGGATTTCAAGCAGACTCCGCCTACAACTTTCTGGTCGTAGGTAATTTCTATAAAGATATTGATACAGAGTTTGAGTATACGGATGCTGTGTTAAACTACGCATACTATTATTTCGATGATTTTCTCATCAAAAAAATTCCGCCTATACTTGAAGTACCTGAAGAAAAAGAGGATCTACGAAAGCAAATCCTAACCGAAGGCAAAATAATCAAACTAAAAAACATCTATTTCGATTTTGACAAATGGGATCTGCATCCACGTTCCTTTATTGAACTCAGTAAGCTGATTACTATATTGAAAAAGAATCCATCTATGAACATTCAAATTCATGGACATACGGATAGTATTGGTAGTGATAATTATAATATTTATCTTTCACGAAAACGAGCAAGGTCTGTTATCAATTACTTAGTCGATCAAGGCATTGATGCATCAAGACTAAGCCACAAAGCATACGGATCTTCAGAACCCGTAGAGTCAAATAAAGACTCCGGCGGTAGGGCACTGAACAGACGAGTGGAATTTAAGATTATGAATATCAACTAATGAAGCTTAATCAAAAGAATAGCTTAGAACTACGATTTTCCAAAGATAAAATAGAGGCTGGATGTGATGAAGCTGGCCGAGGCTGTTTAGCAGGTCCTGTATTTGCTGCTGCGGTTATCCTTCCAGAAGATTTCAACCACCCTTTATTGAATGACTCCAAACAACTCAGTGAGAAAAAGAGAAATCTCCTAAGGCCATATATCGAGGAACATGCCTTGGAGTGGGCTGTTGGAATTTGCACACCTGAAGAGATTGATTCCATAAATATTCTCAATGCCTCTTTCTTAGCTATGCATAAGGCAGTTGATAAATTAGGGCAAATCCCCGAACTCCTACTAATAGACGGCAACAGATTCAAACCGTATAAAGAAATTCCTTTTGAATGCATCATAAAAGGAGATGGTAAATTCATGTCGATTGCTGCTGCATCTGTACTAGCCAAAACACATAGAGATGAATATATGCAGCAGATACATCTCGACCATCCGCATTATGCCTGGAATAGCAATGCAGGTTATCCCACCAAAGCACATCGTGAGGCAATCAAAGAACATGGCCCCTGTGCGCATCACAGGAAAAGTTTTACCCTACTAAAGCCAGAACAAAGCGAATTATTCAATTAAGGTTTCACGAAAGGATTGTTCATCTTTTCATAGCCCACTCTTGTTTTTGGACCATGTCCTGGATAAACGATTACTGCATCTGGTAAACTGTAAATCTGCGTTCGAATACTATCTGCAAGCGTATCGAAATCACCGCCAGGAAGATCTGTGCGACCTATGCTTTGATAAAAAAGTACATCTCCAGCAATTAAAAAATTATCTTCTGAGCAATAGAATGAAAGACTTGCAGGGGAGTGGCCAGGGGTGAACAGTGCGCTTAATTTAGTCTGACCGAATTCAATAAGTTCTCCCACTTCAATAAATCGACTTGGCTGAGGCGAATGATTCGTATATCCAATACCATACATGTCCGCTACAACAGGTCCTTGGTTCAAAACCTGCAACTCTTCTTGATGAATCTCAAGCCCTAAATCAAACTCATTGGCGATGAAAGCGTTTCCCAATATGTGGTCGATATGACAATGTGTATTGATAAGACGTACAGGACGGAGTTTTTTCTCCTCAATAAATGTTAATAATTTAGCTTCTTCCTGTTTGTTGCTACAACCAGGATCAAAAATTAAACATTCACCCGTTTCATCATAAACAAGGTATGTGTTTTCCTGAAAAGGATTAAATGTAAAGCTTTCAACTTTTGCCATGACTAAACTTGATTTTCCTTTTGTCGAACGTAAATAGATGCAAAATCCCTTATATTATGAAAAATACATTTGATTGATCAGTTGGATTCCGCATCAGTTAAAATTAAATTAAGCATAAAGGTAAGCAAAACACCGCCGTTATTAAATAAACAAGTGTATCGCAGCTCGTAATAAAGCAAATATGAAAAATATCTACATCTACATAGTTTTCCTTTTTTTCTTTCCTCAGGTCTTAAGCGCTCAGGTAGCAAGTGTAGAGTTTGGGAAAAATAGAGTTCAATTCCATAACGAATTTGAAAATTGGCTTCAATATGAGAGCACGAACTTTGTAGGATTCTGGTATGGTACAGGCAAAAATATTGGCCAAAGTGCGATAATGATTGCTGAAGATATTTATGCTGAAATTGAAGAGCTTACAGAACACCGTATCAATGAAAAAATTGAAATCATTGTCTACAAAGATATTACTGACCTGAATCAAAGTAATATTGGTGAAGAAGAGCTGCTCAATACTTTTGACCAAAAAACTTTAGTACTTGGTAAAAAGATATTCGTCCAATTCAATGGAGATCATCAAAACCTAAGATCACAAATACGTGAAGGAACGGCAAGAGTTTTTCTCAATTCACTGTTACTTGGCAATAGTCTTCAAGAAATGGTACAAGCCAGCATCTTACTCAATCTTCCTGACTGGGTGACGGATGGTTTAGTTAAATATATTGCTGACGGATGGACCAGTAAAGATGACAGTGCACTTCGTGAACTACTCAATACGGACTCTTACAAAGACTATAAGGCATTTGCTAGCCAAAATCCTATCCTGGCAGGCAAATCAATCTGGTTCTATATAGATTCTAGAAATAAAAAGGGGATCATCCCAACCATTCTTTACCTAGCAAAGAATGACCGTTCGTTGGATTCAGGATTCTACGATGTTTTAGGTATGTCCTCGACAAAGGTTCAAAAAGACAGTTATGCCTATTACAAAGAACTGTATGCTTACGAGGCAAAACAAACAGATACTTTAGAGGGGGAAAAAATAGAAATAAAAAACAAAAAAAACATCCCAATTACGGACGTTCTAATCAGTCCTGATGGCAAACGAATAGCTTATGTTTTGAATGATATGGGTAGATATAAAGTCATTCTACAACATATGGAAAAGGAGGAAAAATCCATTATCCTCCGTGGCGGTCAGCGCAATCAAATTCAAAACACTGATTATAATTATCCAAAAATTGCTTGGAATAGTTCAGGGCAAGAATTGGCAATTCTGTTTGAGAAAAATGATATAATCTACCTCGGACAATACGATATCTTTACAGATAAGTTTAAGCAAACTGAACCGATTACCAACCAATATCAAAGAGTTCATTCCATCTCCTATAAGAACAACTATAGGATGTTGTTATCAGCCACTATAAACGGCTTTTCAGATTTATTCATTTATAGCTTAGTCGATCGCCAAACAACCAGAATCACAAATGATATCTGGGATGATTTAGATGCCCAAACAGCTGAACTTGACGGACGTAAAGGCTATATTTTCAGTTCCAACAGACCGGATACTCTAAACAAACGAAAGGTCCGAATCGACTCTATCGTACCAGAAGATAAAATGGATATTTTCTTTCTTCCGGAAGATGGCAGCAAACTGATTAGACTAACAAACACACCTAAGACCAACGAAAGAGAAGCCTTTTGCTTTGACGAAAATTACTTTACCTACTTATCAGACAATACGGGTATTGTAAATAGATATATCGGCGAAATTGAATCCTATATTCACCATTACGAACAAGAAGTATTCTTTAATGACGGAGACATTGGATATTTCCATAAAGATACTCTTCTAGAAAACGTAATTGATAGTGTCCGGATGACGGAGATTGATAGTGTTAATATCATTCCAATCATTGAAAAACGAGGTAAATCTATACCGCAAACCAACCTGAGGTACAACCTTGACTTTCAAAAGGTAAACCAAAAAAATAATTCAATAATAAGTAAACAACAATCCAAAGATAATTCGATCATTTACCTCAGTAAGATCAACACAGAGCTCAGCGCTGATCCAATCAGCAAGGACTTTAATAAAAAAGATCTTGCTAAAACAAATGATGATGTAACAGTGCTTAAGGAAGATTCCTTTTTAGATCCAGACTATAAAAATGAAGACACAGAAGAAACTTTAGACATCGATAGCTATGTGTTTCAATCCGGTTTTGAAGTAGAAGAAGAGAATGAGACAACAGACTATGAAGAAGGTTCTGAGGAACTTGATTCATACCTTACAAAAGCAGCTGATCTATCCTTAGGTAAGAGAATAGACCCCAACAAGAAATACCAGTATTTCCCATCTGATGTGATTCCCTACAGACTCTTATTTAGGAACGATTTCATCAATACTGAATTTGACAATAATAATTTATTAGATGACTATTATCCTTATAACGGAACGCCAAGTTTAAATGCTTTCCAGCCAAGCAGTGAACAAGATCCTAGATCATCAAGGATGGGTATTCTAATGAAAGCAAACTTCAAAGATCTTCTAGAAGATTACGAACTGGAAGCGGGCATTAAATTCCCCTCTACTTTCAATGGATATGAAGCATATATACGTTACAACAACAATAAATCAAGACTCGATAAAGAATACTTTGTCTACAAGAGTTCATTCCGGTTTACTGAAGATAATGGCTCGCTCTTCCCAAGCCAAATACAGCCAAGAATAGAAGCAAATAGTTTTGTAGCTCAATACAAAGTAAGTTATCCGTTTTCGGTATTCTCTGCAGTAAAAACTGGTTTGAGTATCCGATTAGATCAGCGCGTACAGTTAGCAACGGACCAAAATACATTGGAGACCTTATCAGAAAATGTTCAACGTCTTAGATGGCGGTCAGAATATGTCTATGACAACACTATAATCAAAGGCATAAATATACTGAATGGCACACGCGTCAAAGGAACAGTAGAGCTATCCAAAGGTATGGAGGTGGATCTTACGGATGATACATCTTTCAGTTTTAACGATGGATTCATGACTGTTTTCTCCTTAGATGCAAGAAACTATATTCCAGGTCTGAAGAAATCAGTTTTTGCTTCCAGAGTCGCAGCTGCAACTTCTATAGGAAGCGAAAAAGTAGCCTATTTTATCGGAGCTACGGATAATATGTTCTTCTCTCCAAACTCAGATACAAATAACGACATACCAACTCCAAATGTAGAGGATGGCTTTAGATATCAAATGCTGATGCCTAATCTAAGAGGATTCTCTTCCAATATCAGAAATGGTAATTCATACCTGATGCTAAACACAGAACTTAGGGTTCCAATATTCCAGTATATCTCAAATAATATTCGTTCCCCATTCTTAAGAAACTTCCAGCTTGTTGGATTTTTTGATGCTGGTTCTGCTTGGGTAGGTAAGAGCCCTTTTGCGACAGACAATCCACTTAACATTAAAAATTTACAAGACATTTACGAACCAGGTGATCCAAATGTTTTTCTTTCTGTTAAATTCTTCCGTGATCCATTTGTAATGGGCTATGGAGCCGGAGTAAGAATGCTTATCTTAGGCTATTATTTAAGAATAGATTATGCTCAAGGTATAGAAACTGGAGAAAAACTAGACCCTCGTCTATTCTTCTCGCTTGGGTATGACTTTTAATGCGTTAACATGAAATCAAGAATTTGGAATCTGATAGGTCTATTGTTATTGACAATAGGTAACCACCTAATGGCACAGCATGCAAGTGTTGATCAACAAGTTTACAATAACTTCAATACAAACAGCCATCAAGATGTATTGATCATTCTAGAAAACAATACCGACCTCAGTCAGGCAAGCCTTTTTAATCAAAAGGTAGACAAAGGAACCTATGTTTACGAGATACTCTTACAAGAAGCCCAAGAAAGTCAAAAAGAGATTCTTGAATATCTCAACAATAAGCAAATAGCTTCCAGGTCATTTTTTCTTGCCAATGCAATTCTTACCAAGATTACTGCCCCAATGCTTCAAGATTTAATTGCTATGCCAGAGGTAAAGCGAATCCAAATCGATGAGTGGACAACAAATGAACTTCCCAAAGATCAATCAGTTAATGAAGCAAATAATCGTACAATAGATGCCATTGAGTGGGGGCTTTCCATGATCCGCGCAGATGAAGTTTGGGATCTAGGATATACAGGAAATGATGTTGTAATTGGTGGTCAAGATACTGGAGTAGAGTGGTTCCATCCGGCTATAAAATCTCAATACAGAGGTTGGGATGGATCTGCAGAAGATCATAATTACAACTGGCACGACGCCATCCACGAGATTGACCCAGGCAATAGTGGGACCAATCCCTGCGGTTTGGACAATGTAGCCCCTTGTGATGATCACAATCACGGTACTCACACAGTAGGTACCATGGTAGGAGTCGATAATGACCTTCAGATAGGTGTTGCTCCAGAAGCATCATGGATTGGCTGTCGAAATATGGAACGCGGTGCAGGAAGACCGAGTACATACTTGGAATGCTTCGAATGGTTTCTAGCACCTACTGACAGCAACAATGAAAATCCTGACGTTTCTAAGGCTCCACATGTTATAAACAATTCTTGGGGTTGTCCAGAATCAGAAGGATGTAATCCGACGAACTTTCTTATCCTTGAAACAGCAATCAACAACCTTAAAGCCGCTGGTGTAGTTGTTGTTGCCTCTGC
>JAQXAY010000050.1 GCA_029252685.1 Saprospiraceae bacterium | reverse complement strand
CCATGTTGTACCTCCGTCTGTTGTATTTAGAATAATACCATTATCTCCAACTATCCATCCATTTGATGCATCCACAAAACTCAATTTCCTTAAGATATTACTTACAATAGGATCTTGTACGTTCCAGATGACACCTCCATCGTTGGTATGAAGAATACTATCCTGGCTAATAATCCATCCATTATTAGCATCCGTGAAAAAAATATCTCTTTTATTTACTAACAAGGTTACACCTTGATCAACCCAGGTATTACCACCATCAGTTGTATTCAAAAGAACGCCACCTGATCCTGTGATGTAACCATTATTTAAATCCAGAAAAAAAACACTATAAAAATCTGATCCTAATACTAACATTGGATTAATAACAGACCAGGTAGTACCCCCATCACTAGTTTTTAAAATAGTTTTATTTAATCCTACGGCCCAACCTGTATTTACATCAGCAAAATATACGCTTTGCAGCTCTTCAGTCACTCCACTTGTTTGAGCTACCCAGGTAGTACCGCCATCAATAGTATGTTGTATAGATCCCAGATTACCCACAATCCAACCATTATTCGCATCTGCGAAAAACACATCTTGTAAATTAGCAGAAGATGCACTGGCCTCTTCTATCCACCCTGAAAATGGATCCAGAAAAACTGCATTTACGGTTGGAGAACAGTTATCCATTGGAGCCGAAAGAAAATCCACAGGGCTCATTGATTGAGTCATCCCATCACCAACATCTATCGTTTGATTTTCACAAACGTCTGCAGGTGCTAAATCATCAATCACAGTAATTGTAGAGGTACAGTTATCTGTAGTACCGGTGGCATCCTCCATAACTGTAAGTGTTACAAGCACGGGAGTACCAATATCATTACAATCAAATTCAGTAATATCTAGAGAAAGGCTAACAGGGCCTTGATCTGATGATGATCCATTATCCACTTCCGTCGGATCTAGGGTATATTGCCCCACGTCATCAAGTGCAATAGTAAGTTGAGAATTACAGACGGCAGTTACCTGTAGATCTTCTTCAAATGATTTGAATGTAATTGGATAGCTGTCTGCGGAAAGATTAAAGGTGCATGCGAATAAAAATAGCGCAATGAACCTATAAACCAATAATGGGATTAGTTCTTTTTTCATAATGAAATTGGTATTAAATAATGTTCATGTTTGAGCCCGAAAAAGTAAAATCAGTGCTCATCAAATACTATACGTATCCCAGCAAAAGCAGGGAAAATGCTTTTTATAAAGGACAGTAGTTGGAAAATTGCTAAAACTGGAAAAGTTTAAGAGGTGTTAGGTATACAATTTCCAATTTAAAATTAATAATCCATAATTTATTATTCAACTAATATGAGAATAATAAATTATTTTTTTACCAGAGACCATAAAATCTTAAAATTCTATTATTTTCCATATTGAAATCCAAAACAGGTTTCAACTTTCATCACCAAACTGGCATCTATGAACTTTTACGTTAAGACCAAATCTAGCCTAAGACAGACATTTTTCTTTTTATTTATGACAATAAGTCTGTCTTCATTGATTGCACAACCTATCCCAAGCAGCGCTGAATTGAGGCTAGAAAGCTTTGAAAAAAGAAACAACTCTATACAAAACTCCATATTTAATGGACTTGATTTTGAAAATATAGGCCCTACCGTATTTAGTGGCCGTGTAGCTGATATTGATGTAAACCCTAATGATCCCAGTCAATTCTTTGTTGCCTATGCATCAGGAGGTGTCTGGAATACAATGAATAATGGAACTACATTCGAACCTCTGTTTGATGATCAAATTGTTATGACTATTGGAGACATAGCGGTCGATTGGAATTCGGGCACTGTATACGCAGGGACAGGAGAGGTTAATTCTAGCCGTTCCTCTTATGCTGGCATGGGAATGTTCAAAAGTACAGACTGGGGCAAAACATGGAATCATATCGGACTTGAAGAAAGTCACCATATTGGTCGAATATTGATTGATTCGAACGATCCAGATCGTATTCTAGTAGCCGTATTGGGAAGTTTGTATTCCTCGAATGAAAAACGCGGTTTATATCTATCAGAGGACGGCGGCGAATCCTGGACTAATACACTTTATGTGAATGAAAATGCTGGGGGTATAGACTTAATAAAAGACCCTAATAATGCAAAAACTGTTTATGCTTCAACCTGGGAAAGAACAAGAAGCGCATGGAATTTTGTAGAATCTGGAGAAGGATCTAATATCTACAAGAGCACAGACGGCGGTTTATCTTGGACAAAAATGATCAACAAAAGGTCAGGTTTTCCATACGGGGAAGGTGCAGGAAGAATTGGACTTTCGGCTGTAAATGAAAACAATTCAACAGTCCTATATGCTGTTATTGATAATTATTTCAGAAGACCCGCAGAAGAATCTTCAACTAAATCAGATGAACTTACAAAGGAAGAGCTTCGCAGCATGGACAAGGCGACCTTCAAAAATATTGACAAAGAAAAAGTTGAATCTTACTTAAATAATTATGGGTTCCCAAAAACATACGACCATAGTAGGATTATTGAACTCCTAGACAATAATGAAATCACACCGCTTGACTTGGTTGAATACGTAGAAGATGCCAACTCATTGCTTTTCGATACTCCGGTAGTTGGTGCAGAAGTATACCGATCCAATGATGGTGGCAAAAAATGGGAAAAGACACATGAAGGATATCTTGATTTTGTATACAATAGCTATGGCTATTACTTTGGCCAGATAAGAACAAACCCTTCTAACCCAAACACCTTATATATAATGGGGGTGCCAGTACTAAGGTCTGATGACAAAGGTGCTAATTGGAAATCAATTTGGAGAGAGAATGTACATGCCGATCATCATGCCCTTTGGGTAAATCCTGATCGAGAAGGGCACATAATATTGGGAAATGATGGCGGTATAAATATATCCTATGATCATGGAGAGAACTGGGTCAAATGTAATAGTCCTGCTGTAGGTCAATTCTATGCTGTAGCAGTAGACCATGCTGAACCATATAATGTATATGGAGGACTTCAAGACAATGGGGTATGGATGGGATCAAATAATTACAGACCAGGTGTTGGGTGGCATAACAGTGGACACTATCCTTATAAAGAAATCATGGGTGGCGATGGAATGCAGATCGCAGTGGATACCAGAGATAATGAAACGGTATATACAGGTTATCAATTTGGAAATTATTTCAGGTTAAATACAAACACTGGAGATCGAAAGTATATCACTCCTAAACATCAACTTGGAGACAGGCCTTTACGTTGGAATTGGCAAACACCGATTCAATTGTCAAGCCACAATCAAGATATATTCTATATGGCTTCCAACAAATTGCATCGTTCTTTTGATAAAGGTAATTCATTCAGTGAAATATCCCCTGACTTGACTAAAGGAGGTAAAAAAGGAGATGTTGCTTACGGAACAATAACAAGTTTTCATGAATCACCACTCAAATTTGGACTGATCTATGCGGGAACAGATGATGGACTAGTTCATGTAACAAAAGACGGTGGTAATAATTGGACAAACATTTCTGCTGGTTTGCCAGAAAATATGTGGGTTACTAGAGTATGGGCTTCAAATCATTCTGAAGGCACGGTTTACCTGAGCTTGAATGGTTATCGTTGGGACTATTTTGAAACTATGGTTTATAAATCTTCAGATTATGGAAAAACATGGGTTAATATTGGCTCAGACATACCGAATGAACCTGTGAATGTTATAAAAGAAGATCCAGTAAACCCTTCTTTAATTTATGTAGGAACGGACCATGGTTTATATATTTCTATGGATGGAGGAATGAGCTTCAATATATGTAAGGAAGGGCTCCCTGCTGTGTCTATTCATGATGTTGTGATACATCCAAACAACAATGATCTAATAGTTGGAACACATGGTCGTTCTATCTATAAGTCAAATGTTTCGAAGCTTCAAAAAGCAGATCTTAAGCGTAATATTCAATTATTCACAATAGAAGAAAGACGAGCAAACCCATACTGGGGAAGCAAACGCGCCACTTACATGGAAGCGAATGAGCCTGAGCAACTGATACATGCATACACAAATGAAGCTGGCTCTGCAAAGCTTACTATTCTGCATGGAGAAACAATTCTATCTACCCTTGAAGTGGAATTAACAAAAGGCTTTAATTCTATCGCCTACGACCTGACTATAGATCCCAAGCAAAAGGATTTATTCTTGAAGGCTTTAGAGGAAGGAACTTCAATAAATCTTAAACTTGCAGATAATGGCAAATATTATCTGCCAGCTGGTGAGTATACAGTGCAATTAAAGCACCAAGGAGAAGAGTCAACTAAGCAATTAAGCTTAAAGTAATAAAAAAAGCCTCCCGTTTGAGCGGGAGGCTTTTTTTATAGGGTTATTTGACCCTTAAACACTTCCTCAGCAGGACCCTCGAGATAAATATGCTCAAAGCCCTGAGCAGAGCGATCAAAATAAACACAGAGTAAACCACCTATGGCTTGAAAATTTTCTTTGTAACTACCCGCTGGATATTTTCCATCGATTGCTTTGATCAAGGCAGCTGCAGTAACCCCAGTTCCACAAGCAAGCGTCTCTCCTTCTACTCCTCGTTCAAAGGTTCGAATTAAATTATAAGAATCCCCTTTTTGAACAACATTTACATTTGTCCCTGCTTCCTTCAAGGGAGAAACATTTCTAAATTGTTGCCCAATTTTTTCCATATCTAATTCACTTATAGAATCCGCAAAGATTACGATGTGCGGGGAGCCGGTATCCATAAAATAATACGACTCATCCGATAAAAACTCCATCACACTAGACATCCCAAGCTTCACCGTATTTGTTCGGACTACGCTTGCTTGATGGACACCATCAAAAGAGGAAAAAGATATGTTGGTCTTTTTTTTGCCTGTGTACGAATAGTAAAAGTGCACAGCACAACGACTGCCATTACCGCATAATGAACCCTCTTTACCATCTGAGTTATAATAAACCATCTTAAAGTCTGATGAGGTGGATTTTTCAAGAATCATAAGACCATCGCCACCAACACCAAAGTGTCGGTCACAAAGAATTGATATTTGAGCCTGGCTGAGCTCAGGCCTTTTTTTCTGATCTAAGGCGTTAATGATGATAAAATCGTTTCCTGCGCCTTGATATTTTGTAAAATTCAACTCCATATTGAAAATATCTTCTTATTGTATAATTAGGAATTGCTTTTTGTTGTTAGATAAACATTAACTGATGTCTAAAGTAATTAAATTACCTGGTAAAGTTGACCAAACAGCATCTTACATGAAAAAATACATAGCACCATTCTTTTTAGCATTTTCTGGAGCCATTTTAGGTGTCCTAGTGTACAATATCTTTTTTCCACAAAAAGCTATTGAGCAAATCCAACGGACAAACGACACTAAATATGTCTACTACGAGCAGCCCTCTATAGAAAGAGGTTTAAAAAGATCAAATGCAATATACAATCCTGTAGATTTTACTCTAGCAGCAGCTATCTCTACCCCATCGGTAGTGAATATTCGTGCAGAAAGTAGAACTAAGGGGTTTTATTGGATTGGTGGTGGTGAAGAAAGTGTCTCAACAGGCTCTGGAGTCATAATATCCCCAGATGGGTATATTGTAACCAATAATCATGTCATTGAAGATGCTGAAAAATTCACTATTTCGCTTGCAGATAATAGAGAATATAAAGCTTCATTAATAGGAACGGATCCTTCTACAGATCTTGCACTCCTAAAGATTGCCGCAGAAGATTTGCCTTTTTGTGCCTTTGGCAATAGTGACTCACTGATGGTGGGGGCTTGGGTGATAGCAGTAGGTAATCCTTTCAACTTGGAATCAACAGTGACCGCAGGTATCGTCTCAGCAAAAGGGAGAAATATAAATATTCTCGAAGGAGACTTCACTATTGAATCCTTTATACAAACAGATGCAGTAGTTAATCCTGGAAATAGTGGTGGTGCATTGGTAAATACCGATGGTGAGCTTATAGGTATAAATACAGCTATAATCACTAAGAGCGGCAAATATGAAGGCTATTCATTTGCTGTACCCTCTAATTTGGTGAAAAAGGTTATCACAGATATTAAATCCTTCGGTTCCGTACAAAGAGGATTAATGGGGGTAGATCTAGAAACTGTTGAGAGTAGGTTAGCAAAAAAATTGAAATTAGATAAGATACAAGGCGTTCATATTACCCGAGTAAACCCTAAAAGCGGTGCTGATCTTGCAGGACTCAAAAAAGGAGATGTGATATTAAGTATCAATGGAAAAGCAACCAATACCCTTCCTGAATTACAGGAAATAGTAGCCACTTTCTCGCCTGGTGATAAAATTGAAATTGGTTATTACCGAGCAGGAAAAAGACATTTACTAAAAGTAGAACTAGGCAATCATTCTGTAAATCTTCTTGATCTAAGTTTGATTGAGACTGAAGAATTAAAAGTATTTGGTTTTGAAATAAATGACTTAAACGCTGAAGAAATTTTAAAATATGGCAAAGATGGAGTTTTAGTACCCTTGATTGTAGAAAACTCTAAAGCCTATAAGGCAGGCATGGTAGCAAACTACATCATCACACATATCAATGAAAAAAGAATCTATTCAAAAGCTGAGTTTTTGGATGAACTAGACCGCTCTAAAAGTGAAATTTTTATTTCAGGATTGTATCCTGATTTTGAGGGAGATTTCCATTATGTGCTATATAAATAAACCAATATGGCTTGTTGCTGTTAAATAAAACTAAAGTTTATTTGTTCTTTAAACTCTAATTTTTATTTTTCAGAAAATGACAAACCAAAATATGAAGCACACTGCTCTCGATAAACAAAAAAACAAAGACCAATATCAATTATTGTTGTCAAAACTAAATTTCAGATTAGAAAAGATATATGAAGGTGGTGGTCTGAAGAAAATAGAAAAACAACATAAAAAAGGTAAGCTCAGTGTTAGAGAGCGTATAGAACATCTTTTAGATAAAAATAGTGATTTTTTGGAAGTAGGCGCATTCGCAGCTTATGATATGTACAAAGAACACGGAGGCTGTCCAGCTGCAGGAGTTGTTACAGGAATTGGATATGTTTCAGGAAGGCAATGTATGATCATTGCCAATGATGCTACAGTAAAGGCAGGAGCTTGGTTTCCTATGACAGGAAAAAAGAACCTTAGGGCACAAGAGATTGCTATGGAAAATAGACTTCCCGTGATCTATCTAGTAGATAGTGCAGGAGTATATCTTCCCATGCAGGATGAAATCTTTCCAGATAAAGAACACTTCGGAAGAATTTTTAGAAATAATGCAAAAATGTCCAGCATGGGCATCCCGCAAATCGCTGCAATTATGGGTTCCTGTGTTGCAGGAGGAGCATATTTACCAATCATGTCAGACGAGGCACTCATCGTAAATGAAACAGGTTCAATCTTTTTAGCTGGTCCTTATTTGGTAAAAGCTGCAATTGGAGAAGATGTAGATAAAGAAACACTTGGCGGTGCTCATACCCAATCCAACATCTCCGGAGTTACAGATTACAAGATGGACACCGATCAGGAATGCTTAGAAATCATTAGAGATCTTGTCGATAAGATGGGCACTTTCGATACAGCAGGATTTGACAGAAAAACACCCATGGAACCTGCTAAGGATCCAAAAGAAATCATAGAAATATTTCCGGAAACACCAACCAAGCCCTATGACTCCAAAGCAATCATCGAAAGGATTGTAGACAATTCAGAAATAATAGAATACAAAAAAGGCTACGGACAAACGATCATAACTGCCTATGCTCGTATTGATGGATGGGCTGTAGGGATAGTAGCGAATAATAGACAGGTGGTAAAAAGTGCAAAAGGAGAATTACAATTTGGGGGAGTCATCTACTCCGATTCTGCAGACAAGGCCGCTAGATTCATCATGAATTGTAATCAGAAAAAAATACCGCTTGTTTTCTTGCACGATGTAACAGGGTTTATGGTCGGCAAGCGATCTGAACATGGAGGTATCATCAAAGATGGAGCAAAGATGGTCAATGCAGTGTCTAACTCTACCGTCCCAAAATTCTCTGTAATAATGGGGAATTCTTACGGAGCAGGGAATTATGCAATGTGTGGCAAGGCATATGACCCAAGATTGATTGTAGCCTGGCCAACAGCTAAGGTGGCGGTAATGGGTGGAAAGCAAGCAGCTAAAGTCCTTACACAAATCCAGCTCAGTTCACTAAAATCAAAAGGTGAAGTTCCTGATCCAAATAAAGAAAAGGAATTATTTGAATCCATTTCGAACAGATATGAAGAACAAACTAGTCCATACTATGCAGCCTCAAGGTTGTGGGTTGATGCCATTATTGATCCTCTTGAGACTAGGAAGCTTATTTCAGAAGGAATTAAAGCAGCTAATAATGCTCCTGTAGAGAAATTCAATCCTGGCGTTTTTCAGGTATAATTCAAATCCTTTTGCCGATTAAATGTACCTTTGCAAAAATCTTTGTACGTGGAAATATTAGTCAAAACTATGTTTGGGCTTGAGGACATTCTAATAGAAGAACTCAATGCCCTAGGAATTCAGAATTGTGTAAAGCTAAAACGAGCGGTAAAAGCTGAGGCCGACCTTGCGCAATTGTACGAGGCAAATCTAAAGATCCGCACAGGTCTTCAGATTCTAGTTCCTATGTACACTTTCGAGGCACGGAACGAACAGGATGTTTATGACAATATATACAAGCACGATTGGACCAATGAATTCAAGCTTGGGGACACCTTTGCGATTGATGCAATAATCAACTCAAGATTTTTCAATCATTCAAAATATATTGCACTTAAAACAAAAGATGCGATTGCGGACAAGTTTACAGACACTTTTGAAGAAAGACCAAATGTAGACCCTAAAGATCCTGACTTTGCAGTTAACTTATATATTCATGATGACCAAGTAACAGTCTACAAGAATAGCTCAGGAAAATCATTACACAAAAGAGGATATCGCTTAAAAGCAGGAAAAGCCCCTTTGAATGAAGTGCTTGCTGCAGGATTACTTATTCTTTCAGGCTATGATGGCAGTCAACCATACCTAGATCCAATGTGCGGCTCAGGAACTCTTTTAGCAGAGGCATGTATGATCGCTACAAATACACCTGCTAATTTTCATAGAAAAAAATTCTCCTTCCAAAGTTGGGATAACTATGATAAATCTTTGTTTGAAGAAGTTCGTAATAAAGCAGAAGCTGCCATTTGTGAACCAAAGGAAGAAATCTGGGGATGTGACATAAGCTCAGAAGCTCTTGATGTAAGCTATGAAAACTTAACGAGACTAGATTTTAAGAAATTTATAAAGCTTAGAAAAAAGGATTTCCTATTTCAAGACCCACCTATAAAAGAAGCTCTTGCTGTCTTTAATCCTCCTTATGATTTAAGGATTACTAGTAGTGACATTGAGGAGTTATACAAAGAAATTGGAGATACACTGAAACAACATTATGGAGGATCTACCGCTTGGATAATTTCATCAAATATGTCCGCATTCAAGCATGTTGGGCTTAGACCTTCTAGAAAAATACCTCTTTTCAATGGACCATTGGAATGTAAATTCCAAAAATACGAACTCTATGCAGGTAGTAAAAAAGCTAAATATCAGTAGATACTTAAAATTTATGTTCCTTATCCTTGGCTGCACTTTAGCATTTAACGCTAAAGCGCAGTCCAATTCATTTTCTTACTTCGGAACATTTGAGCTTTATAATCCAATACAAAATATAGACGTCAACAAGCCTCTTTTTATGAGCAACACTATAATTGCGGCAGAAAAAAGTCTTGCTTTCTCTGTTCCAAAAGAAATGCCAGTCGCATTCTTTTGTAGAAAAGAACATACAATGGATAAGAAAAACAGAATAAATCCAAGATTCCGTTTAGGAAGTGTAGATTACGTCAATCATCTAGAAGGCAAATCAAATTAAATCAAATAGATTCTTTACACCTGGTGTTCTAGCTACTTGATATCCTTCAGCAAATTCAAAATTTGCAATTCTACCATATGCGGTACCCTTAGCCTTCAGAAAATCAAAGAAAGCTTTAGAGGATATAGGCGTTGAAGGCATAGAAGTATCCTTGGCATTCGGATCATAAAATTGGGTCTTATAAGCAAGTATGGACTCAATCTTCTTATCCATATATGGACTTATGTCAACAACGAAATCAGGTACTAAATTATGATCTTGGATATAGTGGTAAACGGCTTTAGGTCTCCATGGCTCTTGAGTACGTCCCTGCTCATCAATCGTTTCAATCTTTACTAAACCAGCGTAAAAGCAGGCATCAGCAATTAATTTTGCCGCTCTTCCGTGATCAGGATGCCTATCAGATATTGCATTAGCAAGTACTATTTCAGGCCTAGTTTCTCGAATGTAAGCAACAATCTTTTTTACATTGTCCGGCGAGTGGGAAAAAAAGCCATCTGCCATCTTAGCATTTTTACGATATTCTATCCCTAGAATATTTGCAGAATCTTGAGCCTCAATATCTCTTGTATCTGCAGTACCCCTACTACCCAATTCTCCCCTAGTAAGATCAAGTATACCTACCGTCTTTCCTAGGTCTAAATGCCTCAGCAAAGTGCCGGCACAACTTAATTCCACGTCGTCGGGATGCACACCAATAGCCAAAATATCTAGTTTCATCTAATTACTTATATTTTATTAAAATCAGTTTGTTACTTTTAAGAAACATATAAAACTAAAATTGTGTCAATGAGAACCCTATCTTTTTTTATTTTTTTTTCACTTGCCTTCAATTTATTCAGTCAAATCAATGAGAATATAGATCTTATCTATGAATATGACAGAGG
>JAQXAY010000021.1 GCA_029252685.1 Saprospiraceae bacterium | reverse complement strand
TCATTCTGATCTAGGCACAAAATATAATCAATTAGTAATGAATAAAAAACCAAATACGGATGGGTTCTATAAGATTCGTGTAAAATTTAAGAATTCGTATACTTACTAATACCTTCCTTATACCTCTCTAAGGCACGATTTCGAGCTTCAGAATGCTCAATAATAGGCTGTGGATAAGAAAATTCATTAAGGTCTTTGACCCATTTTTTTATGTATATGAGATCTTTATCAAACTTTTTAGTTTGCGTGTAAGGATTAAACACCCTGAAGTAAGGGGAAGCATCACAACCTGTACCTGCTGCCCATTGCCAGTTTCCATTGTTACTAGACAATTCAAAATCCAATAGTTTCTCCGCAAAATAAGCCTCGCCCCATTTCCAATCGATTAGTAAATGTTTGCACAAAAAACTTGCCACAATCATACGAACCCGATTGTGCATAAGACCAGTCTCGTTCAATTCTCTCATACCCGCATCTACTATTGGATAACCGGTTTCTCCAGCGCACCACTTTTTAAACTCTTCCTCATTATTGCGCCATTCAATTCCATCATATTTTGGTCTAAAATTGGAAAACACGACATCAGGGAAGTAGTGTAATATAACCATGAAAAATTCTCTCCAGATCAATTCAGATAGATAGGTCTCATTTCGTTCTACAGCTTTTCGAACTAAAAACCTAGGGCTTACCATCCCAAAACGAAGATAGACAGAACTAAAACTGCACTTATTTACTGCAGGGAAATTTCTATTTTCCTCGTATTTATCAATATTCTTCAGGACCAATTCAGGAAGTATAACATTCACATCCTCAATACCTAAATTCGATTTGGACGGAAAGTTTGTTTCTAACGTAGCTAATGCACCCAACTTTCCTTCTGAAGGAAAGGACTTATAATCTGATGCCTCAAGAGTTGCTAACCAACGTCGTTTAAATGGAGTAAAAACAGTGTAAGGCTTGGTGTCTGGCTTCAAAACCTCCCCAGGAGCGAAGATCACCTGATCCTTAAATGAATTAAAAGATGTGCCCTGCTCCTTTAATTTTTTTCCCAAAGTATTGTCACGCTGTCGAGCATAAGGCTCATAATCTTCATTTGTATATACACCTACACAGGCATACTTTTCTGAAAGTTCTAATATCAAGTCTAAGGGGTCTCCTCTCCTAACTATGAGGTTTGACCCATTAGACTTGTAGATTTCTTGCAGTTTTGATAATTCGTTGTAAATCAGATTAACCCGCTTATCATTGGCGGGAAGCTTATCCAATATGTGCTCATCAAAAATAAAAATAGGTATGACCTCATGACCACTGCTCAGAGCATGGAAAAGTCCAACATTATCTTCTATTCTAAGGTCCCGTCTGTGCCAAAAAAGTATTTTACCCATTATTTAAGATTTAATATGCTATACAAGTTTTATTAAATTTAGTTTTGACAAAAGGCATCTTTACCCTTTTGTAAACTAAATCGTACGTATAATTGTATAGTGAATTAGAATAATCATTAGAAGCAAGTGAGACTAGAAGAAGAACTTAAGCAAAGAAAACCGTTCATAAATGAACGATCCAAATTAGTAGTAAACACGATTTACACAGGTCTTTGGTTTAATGGAATGCTGTTAGATACATTGAAGAAATTCAATATAAATGACCAACATTATAATATTCTCAGAATACTAAGAGGTAGACATCCTGAGCCTGCATTGACCATGGAAATTAAAGAAGTCCTTGTAAACAAACGTGGGGACCTAACGAGGCAACTTGAAAAATTAGTCAATCTCGGATTTATAGAACGGGAAATAAACTCAGATTGTAAGACACAAATCTTTTCATATATCACAAAAAAGGGATTGCAAACACTGGATGAAATCCATAAAATCCACGACTATAAAGATACGTATAATACTATCACGGAGGAAGAAGCTAAACTCGCAAATGATATCCTTGATAAACTAAGAGGATGAATATATTGTTATATATTTGTAATTACAAATAATTCAATATATGAAAATATTAGCTTTTGCTGGAAGTAACAGCAGCACCTCTATCAACCACATTTTACTAGAAATTGTAAAAAAAGGGAATCCAAATCTGGATATCGAACTTTTAGATATTCGGAATATTAACCTTCCTATCTATAATATTGACATAGAAAAGGCAAAAGGTGCACCAGAATCCTTGAAAGACCTAATCAAAAAGATCAAATCTTTCGATGCAATCATTCTATCAATTCCAGAACATAATGGACTTCCCTCTGCATTTTTTAAGAATATCATTGATTGGTGTTCTAGAATTGACAATAAGTTCCTAGGAAATAAGCAGGTCATACTCCTAAGTACCTCTCCTGGTTCTCAGGGTGGAGCAAACAATCTAGAAAAGATTGCGCCTTTATTTAAGTATTGGGGAGCAGAGATAACAGGATCTTACAGTATACCAATGTTCTATGATGCTGTCAACCCAAAAACTATGGAACTTGACGAAGCACACAATGAAGCAATTCGACTGCTTCTATCTAAACTGTATGTCCTAAACTAGGAAAATAACTTTATTGCAAGTTCACACTTAGGGAAAAGACTTAATGATCAAGTCATCCTTATATTCCGATGAAATAGGACTACATTACACAAAAAAAATATGGAAGAGGTTTTAGACTGTAATGGAAAAGCACTTCAAACAGGAGATACAATTGTAGTAACTAAAGATCTTAAAGTCCGAGGAACTTCAACTGTAATTAAAAGAGGTACAAAAGTTAAAAATATAAGACTCAATGGAAATCCTGGAGAGATAGAAGGCAAAACACCTAAAGTCAAGCACCTTGTGCTAAGGTCAGAATTTGAAAAAAAAGCATAAAAAAGATCCCTGCATTCAGGGATCTTTTTTATTTCCAAGCCCAATCTAGGTCTTGAATATACTTTTCCGGAGAAAAACCTGTTCCGAGTAGTGCATTAATAAACACATCCTTTTCGGAAACAGCACGTTTGGGGACACCTAAACTTTGCCCATTATTCATAAAGATGAATAAATAGTCAGCCGTCTCCTCTACCGAACTGATTGCATCTAGTGCAAAAACAGACTCCCCTGCCTTGCTGCTCAATACACATTCTTGTTTCGTAGTCTCAACCTTAAGCTTATCCTCAAAGTCAGACTTATGATTCTGATCAACATATCGTTCAAAGCTCTTCTTGTGCATTCTACCATCAAATCTTGGAAGAAGCGTATACCACAATATTCCCATTGCTAGGAATCCTCCACCCATTAACAACATATCCTGATAAAAATACATCAAGGAGATAGGTAAGCACACCAAAAAAGTTAATAATCTAGTCCTGCTTCGACGTTTACGTAATTGAACATTCTTAGAGGCATTATATAAGTAATACTGTATATAATCTGTTCGATTCATTGAAAAATTTATCTGCATGCTTCTGCTAATTTAACCTTGAACAAAGCTAATCCAATTTTTGAAAAAGCTACTGATAACTAACCAAAAATACAAGCCTAATTGCTCAGTCTGTATTTATGTAGCATGTGAAAAATAAAGTTTAACTCTGTTCCTACCTCAATGACCTTATTTCGATACATCTCAGCAGATTGACTCGTATCATCATAAACCTTCGGATCTTTATACTTAAGTGGAAATCTATATTTTGCTCCTGGTACCACTGGACAAGATTCATCTGCCTGATCACAAACCATGAAAGCAAAAAACGTACGATTTGGATTCGCAGCATCATCAAAACGCTTAGAAAAATATTTTTTCTCTGGCTGATTTATCAAGCAATAAGAAGGATTCTCTTGAACATCCTGCGTAGTAAATTCTATACCAAAACTTTCCAAGGCTCTTACCATTTGAGAGTTGAAAGCAGTTGCCTCTGTACCTCCAGAATAGGACTCAATTGGAAGATCATAATGCTTCGCTAAAAGGTCGGACAGAACCTCCGCCAACAATGAACGTCTAGAATTGTGGGTACATATAAATAACAATCGAACAGGATCTGAAAAAGAAATATCCGAATTCAAATTGTTGGCAATGAGCAATAGCAAAGCTTTTCTAGCTCTAGATATTATACTGAAATCGCTTAATTGTACATTCAAGTCAAAAGTAGTAGCCACATGGAATGGTTTGGTTTTTAATATTACAAATTACAATAAAAATCGAGTTCCTAATAGCTGAATGACCAATAGAAAAGAAATACATATCACTTTTTCATATTTATTACCGACAATCAACCCATTTGTCAGATAGCATAAGTATTTCTCATATAAAAAAATTTAATTTATGACAAATGTTGTATTTATATTCCAATCATAATAAACATAAATATGAGACCTGTCTATCTACTCGGACTATTCAGCTTTTTACTCCTTAAAAGCATGAATGGCCAAACCTCAATTGATCTAAGTATCAATTTAGGACCGGAATCAGAATTAACTTCAGTGCCACGATCACTAATAAACGGCACTGGGGCAAATTGCTTAATCACAAATAATGGAGAAGATCTTGTAAGTAATGTGTACGTAGAATTCAACTATTACAAATTACCGAATATCCAAAACCCTGAATTTACACTTTATTCCAATCCGACTGAAGTTCCTGCAGACACAACAGTTGCTATATTTTCCGCAAGCCCAATTTTCATTGGTACCACAGGTCAATATCAATTTTCGTATGTCATAAAAACCGATAAAGAAGATATTGACATTAGTGATAATGTTGCTATCCAAAACATCCTGATCGACAATGAAATAGCAATGGACGATGGGGTTTCTGTTGCTACAATTGGTATTGGAAATGGAATTCATGGAGAAATCGGTCAGGTATTCACAATTAACCAAGCCCAAAGTCTAGATCAGGTTGATATCTACCTGGAGAACATTACTGCAGTAATGACAGGTGAACCTGTAAGCATCAATGTCTATGAATTTGATGATGGGCCACAGGATTTATTTGTACAATCTGACACAGTGTTAATAGCCGATGCTAACAATTCGTGGATATCGATTCCCTTTCCCGAGGCAACGCACTTAGAGGCGGGGAAGTACATTTTTGCAGTCGTAGAAAATGATAAAAATCTAAACCTAGGCATGAGCGAAACTATTTTCACGCCTGGAAGCACTTGGTTTAGACACGACAATCTGGATTGGACTGATGCCCAAGCATTCAACTTCAATAAACCTTTTATGATCAGACCAATCTTAAATTCAACCTGCCCTGTAAATACACAAGAGATGGCAGCAGAAAGTTGTGAATTCTATACAAGTGACAGTGGTCAAAACACTTGGTTTGAAAGTGGTATCTATGAAGAAATACTTCCTAGCTATAACTATTGTGATAGTGTAATCATCTATGATGTGACTATTACTCAAGTGGATCTTGGCATCCAATTATCCGATAATGTTTTAATCGTCCAGGAAGAGGAGGCAGATAATTACCAATGGTTTGATTGCAATAGTGGTACATTAATACCTGGAGAAACTAACCAAATTTTCACTGCTTCTAGTAATGGGAGTTATCAGGTCCTAATAAACAAAGGTGAGTGTTCCTTCTTCTCAGAGTGCCACACTATACTTAGTGTAGGAACTGTTGAAAGTACATTTAATAAACAGATTGAAATATATCCAAATCCAAATGATGGCCTTGTCAACATAAACATGAAAGAACCCCTTGAGCGTATTAAAATAAGACTACTTGATATTGAAGGGAAGAGTTTTATGGAGCAAGAATACCAAAACACACAGTTCATTTCTTTTCAGATTAATATACCGCCGGGCACATATATCGTTCAAATAGAAGATGGGGATGGCAGGCAAGCCAGTCTAAAAATCATAAAACAATAAAAAAAGCCAGAGTTAGACTCTGGCTATTTTTTTTAAATGTCGGAATGATCCCAAATAAAAGGGACTCAGATGTAACTTAGTGATTAGTAGGATAAACTTGATCTTTCTGTAGGATGTTAATTAATTTTAAATAAATATATATGCTTGCTATAGTTAGCTATATGTTTTTTCGATTATTAGCGGTTTCAACAGGATTATTGACAAATAATTCTGCGTTCTAACCAATACAACTACTAATTAGTAATTTAAATCATGAATAAGTTATTAAAATCCTGCTCGATATTAATCCTTACAATAAGTAGTTTATTGTCTTTTGGACAAGTCCAATTGAGTAACATAGAAATTGTTAGAGATTCTTTTGGAGTCCCTCATATTTTTGCTCCAACAGATGAAGAAGTTGCATACGGTCTTGCCTGGGCTACTGCAGAGGATGATTTTGTAACCATACAACAACAGTTATTGCC
>JAQXAY010000016.1 GCA_029252685.1 Saprospiraceae bacterium | reverse complement strand
ATAGAGCTAATTGTACTTGGAATAGCTCAAGATGCAGGATACCCCCAAACTGCATGTGAAAAGGATTGTTGTAAAGCACTATTGCAAAAAGGCGATAAAGGAGCTCTTATTACTAGTCTAGGGCTAGTTGATCATACTAATCGTACCCGATATATGTTTGAAGCAAGTCCAGATTTTCCAGAACAACTTGCTAAGCTTAATGCACGACATTTAGGAGAATCTGGTGTTTGTGATGGTATTTTTATTACACATGCGCATATGGGACATTATACCGGTCTTATGTATCTAGGTAGAGAATCAGTTGGTGCATCAAAAGTGCCAGTTTATTGTATGCCTAGGATGAAAACCTATCTAACAAATAATGGTCCATGGTCGCAACTTGTACATTTAGAAAATATCAATATTCGAAATCTAGAAAGCAATAGCCTAATTACTTTAGACACCAATTTGATAGTAGAAGCAATAGAGGTTCCGCATAGAGATGAATTTAGTGAGACCGTAGGGTTTAGAATAATTGGTCCTGAACAATCTGCTTTGTTTATTCCAGATATTGACAAATGGTCTAGATGGGACTTAGATATCAAAGAGGAGGTCTCAAAAGTAGATTATGCATTTCTGGATGCTACTTTTTATAGCAATGGAGAGATTCCCGGAAGGGATATGTCAGAGATACCGCATCCTTTTGTAGAGGAGACAATGGATTTGTTTTCAAATACTTCAATTGAACTAAGGAAAAAAATTTACTTCATTCATTTAAATCACACAAATCCACTATTAAGAGGAGGCGATGCGCTTCGAGAAATAAATGAAAAAGGTTTCAATATAGCTAGGGAGGGTGCGGTTTTTCGCTTATAGTTTATATCCAAGCATTATGTTGAAAATAAAATTGTGAGAACTTGTGTTTCTTGTAAAATTTGTAAAATTTGAATCTTCAAATTGGTTATTGAGACTTTTTGAATATCCCGATTTTACTTCTAAGCAATAGGGTTCATTTTTGGAGTGGAATTTAGCTCCTAATAAAACTCCGAGTTCATAGTCAGTGAAGCTTGGATATTGACTTAACCTTTGGCTAAATGAAATAAAAGGTTTTTTGAAAGCATTTGGATAATATGCTCTCAGTTCATTCATGTATCGGATTGAAAAAGGTTTTCCCACTTGTGTATTCAATTTTGCAATACTTGGAATGGATAATTGATGAACTAGACTTAAATTTTCCTTTAGTGCGTGTTCAAATCCAACTTCAATTTGAAATAAACTAACTGCTTTAGGAATTTCTACCTTAATTTCTGATTGAGCTTTTAACATTGAACTACCTGCAAGGATATAAATAAAAAAGAGTCTGAAAGCTACTTTTATACTTTGTAATGTCTTCATTAGAAACAGATATTATTAAAGTTTGATTATTTTACTTGAAATTATAATAATTTGGAAATATCTAATAAAATGAGGCCTAATACAGTACTGCTAATGTTAATTATATTACCTATTAGTCTGTTCGCTGTAAAACCTTCAAATAAGCAAGTCAGTTCACTGCAGACTCAAACTGCTGTGAATGTTGAGGCAGAAACAACTTTGAGTGATAAGTCTTCTTCCAGGTTTGAACGTAAATTAAAACGAATCAAAAGGCGGATGGAAGCTTTAGTCAAAAGGAGTGAATCCGAAAAGAAGCCCATTGAAAACCTTCTGTTTTCTTCTGTGTTTTTGGTTGTTACAGGTACCTTAATGTTGGTTGCCCTTCAAGGAAGTATCGCAATCTTTGTTATTGTAGGCCTCGCAGCATTGGTAGCAGCAAGTATTTTATCGATTGTCGCTTATAGTAGAAAGGAAGAAAAAAAGTTTTTGACTAAATTATTGTTCTTTACTGTTGGTCTTCCTGTATTGTTGCTAAGTGCAATTGTGTTGTTAGGTCTTTTAATAGCTGAAGTTTTTTAAATGATAAATAAAAAGGGCCGAATCACTTCAGCCCTTTTTATCTATATATTTACTTGATAATCATTCTCTCTATGTTTTGAGAACCATCTTGGTTTTCAATAACGATTTGGTAGATGCCACTTGGAAGTTGAACATCAAAATTATGTTTAGTGTCTGGATTTTGTTTTTCCTGCATAAACATTAGCCTTCCATCTAAGGAGAATATTCTAATCGATGTAAATGAATTACTAGATTCGATGGTGAAATTCCCTACACTTGGATTTGGATATACATACACAGACTTGCCTTCTTCCAAAAGGTCTTCCTTGATCACAGGAAGGAAAAAATTGTGCGTCTGTGTGGTAACTTGTATCACTAAGTCTTTATTCTCAGGTAGCATTGATGCATCAATCAACATCATTTCTTCCTCTTGAATGCCATTGATTCGGTCAATACGCTGCCCATTATCATAGATATTTATTTCGTTTACCTCATCAAGAAGCAAACTCAAGTCAAGTTCTATTTGGTTGTAACCTCTATTGTAGTTTACAGGATTGTATTCCGGATGAGTAAGCAGATCAACTGGCGCTTTTAAAGCAGCTGTTTCAATTACATTTCCTGCTGCATCCGTAATATTTATGCCATAGAGTCCCGCTTCGAGCTCTGAAACAGGAATACTGATCAGTTTATTTATTGAAGCAGGTTGCTTAGCTTCTAATATCTTTTTACCGTCAAGGTCAAATATCTCTACTAAAGTTATATCTGTATCCATTCTGCTTACATCAATATCAAGGTTGTAATACATTCTTGAACGAATTGCCAGACCTTCTTCTTCTGCACTTCTGTTGTCGTCTTCATTTAGCCACCACCAACACCAGCTTTGGTAAAATTCTAGTTCTAGTTTGTTTAACACTGCATAAGGTATTACACAAGTGCCATGATCAAACCAGCCTGCATAAGCTGCGTTAACTTGAGCAAATAACCAAAATTTCCACCATGGGTAGTAATCTTCCATTTCATCCTCTGCATCAAAAGAATTAAAATAAGTTACTGTTTCATCTCCTGTACAATAATACATTTCTAGTGGTTTAGTGTGGTACCAATCGTGTACATCACTTTTTTCTAAACACTGTTTTACAGGATTATTGTTGTTATATCTAAGATCTTGGAATACTCCAGGTTGTAGCATAGTCGTGTATGGAGATTCTACCCAGTCAACTACACCTGTTTGACCTAGGATATGCGTTTCATAG
>JAQXAY010000007.1 GCA_029252685.1 Saprospiraceae bacterium | reverse complement strand
GTAGATAACAATGCTCCTGGTCCATGGCAAAGCGTAATTGTAAATAAATCTCTGTCGTGGGCCCAATTTAAGGCCTTGGCAACATTCCTATCTTCTGGAATACCAATCATAGCTCCATGACCACCAGGTACAAATACAGCAGCATAAGAACTATCGCTTTCAAAAGAATCAGAAATAAAATCAGTCAACTTTTTAGGTTGCTTGAAATTAGACTCATACTCTTTGTAAATCGCTTTCACATTTTCATCTTCATTAGGGAAAGCCCACATTTCGAAAACAACTGGCTTACCTGTTGGAGTTACAATCTCAAAATCAAAACCTGCATTTTTAAGATGAAGCATTGGCACGAGTGCTTCTATAGGATGATTCCCCGTAGAAAATAGTTTGCCATTTTTCATCTCCAAGTTCTTTTGTTCGGTGAAAATCACCAACACTTTAGACCGCTCACCTTCGTACTTATCGTATACTATATCTTCAAAATCTGTAACAGATACAGTTCCAAGACTCAAAGCTAAACTTGATGGGCTATAAGATCCATCATCTTCCAATTTAGGTTTTGACATGAAGTAGATCGCCACAAATGCCAGTGCGAATAAACTTACAATTCCTATTAATATTTTCTTTATCATAATTTATATTTTCCGATTTGACTTAGATTATTATCTAACTAATTTTAACTACAATCTTTCCCTTTGCTCTACCCGAGGCAAGATGCGTGAAGGCCTGAATACCTTCAGAAAATGGATAAACCTTATCTATTATTGGCTTGATTTGTTCATCCTCAATCATTAATTTGATTTGATTTAAATGCGAGCCATTTGGATGCATAAAGATGAACTTGTACTCAGCATTCTTTTCACTGCTTGCTTTGGCTAGTTCGGCAGGTAATTTATAGTCGTTCATACCAAACATCTTAGCACTAGCCTCATCCAAAGGACCGACAACACTCACTACCTTTCCGCCTTCTTTTACAAGCTCAAATGATTCAAGTGAATAGTGTCTCCCAAGTGTATCAAACACGATATCTACGTCCTTGGCGATATCTTTATAATCTTCTGTTTTATAATCAATGACTCTATCAGCACCCAGCTCTTTTACCCATTTCACATTACCTGTACTTGTAGTAGTAAACACATAGGCCCCTTTTGCCTTAGCATACTGAATAGCAAAGCTGCCTACACCGCCAGATCCAGCATGTATAAGTACTTTATCGTTCTCTTTTATACCCGCATATTCTAAAGATTGTAAAGCAGTAAGACCTGCTAAGGGTATACCCGCCGCTTCTTCGAAAGAAATATTCCCCGGTTTTTTTGAAACTGCAGAACTGATTACTGCTACGTATTCGGCCAATGTCCCCATCTGCTCTTGAGGAACTCTTGAATACACTAAATCACCAATTTCGAAGTCACTTACTTCCTGTCCTTTTTCAACTACAACTCCACTTACATCATAGGCAGAGGTTGCAGGCAATGGTATTGGTAATAAGCTTTGCAAGTTACCTAGGATAATACTCTTATCTATTGGGTTTATTGCCGAAGCTTTAACCTCAATAAGTACGTCATTTGCTTGTACTTGTGGTTTATCAGTCTCATTAAAAGCTAGACTCTCACTGATTTCACCGTATTTTACTACTTGTAAAGATTTCATATATTTATTTCATAATTTGAAACAAATATAGCTTGAACCTCTATGTTAAAAATTGACCTATGATAAGAAAACTATTTTTTTGCTCGCTCTACTCGGATACGGCTTAAACTTTCTTGAGTAATTCCTAAAAATGATGCAACATGGAAATTGCGAATTTGCTTTTCAATGTCAGAATATTTCTCTAAAAATAAATCATACCGCTCAGCAGCACTTAATTGTAGTTGATTCAATATGCGCATTTGCAAATTGACAACATGCCGTTCTAAATTTTGTCTTTGGTAGGATTCGAACTCTGGGAAACGAGTATGAATTTCGTCCAACTCCTTAGCATTAAACTCAATGACTTTAGAATCAGTGAGACACTCTATAGTAAGTGTAGAGATATCCTCAGAATGAATAGCCATATAATCACTGATCCACCAATCTTTGATAGCGAACAACAAGGTATGCTCTTTTCCATTTGTATCAATGCAATAAGATCTTAAGCAACCGGATATAACGAAGTAAGTTTTTTTAACAACTTGTCCAGGACGAATTACAACATCTCCTTTGACCAGTTCTTTTTCATTAGAAATGCTGTAAAGGAATGCTTCTGCCTCAGAGCTCAGATGAAGTCTCTCTTTAATTTTATTGATTAAATTCTCCAATGATTTGTATTGGTTTAAATTACTATCTCAATCAGTATAAACGCTATTGATATTCTGCTGTATATTTAGACTAATATAGATAAATGCGCCCTAAATATGTCCAGAAAATTGTCGCAAAGTTTTTCTTGTATAAGGTCTAAAGAAACAATTACCAATGATTAACCTATTATATCCTTGAGCTTTTTCTTTAAGATTATCGTC
The DNA here is from genome assembly GCA_029252685.1 of Saprospiraceae bacterium. Taxonomy (GTDB): domain Bacteria; phylum Bacteroidota; class Bacteroidia; order Chitinophagales; family Saprospiraceae; genus AM-2324. The sequence continues at coordinate 14,869 of JAQXAY010000007.1, read as the reverse complement.
TGCAGTACATCAAAGAAGCAATCAAAAAATTAAACTTTCTCATACTACTTAATTTTTTCCCTTGAACAAGGCTATCTTAATTAGCCTACTTGTGCAGATAGCATTTATTAATCATTAAGTTCACTTTTAAATAAAATACAGTTCAAGAACCTAGTGAACCTTGTTCTTTCTTTAGTTCTTAAACAGCATTTAGCTAAATGAAAGATTAGTACCTGATACTACAGACACGGTTTTGAAATTTATGTCAGTAATAATTTAGCTCATGATAAGAGGAAATCGACAATTTCCTAAGATTGGTGAACAAAGTTTGATGGCAGACTCCTTTGCAGAAGGTTTCTACTCCCTACTAAATAGTATTTTTTTGCAATTTTAATGCGTGCTACAGAATTGGATGACTTTAATAGTATTATCATACCTCTCCCAATTATCCATTGATCCTTCTAACTACATTCTTAGGCCATGGATCGTCAAACTGGTAATCACTATGGTATAGCTCTATCTCCTCGTCAGTAAGGAAACAAGATTTGAGTTTTTCTGCAAATTGATTTACTTGTGTTTTATCTCCAATAACGGTTAATTCGCAATGCCTGTCACCGAAACGACCAGGCTCATTTAAGAGCATTTCTTTCAATTTCTGGATTTCGTATTCCGAGATACCATGATCCTCTCTTTCGACAATTCCTGATCTCCAGGACCCAATCAACTCAAGACTTATTCCCCCTGCAGCTTGCTGCCAGAGCATAGAATGCTTATCTCTAGTCGCTAACCAGAAAAAACCTTTGCTTCTATAAATTCGCTTATCAAGGTACCTATGGCAAACATCCCAAAGTCGTTGAGGATGGAACGGTCGGTCGTCCTTGATAACTATTGATTCTATATCATAAGGTAGATCATCTTGCTCCTCAGTCTCTAATATAGGTTTCAGCTCTTTGATCAATTGAGCAACCTTAAAATAATCGTATGCTTGAAGTTCAAATAATGATTCTATGCTGAGTTTGCCAAATACTACGGAATGGGTTGAGGCAAGCGGGTTGATTTGTTTAACATAGGTCGCAACTTCAGGAAGTTTTTCAACTTCTATCCGATCTGTTTTGGTCATAATCAAATGACTGCAAAATAAGATTTGCTCCACTAGTAAATTGGTGATATCTCTTTTACCCGCTTCCATGTTTTTTTGCATCATGGGAATTAGACGTTCACCGTAATTGTAATCGTGGGCAAACATCAAGCTGTCAACAAGAACGAATACTCCAGTCAACTTTACACTTGACTGATCTTTGAAATAATTGATCAGTGGCATTGGATGACAACTTCCTGAAGTCTCAATAATAATTAGTTCTGGATCTTGAGTTTTTAGCAACTCTTGAATTGCTTTATCTAGCTTAGCAAGTCCCAACTTGCTACTCAACACACAGGACGAAATTGATTTCAAGATGCCCTCATTCTCTTCTATTATTTCTGAACTCCCAAGTAATTCACCATCGACATCAAGTTCACTCATGTCGTTTACAATTGCACAAATCGATATATCCTTCTTTTTAGATTGAGCTAGAAAGCTTCTAAAGAGCGTTGTTTTTCCAGAACCCAGAAATCCGTTTAAAATAACAACAGGCACCTCTTTTAGTACATCCATATTTCTTAAATAATTAATTGATCAATAGTTGTTAAACGGACTGCTAAGAATTAATGTAAGAGCTGTAAAGAAAGTAACAATTCCATTCACTTACTTGGCAAATGTAAATAGCTTGAACTTAGTATTCGGATAATCATAAAGCACAAAGGATGTTATATACATCAAACATAGCTATTAAAAGAAGTTCATCGCTTTACAAAAAACAAAACCATTTAGAACCATATAAAAGAAAGCTGGCAGAGAAATCCAAATAGTATCTTTTATCTTTATTCGCACCAACACTCCCGCTAACATAAGTAAAGAAAGACCTAGAGATGAAATAAGTAAAATAAGGTGAAACTTAAGTCCTACTAACAAACCTAAGGCTCCTAAAACCTCTAAAACAATGACTGTAAATCCTAGTTTCTCAAGCCCAAATCTTTTGAATTCTTCCTTCATCTTTGGAGCTTTGAAATAAGAGTAAGCATAGGCAAAAAAAGACAAACTAGAAAACAACACACATACTATAAGTAGGTTCATACATCTTTATTGAAATGACAAATACGCAATAACAACACACAGTATTAAAAGGATTAGAGATGGTAAATGTTTAATAAATGGATTTTTAATTTTGAAATGGAAATATTGAGCACTCACCATTAACAAGCCCATAAGAATAGATGGTATAAAAACTAAGGATGAATACCAAATACCAACTACAAGTAAAGTAGATAAGGCGACCTTTGTAACTCCTACAAAGTTTCTAGTCAAATCACTCAATCCAAATTGTTTGAATTCTTTTAAGACATTATGAAACCTAAACGTCCAAACAAACAAAACAGATACTGCAACAACTATTTGAGCCAAATTCATTAAGTTTTCCATTTTCATTGATATTTAGTTAATCCTACTCTTGTGGCTTTTCGGAAAACGCCCCGTGCTAATTAGGAGTACGGTACCTTTACTACTTTTCAAAATGATGTTTCATTCAATAGAATTACTAGCATAGTGTGCATGATTCCACAAGCTTTCTCTCCTCCTAGAAACATCATTACTGTTCCCTGCTTATTTATTATTGCTGTCACAATCCAATTGCTGGGAAAATGGATTACTGACCTAAAACACTGCTCTTATTTTAAATGGTTTGTTCTGCAGTGCAGTCTTCTGTGATCTTTATTTCAGCTGAACCCGCGCAATTATCTTACTTGTTGCCAACATAATTATCGGGTTTTGCAAGTTGAATTCCTCTCTTACTAATCTACAAGAAATACATTACAATTTATGTAATGAATATATAATAATAAAATTGGATACAAGCCACAAGTCTATTGGAAACAAGCAAATTAGTTATTGCATCACTAAAAAATGATCAATTTGTCCTTGGCGTGGACAAAATGTATTGTTCTCCAATCAATGTCCTCCCCAAAGGTCGTTTTTGGGAAGTACCTTGTTTTATATACTCAGCATTAAAAAGAAAGGCGGCTCCTTTACATTAAGATATCATAAGAAATCAACCAGCCGACTTTTTATATAAGTCCTTTTTAGTTGCACTTAAAGTCTCAGGTGTTACACCAAGGTAAGATGCAATCATTCGTTGGGGCACTCTTTGCACAATGTCAGCGTAGGTCTCAATGAAGTGTTCATACCGCTCTATGGCAGAAGAACTCATCAGCATGATTACTCTTCTCTGTAAGACATCAATACGCTTAACTAAGGGTTCTGCATTAGATATGTTTTCAAGTTTCTTTTCCTGAACTACAATCTCTGAATCTTCCAATGCTTGAATGAATAATTCACTTGGGGCCTCCGGACTCACTGAATCTGCAAGGGTCCAATCCTCAGGAGCAAACATAAAAATATGTTCCTTTCCTTTTTTATCTATAGAATAACTCCGAAGCAAACCCGATTTTACAAAATAGATCTTTGAGTTTAATTCTCCACTACCTTGTAAAATTTGCCCTTTAGTTACTGTAATTTTTTTCATAATTTATGTTCTTATGATTTTGCCTAGCCTTCCAAATGTACATATCAACCGATTCAAATATACTGAAGCTTCGATTAAAGAAACTCTATTCGACTCTTTAACCAAGTCAATGAGAACAAAATATTCACAACATACTTTTGATGCATACCTTAATTAGGTAGAATATTAGACAAAAAAACTTGAGTTAGTCGCTACTTCTTTCTTGGCACTAGCCTCTTGAGTGCTATTTATCACTTAAATCTTACCTTAGCCCCTGCTCTAACCATTTCTGAGAGAAAAAATTAAATAAACACAAGCACTTGACTAACAGACATTTAACGTCTACTCATTTAATTTTATTAAAAAAAACAACCCAAAACTGTAACGAATTCATAGAAAGCTGCAAATAATGTAAGTAATCAAATCATTATTTACTTTTAAAAATTAAAACAGCCAATTATGCAAAATTCAATTATTTTCAAATCCCTATTATTCATGTTTGCTATCTCTCTAACCATGACTTCTTGCTCTCCGGAGGAAAACATCGAACAGATCACAGAAATCACAGAGGATATTCCATTACAATCATTTATGGCTCTAACGATCAGTGGTGAGACTACAGAGTATGACGCATTTGCAACGTATTGCATTGATGAAGCCACTGGACAAGAGTTCCTTCAAATATCTAACGACCTGGAGCTTATTGAAGAGGAAGTTTTTTCAATTGCATTTGATGGTGGTGATTTCGTGATATATCAAGCGCTTACAAACGGCGAAACCGAGGCAAGCTTTGCAGGAGCTGCATTTTCTGAAGATATTAATGGGACTACATTTACAAACGTAGCGTTTAGCGAACAACCTGTAGTTATTGACGAGATTACAGACACATATGTAGTAGGAAGCATGGACGGAACTTTTGAATTATTCAGCGGAGATATAGTTGATTACTCTGTATCATTTGTTGCCGAGATCATTGGAACTTCTCCATACTGCGAATAAAAAATAATCATTAAATCTTCACTTGAAAATTAATATAGTGGTCATAAATGAAAATCAATTAGTTGAAGAATGTCTTAAAGGTACCCAGCGTGCCTTTAAGACTATTTATGAAAACTACAAAGGTTACGTTTACACAATTTGCATTCGCTACGGAGTAAGTCAAATCGAGATAAAAGATAGTATGCAAATCATTTTTACCGAGGTTTTTTCTTCGCTAAAAAATTATGACAATTCTAAATCTAAATTCAAAACATGGATGACCAGAATTACGATCAACCAGATTTTGATGCAAAAAAGAAAAAAAAGAATCGCATACGAAACTCTAGAAAACGAAAAAATAAATCTCATTAAAGACGACTCTACTGAATCAATAGAGTCTAAGATAGATGAAAAAAAATTGTATGATCTTTTGAGTAAAATGCCTCAAAAATATATCACAGTATTTAACCTTTTCATTATTGATGGATACAGTCACAAAGAAATTGCTGGTCTATTAAACATAAAGGAAAGTACATCAAGAGTTTTATTGTATAGAGGGAGAGATTGGGCTGTAAAGGAACTGAAGATTCAGTTTAAGGACAAAGTTTCCAGCTTTAAAGAAAAATCAATATAAAATTTATTTAGAAATGGGAAATGCTGAATTTGACAAATTTATAAGATCGAATACCCAAAAGGATTTGGAAGCCCCAGATTCATTAGACTGGGAAAATATGAATATTCAATTGCCAAAAGAAGAGAAGAAACCAAGGCTATTCTTTCTTTTGTTTGGGCTTTCATTCATTGTATTGAGCAGTCTAATATTGATTTATTCCAATAATAAAGAAGAAAATCCGCCTTTGGTTGATACTGAAGCAAATATTACTAATTCAGAAATTAATGTATCTGAAATACTAAATCAATCCAATACCAGCGATCCAGTTAGTTTGGAGGACAAAAAGAAAAAAGTTAATGCAAAGCAAGGTTCTTTCACACAAAAAGAAACAGAGCAGCTTAACCTAGTAAAGCAATCCATATTGTTAGACTCATCAGATAATCTATCAACAAATAAGCCATTCGATTTTGAAGAGGTAAGCCTTGGTAAGGCTCTTCAGACTTCTGAACTTTCATCTTTCAAAACACAGAAAAGGATAAAACTCATACCCTCCATACCAAGTATTACAAATCTAAAGTTACAGGTACAAAAGCAAAAAGAAATTTCTCCAACAGAAAGATTTCTAGCTCAAACCAAAGCAGAGAGGAATAAAAAACCATCCCTCTCTTTTAGTATTGGCTTCAATACATTTAATAGCAATTATAATGCTAGTAATCAAACACCAGAGTTACGAAATGCTGAAGCATCAGCTTTGGGCACCAACTATAATCTCGGCTTTGAATATGCTCTTAAAAAAGATTTCTTTGTTTATATGGGCATCTCACACCAAAGATTGCGTAAGACCTTTACATTTGAAGAGATACAGGTAGAGGAAAGCCTCTTGCAGCGTATTACCAAGATCAAATATGTCTTCCACAATAATAATTATGATATTGTAGCCATGAATATTGGAGTTGGAAGAACCTTTTCATTCGGAAAGCACTGGGGAAGTAAAATCGCGTTAAATATCAATCCATCCTATATGGTCAACATCGAGGGGAGAACACTTGATGATAACAAATCAATAATTGACCTCAAAGAAAACATGACTCAACAAAGGTTTTACTTTAGTGGTGGTGCAGAACTAAAACTATTTTATAAACTGAAGGGTAAAATAATCTTTACTAGTTTTGGATACCAACAATCTATAAGAGCAAATAACTTAATCAAAAATTCACCATTAAAATATCGCCCAGGAATTCTATCTATCAACCTCGGTATTAGTAGAACATTCTAGGGCTTAAGCTTTATTAAAATAGATTCGAAAAGATACCCTAGAAACAGGGTAAGCTTGACTGGATTTTTTTCAATATTTAGCTGGCAAATAAAAATGCTTCTCTCTCTTGTAAATCTTTTATACAGTACAAATTTACAAGTGAGAGAAGCTCAATACTCAGCATTCTAAGTAAAATAAACCTATCCTTATCACACTACCTTCATTATAGAATCTACCCTTTCTCGTTAGAAAATAAATAGCTCCTTAAGTTAATCCCAAGCACACAGCAGCCATATCATCCATGTGTTACATGATATTCTTTATGACTGGCTACTTCGAATAAACCAATTTCAATTTTACTCCTATCCGATAAAGGTTTGATTAAATTCCATAAACACTGAAAAGTACCTACAGTCCAAATAGAGTTGATAATTGCAGTATTGTTTCCTCCGATCAAGAAATCGTTGGCCCGCAATAGTATGATTACTTCAGGTACGAGCTGTAGACATCAAATTCTAGATGCTACGCATAAGAAAGCTTTTCATCCTATTAAATTATTGTGGTCTGTACTTAACGATGCAGTATTTGGATTTCCCCTAGTTCTGAGAGCAACTATTTATCGTAAAAAAGATAAGTAGGTAGACTAAGCTTTGGGCTTGCTTATTTTAATGGTAACAGTATAGGATTAATAGAAAGCTAGCAAATCTTTTCCTTCCCAAACCCCAGTTGACTTGTAGGGCTGAAAGCGCGCAAAAAGTTCTTCTTTAAACCACTTGTTTTTACGTGTTTTTCTAATTGCTTCCTGGTGATGCTTACTTTGATAGGCAAACTCTTTTAAGGATTCATAATTTTTCCAGAGGCTAAATGTGGCCATTTGCACTATGGGAATCTCACCAAATCCCTTGGTATAAATTAATCCTTTATTCCCATGCAAAGACCGGTGTGATTTAGGTACAAATTTCCAAAATCGAATAAGATTATTAAATTTAATCGTAGCTCTAGTAATAACGGCAATCGGAAGTTCCGGATCCAATTCTACTGCCTTCTCAAAAGGATTTTTCTTAAGCCATGTCCCGTTTACTGAAATATTTTTCATGTAAAGCGTAAACAATTCACTAGTATGAATTTTATATTGATTTATCAATTCAGAAGAATCAAAAAAAGATTGAGCATCTTTTTCAGAATCCCATACTTGAAGAAGACCGTATACAGACCAGTCTGGCAAAGGATTGAAACCTTTACCTTTACCACTTCCCCACAGTCGATAAAATGATAAACCCTCGGTATCAGCAAGATATTTATTTGCAGATTGCATCATTTTTAAACCCCAGTACTTGTTAGGTAATGACGTAAATTTTAAAAAAGAAATAGTAGTGATTTGCATATTGTTCATGGAAATTATAAAGCAAAATTTACGAAGTTCCTTTTCAGTTTATTGGTTCTTTGATAAAGATTTCTAGTTATCCTTTTTAAACGTTAAATAACTAATGTCAGTTAGGCTTTTTGGACATTGTTATGATGAAGACACATAACAACAGCTCATTTAAAACGCAGTACAATCGGTTAGGATATACTGCGTACGAAGTTTAAACATTCATTTCCTCAAATAGATCAATTAGTATATCACAATTTTATGTACTTCCGGATTAATTTCTGATAAAAACCGCAAAGAATAAATCCCAGCAGCTAAAGTACTGACATCTAACAGGGTGTTCTGTCCTGTTAGTTGAATTGTTTTTATCAGCTGTCCTGATGCATTAAAAAGAGCACATTGAACATTGGTTTCCCTATCATCTGAAAAAATCGTAATTTGATTGTTTGATGGATTTGGGAATAACTTAAAGTCTAATGGACCAACATAATCAATGGTTCCAGTCGAAAAAGGAGATTCCAAACACACAACCCAAAAGTCCTCAGAACCATAGCTTTGCGCAATATCAATATCTGAAGAAACCGTCCATCCCGTAAAAAATAAGTAGCCATCGTCGTCTAAAACTATTGACTCAGCCCTATCATGATTTGTTCCTCCGTAATTCTGTTCCCAAACCAATTCGCCATTATTACTAAGCTTTCCTAACCAGACATCCATTTCGCCATAGTTATCACTCACATCTATGTCAGAAGACCTTGAGTATCCAGCGAATAAATATCCACCGTCATCTGCTGAATGCGTTATGTCCTTAATCCACTCAACTTCTGATCCGCCCATCAAGTTTGCCCAGATAATGTCTCCTTCACTATTTATTTGCATTACAAACCCATCATTTCCTCCAATACCCTGATTATTGAAATCAAAATTAGAAGAACTTGTTCGACCACAGATCAAAAAATTATGCTCATCAATTCCCAAAATGTGATCTGGAGAGTCTTCACCTGTTCCACCGAAGTTTTTCTCCCAAATAATAACGCCTTCATCATCTATACGGACTACCCAAATATCTTCACCATCTTCAGAATAATTATTAGAAACATCCAAGTCTTCAGACTCTGTGCCGGACAATAGAAGGTATCCTCCATCAGCTAATTGAATTATTGACGCAGTGTATTCATTTGAGCTTCCGCCGTAATTCTTTTCCCAGATCAAATTACCCTCTTTGTCTAAATATATAATCCACACATCATAATTAAGATTGCCATTATTGCCAGAAACATCCCCATCATTAGATCTTGAATCACCTGCAACAATAAAGTCGTTATTTTCTGTCTCATATACTGAAATAGCCTTATCGTCCAAACTACCTCCATAGGATTTAGTCCATTGCAGCTCTCCCTGATTGTCAATCTTAAAAATCCAATAATCACGCCCCCCCTTGTTTTCTGACAAATCACCATCTTTGGATTCTGTGTACCCCACTGCGATAAAACCTTGATCAGATGTTTCTTTGATATCCAAAATCACATCTTCTTTTGAACCTCCATAAGTATGCTGCCAAAGAATACCTCCTTCTTGGTCTATTTTGAAAATAACAGCATCCCTTTCGCCCAGGTTTGCATTAGGACCGAAAAATGAGGAAGAGGTATTACCAATAACAATTACACCTCCATCTGTCAAAAGCAATTTCCTGCCCCTGTCATCATCAGATCCCCCAGCGGTAAATTCCCACTTTATTGGCACTTGCGCAAAAGAATTCTGGTCAAAAAGACTAGTGAATGCAAGTAGCATAAGTAGTATTACAATTATCTTTTTTGCCATAGCGATTGTTGTGTTTTATTTTTTAGAGATTATCATTAACAGGTACCAAACAATATAAAGTCTAAGGTATTCATATCTACTGTTTAAGTATTACTGCTTAAAAAAATAGTTTTAGTTGATTGGAGCTTTTGAAGCTATCTTTTTATCCTTGCACTAACAAATAGAAGTTCACGCTAAAATAAGGTTTCAACTAAAACACGACATTAAACATGGTGTTATTGCTTTTATCTGTGATAAACAAGGTATCAGTACAAAATATTTTCGCTCCAAGCATTCATGATATTGAAGGCGATACGCTAATGATAAATAGATCAGATCTACCTAATGGTTTTTATTCCCTTAGTAAATTACAAGAAAATTTAGTTGGAGCTGACATAGAGATTATGGTTAGATCGTAGCGTTTTATGACAGATAAAAATAAAGACGGGTAATACTATTTGCTTAAATACTAACAATCCCATCGTTCTAGTCCATAAAAGAAGAGAACAAATGCATTCATTTGTTCTCTTCTTTTCTCACTTTGTATAATAAAGATCTTGCTGCTTCTACTCCTTAATTAGAAGACAATTAGTAGTATAAGGGAAATTTATAAAGCCAATAACAAAACCGATTATATCCAATTAAATAGTCAAGCCCAAAAAATAAGCCCTAGACCTTTATCTACAATTGCTCAACAACCTTTTTTGCTTGATTAACTACTTCCTCGACAGGTGCTGGCTTGGAGTCTGCAAGTGGACCTATCTCTGGCCACATACTCACTAGTTTAGAAGCCTCCTCTACAAGACTAGCAGCCTTCTCTCCTTCCACTCTTTTTGCCATTTTCAGAGCAACAATTGAAAAACCAAATGCATCTTGATATTCTCCTGCTTCTACTATCATTCCCTCACTTACACCAGCATTGTATTCCTCATCAACTTTTTCCATTAAAAAGGTAATAAGCTCTACCACATCACCACCAGAATTCTTTTGAAGAAGCGTAATGTTCTCTTCTGCCTCCACTAACATAGGTTCTATTTCCGAAGCTGGCCTGCCGGCATCTAATGCCTTAGATACTGACTTAAACAAGTCCGGCTTAAACCCTAGAGAATCAATACCAGCGCGCTCTGCCTGATGAGTTTCCGATACGGGATGTAAAAGGTGCTTCGCAGCTTGTTCTGGCTTACCTGCTCGGTAAAGAGCCAATCCTGCTTCAACATGCCCAGACATAAAAGCTACTCGCTTTTCGACAGGAAGAGTCCCCATAGAATGATGACCTTCATGAGAATCGCCATGATTATGAGAATCCTCCTGGTTACTTGTATGCTCACTTTGTGAATCACTACAACCCACCAAACAAAGTCCCAACAGGCTGATAATTATTAAACTCTTTTTCATCTTTTTTAGTTAAAATATATCGTTAAATAAATCAGGCTAAAACTAATGCCTTTTGACAATAAATACATAACGATTAAACACATAAAACTCAAAATCTCTTAGCTATTATCGAGATTGAATTCAAAAATTCAACATCCACTAATCTTGTTTCTTCAAAAAAATCAAATAGCCCTAAGGCCTCTACTATTCAATCTCGGGTAAAAAGAGAAAATGAATAGCTTGAATCCTTATTTATAAATTCTAAATAATTGGCACTGACAATGCGTGTTACAGATCTTGCAAGCTTTGCAAAATTAATAGCAGCATCGAGTGCTGATTGATTAGCAACTAGAACAAAACCGTTTTTCCCAATAATGGGTCCTTAGAAGAAATTCTGATTATTTAAGAGCCTTGCAAGGCGATACTTATTATGACCGGGGGGGAGAAGATCAGATTTGTACTACTGGAATCTCATAGCTCTCATTATTACAGACCGAAGTCCACTGGCAGTTGATTCACAGCAAATTTTAGCGCAGCTATAACATGGCTTGACCCAAAAAAGATAAGATTAAAAGAAGCCAAGCCTATTATAAAATTCATAGACTTATTCGGGCATCTTTTCTTCAAAAAAGACTTCTAGTAAAAACTCCAAATCGAAAGCTTCAATAACTGTTACTTTCCTTTCTTCTTGCCCAATGAAATCTTATAATCATCTAAATTCCCTTCGATCTTAAGATTGAGATACTTTATTTTCGTATTAGGATCTACCTCTTCAATTTCACTGTCTTGACCATTACTAGCAACGACATCTTCTTTATTTCTAAACAACTTTGACCAAGCAGCCTGACGAACTGTTTTCCTAGGAATGCGCAAATAATAATCAATATTATGCGCACTATCATGCTTACCTGACAATTCTATATGGCCAATTGTAGATTCAATAATCATAGAAGGAATACTGATCTCTCCTTTATTTACACCAAGGCTATTCTGCAGGGTATCAAATCGAATGTTTCGCAAATCTTTGTCACCCATATAGTCAGAAAGCGCAAGCATAGGATCATAATTTTTTAATTCCCCATCCAATACTTTTACATCCATTTCTATAAAGGATTGATCCAAATCTGGCACCATATCCGGATACATTCTGATCTTACCTGTAACTCTAGTGGTAAGTTTTCCTTTCAGATTTTCCGATACGAGATGGTCCTGCCCAAAGTTTTCAAATTTAAACAACAATTGATCCAAATCAACATCATTCATTGCTAAATCTGGTTGCATATAGATATGCTTGGGATCACTTCCATTAAAATATCCAGTCAATTGAATATCCCCACCTGCTGCATCCACATAGAAGGTATCTATATAAATGTAATGATCCGGTGTTGCTCTGAATTCAGCCTTTATATTCTGGAGGTCAAGTCTATGATAAATAAAATGCCCAACATCTACTTTAAATCGCATATCAGTAAACGGCAATTCATATAGATTAAAAGCTTCTGCATGCGCTGCAACATCTTCTAATTCCGACTCAACAACAACGGTAGCCTCAGAAGGAGGACCTAGATCAAAATCGAATAGCGAATCATAATCGATGTAGTTAGCACGGACCTCTAGATAATTATCATTCTTTTTTATTCGACGTTCTTTTCCTAAATAATAATTTAGGTCAAAGTTGAAGTTAGTCGTTCCGATCTCTCCGTGGAAGTCACTGATAACAATATGCTCGTCTTCATAATGTATATTCCCTCTGAAGTCATGAAATCGCTGGGAATGCAGTTCCATCTTTGTATCTAACTTATCCAGAGTAAGATCAATAGAGTGCAGGGCAGAATCTTTATAATGCATACTCGAGGCAAAATGTAAGGCCAAATTATCAAAGACTTCATGCCTATATTCTTCTGGGACATAATTTTCTCCTTTATATGAAAAGACATCTTCCAGCCTCAGACTATTGGAAGTAAGATTAATATCTAAATCTACATCTCCATTAAGCTCCGGTTGCATCCAAAAGGCATAATCATGTATGAGTCCATCAAAATGAAAATCACTATCGTCTATATAGCCTGTAAAATCTAATAGCTTTAAGTCTGCGCTATCGATCAGAATATCGGCATGAAAATCGTGTAGCTCATGCGGATAATGTTTTAAGCCTGCAGTTAAGCTATCGATAAAAAATTCGCCTTGCGGTAAATATTTAGACTCTGTAAAGTCTTTCGCAGAAGCAATAAAAGAAAGTCCCAAACGGAGATTCTCGACCTGCTCATCAACACCCCTTTGGATAGAATCTTGATCAGAATAAGCGGTTAACTCTGAAATGTCGAGGTAACCAGAACTAATCTCCAAATGAGCTTCTACTGGTTTATCCGTATGATGTACGATGGCCGGCAAGTCCGATAAAAAGCCACTTATGGACAGGTCAGAATTGCCCATTGACAAATCAAATTGTTTCAATGTAGCTTCTTTCCCATTCATTACTAGATCCATATTCAAGTTATCAAGAGGAGTAGGAAACTCTTCTGCTTGAAGGCTTAAGTTTTCGATTTTCAATGCTGCGTAATAAGCTTGGTTTAATTTCTGTAATGCCTTTTCGGGTTGATCAATATCTATGATATCATGAAAATTCATTGTAAGTGCAATATTGCCCGAGGCGTTCTGTACTTGCTCCAGTTCGAAAAAGTCTGCTATAAATTCTAGATCGAAGTCAGAGTCTATCTGCATATCTACCTCTGGAGAATCAAAGTTCTTAACGACAACGGAGCCTTTAAATGCACCCTTTCCCAGAGAGGCAGTCATCTCAGTCAAAGAAAATTCCATAGTACTTGTACTTCTCATCTCGCCATTCGTAAAGTGTCCTATGAAACCCATCTTATCGATTCTTCTATCTTGCTCTACATTTTCTAAAAAGGCTTTTCCTGCACCAAAATCGGCATTGATAAAAGGCATATTTCCATTTGCAAATGGTCCATTAATACGAGCATCAAAATAAATCTCACCCGCATTTTTATATTTATCCAACACAGTAATCACATCTGCTGGAGCGAAGGCTATGAACATATCAAAATTGGGCTTTACTCCTTTCACAGAAAGGTCAAGTTCTGCATTCTCCGTATCTACGAAACCTTCTAAATCAAAATCACCATTTTCCATTACCAAACCAGAGGGTTGAATATCTATGATCCCAGTGTTTTTATTAAATACCACATCTGTATGAAATTCGAAATGTTTTCTGTTAACGATGGGAACATCTTTACCACTCATCAGGCTATACTCAAAATCTGTGTCTATATGCCCGGCAACAGTACTATCCGTTAGACTAAAACCACCTTTAGCCGTGTTTATTAACATTGCGGTGTTCGTATTATTAACGACATCTAAAGAGTGGATATTAAGATTTTTTAATCTAATTTTTTTGAGATGAATGTTTGTAGATGAGCTATCCGTCTCAATAGTTTCTGCACTTGTCTTTGTACTCGCTAAAGCTTTTATAATATTAAGTGAACCATCTTCATGAATAACAACATCAAGAAGGCCTTCTTCTATTATTATAGCCTGAATATCATAATTTCCATTTATAATATCTGATAGGTTAAAACCTACATAGATATCTTTTACATCCATTATGATGGGTGCATTTTCCTCCTTTGATTCAAAAATTTGGACATCAAACACCTTTAAGGAAATATATGGGAAATTACCCAAAAGAGACAGTTTACTTTCACCCACACGAACAAGGCCTTTTTGTTCTTTGTTTAACTTTTCTATCTCACCCTTGATAATTTTGGATTGGTTGCTCTGAATGTAAAGCATTAGGCCTCCGACTAACAAAGTTGGTACTAAAATTAATATTAGGAAGAGTTGCTTCCAGAGCTTTTTAAGCTTCAAAGTAGACCTATTCATAG
>JAQXAY010000274.1 GCA_029252685.1 Saprospiraceae bacterium | reverse complement strand
ACATTGAGATTCCAACATGTTTGTAATTGACCGGCTAGGACTTTTCGGGTAATAAGATCACCAAATGCAGCAGTTTCAGAATCACCAACTTCAAGTTCCTTCAAAGTATTTTTTCTAATTTCTTCAAGAGAATCATCAAGTTCGTATTTTTGAGTAGTTTTAACATAAACATCATCTCCACAATAATGATCAAACTTTTTTCCGTTTGGAGGTTCTTCATCAAATCCAAAATGCTTGAATCCTACAATAATATCTGCTACTTGTAAACCAGAGTCATCAATGTAATTCAGCACATTAACATTATAATTTGCCTTACTCAAAATTCTAGAAACAGTATCACCAACCACAATATTTCGAATATGACCAATGTGTAATGCTTTGTTAGGATTTACACTTGTATGTTCTACTATAATCTTAGAATTATTCCCAATATCAACATCCCCAAATGTATCAAGATAAGAGGTAGTTAGAATTAATTTACTTAATTTTGTCAAAAAAGAAAAACATCAGAGATTATCCTATCCCCCTACAAGACAACACATTAAAAGAGTCTATCAATTTTAATACGTTCACCCAGACAAATTTTGAAATTTAAATTGGAAAGAATAATGCAGATCGAACACAAATCAATTATTTCTAAAAATTCATTCAAACTTTTAATTCCCGTTCAATCAAATTCAGAAATCGAAGATTTCTCATTCCTTTCTAATTATACAAAGGTGGAAGAGTCGAACACAATCATTGATTCGCTCCAGCGAGTTTATAATTCAAAAACTGCAGAATCAACAACATACACCTTTCCCTAAGCTAATGGACTTGTGAGTGTGCAGTTCATTCCAATAAAACCAACGGATAATTATCGATCTATAAAAAACAAATTTCGTGGTATAGCAAGTAATATCAAATCAGATTCTGACACTCAAGACTGCTACCTACTGCTGAGCCAAGAGATTGGTCAAATCGAAGGAGGCATCAAACAGGCAATGCTTAATGGTGTGTTTCTACACGACTACTCTGTTGGCATTTACAAATCTGACAAGCTAAAGCAAAAAGCATCAAAGTCATTCTTTATACTCAGCAAGGAGCAAGATTCAGAAGAGCATGAAGCACTTATATTCAAAGCTGAACAATTAGCGCGCTCTCAAAAAGATATTTTCAAACTAGTTGATGCACCAAGCAACAAGAAAAGCCCTGCAGTATTAGCAGCTTACGCAGAACAGATTGCAAATGAGGGTTCTGACAGGCTTCACACCCAAGTACTTCACAAAAAAGAGATCGAAGAGCAAGGATTCCATGGCTTATTAGCTGTAAATCAAGCATCACCTGATCCACCCGTTTTTATAAAAATGGAATACAGGAGTAACCATACAGATTCCAAGCACATTGGTATCGTAGGAAAAGGTGTAACTTTTGACACTGGAGGTATCTCATTAAAAAGATCCTCTAATCTTCATCTCATGAAAAGTGACATGGGGGGTGGTGCAGCTGTATTGGGATTAATGAGGTTAGTGGACCAACTCCAACTAGATATCAACCTGACTGGTATTGTTCCAGCTACTGACAATTCAATTGGACAGAATGCAATCAAACCATCTGATGTAATCTCATCTTACTCTGGAAAAACAATTGAAATAATAGATACAGATGCTGAGGGGCGTCTCCTTCTTGCAGATGGTCTTAGTTATATGGAGCAGAATTACGCTCCAGATGTATTAATCGATATTGCAACTCTTACGGGAAGTTGTATAACTGCACTAGGCACCTTTGCAGCTGGTTTTATTACCAACAACTCAAAGATTTCATCTAAACTTATGCACAGCGGGTATAAAACAGGAGAAAAGGTCTGGGAACTTCCGAATTGGGACGAATACAAATCACTTATTCAATCGAACATTGCAGATGTTAAGAACTTCAGTGGACATCCAAGAGCAGGAGCTATTACGGCAGCAAAATTCTTAGAACATTTCATTGGAGAACACAAATCTTGGGCACACTTGGATATAGCGGGAATGGCTATGGAAAATGCTCCTGGAAGTTCCAATCAGGTGGCTACTGCATTCGGCCTACATCTATTATTAGATTTTATTGAAACCTACCAAAAAGAAGCTTAAAAGTGTTCCACTTCAATATCTTGGTTCAGGGAAAGGTACAAGGAGTCTATTTTCGAGCAAGTACAAAGCTTGTAGCAAAGAAAATTGGACTAAAAGGATATGTGGAAAATAGAGCTGATGGAACAGTATATATCGAAGTAGAAGGAAACAAGGAGCAACTGGATCAATTTCTAGATTGGTGCAACAGAGGACCTAAAAATGCCATTGTAGAAAAACTATCCTCCGCCGATGGACCAATAATTAACTATCGGGAGTTCACTATCCGCAGATAATGCGCTCTAAACAGAAAGCGCCATATCTAAATCCACTATAAGGTCTCTAACATCTTCTACTCCTACACTTAGTCTTATCAAAGAATCTGTCAATCCAAGAGCAAGACGATCTGCCTTAGGAATAGCTGCATGTGTCATCGTTGCGGGATGCCCTATCAATGATTCTACGCCTCCTAATGACTCAGCCAGCGTAAACAGTCTTGTGCGCTTCATCACAGACTCAGCAAGTTCAATGCTATCATTGATCATATCAAATGAGATCATGCCACCAAAGTCACGCATTTGCTGTTTAGCAAGCTCGTGGCCTTTATGATCTTCGAAACCTGGATAATACACAGAATTAATCCTTTCATGTTTTCTGAGATAGGCTGCAATACTAGCTGCGTTCTCACAGGATCGCTGTACACGCAAATGAAGGGTCTTTATACCCCTTAGCATTAAAAAACAATCTTGAGGGCCTGGGATTGCGCCTACTGCATTCTGGATGAATGCTAATCGCTCTGCTAAAGAAGCCTTATTAACAACTAGAGCTCCCATTACAACATCTGAATGTCCACCTAAATATTTGGTGCAGGAATGCATTACTATATCTGCACCGAGATCTAGGGGATTTTGAAGATAAGGAGAAGCAAACGTGTTATCAACACAGACTAGAACTCCTTTTTCTTTAGCAATGGCACAAATGGACTTAATATCTAGAATACCAAGCATTGGATTTGTAGGTGTCTCTAACCAAACAAGTTTAGTATTTTCAGTAAAAGACTTTTCTACGAGTTCTAGGTCAGTCATATCAATGAAGCTACCCTTTAGACCAAACCGCTCATGAACTTTTGTGATCTGTCGATATGAACCTCCATATAAATCACTGGTGGATAGAATTTCAGCACCTGGCTCAAATAAACGAATAACTGCGTCCATAGCTGCCATACCGGAACCAAAGCAATACGCATACCCTCCATTCTCCAATGCAGCAAGATTGGCCTCTAAGGCTGATCGTGTAGGATTACTTGAACGCGCATATGCATGTCCTTTATGAACCCCTGGCGATTCTTGAGCATAGGTAGAAGTTTGATATATAGGGGTCATCACAGCTCCCGTTGCTGGATCGGGATGAACCCCCGCATGTATTACTTTTGTTCCGATGTGCATACTTTATTTTTTAGCCATTACAGCTCTTGCTTTTGCCAAAATAGTAGCTGTATCCATATTGTATTTAGCTAATAATTGGTCTGGCTTACCAGATTCACCAAAGCTATCATCCATACCAACGAACTCAATAGGACAAGGATTGTTTGCTGCAAGAAGCTGAGCAACCGAACCACCCAATCCTCCAAGGATTTGATGTTCTTCCGCTGTTACAACACAACCTGTTCGAGCAGCAGAAGCTAAGATAGCAGTTGCGTCTAGTGGTTTAATTGTATGAATATTAATAAGATCTACACTAATACCCTCTGACTCGAGCACATTAGCTGCTTCCACAGCATACCACATTAAATGACCAGTAGCAATAATACTAACATCCTTACCTTCATTCATATGAACGGCCTTACCGATACTAAATTCACCTTCAGGCATAAATACTGGCCAGCCTGGACGACCGAACCTAAGATAAACAGGACCATCGTATTCTGCGATAGCAATCGTTGCTGCTTTAGTTTGGTTATAATCACAAGGATTGATAACAGCCATACCTGGCAACATTTTCATCATACCGACATCCTCCATAATTTGGTGCGTAGCACCATCTTCTCCAAGAGTAACCCCTGCATGTGAAGCACAGATTTTTACATTTTTATGCGAGTATGCAATAGATTGTCTAATTTGATCAAATACACGACCTGTAGAGAAATTCGCAAATGTACCTGTATAAGGTATCTGCCCTGATGTAGCAAGCCCTGCAGCAACACCCATCATATTGGCCTCAGCAATCCCCATTTGAAAGAAACGCTCTGGAAAAGCATCCATAAAAGCATTCATCTTTAATGAGCCTATTAGGTCTGCACATAGACCCACTACTTTATCATTTTTCTGTCCAACCTCCAAAAGTCCAGCACCAAAGCCATCCCTTGTAGATTTTTTATCTTTTGCTATATAATCTGATAACATGACTGTTTTTTTTAGAATGAGTTATTAAGCTGGATAAGGATAATCGCCCATCGTTTCTTCTAGTTGAGCAAGAGCATTTTCCGTTTGTTCTACATTTGGTGCCACTCCGTGCCACTTATGAGAACCCACCATGAAGTCGATTGGATGCCCCATTTCTGTGCGCATAAGAATAACCTGAGGAACTCCATTTCCGGTATTACTCTTTGCATCAAGTAAAGCAGTAACTAAAGCTTCCATATTATTTCCATCTACTTCAGTTACAGTCCAACCGAAGGTTTTCCATTTCCCTTTTAAATCTCCTAGAGAAAGTACATCGTCATTATCGCCATCGATCTGACGACCATTCCAGTCAACAATTCCAATTAGATTATCAAGCTTATTGTGAGCAGCATACATAACAGCCTCCCAGATTTGACCTTCTTGAAGCTCTCCATCTCCCATAAGACAAAATATAGATTTTTCGTCCTTGTTCAATTTCTTTGCTTGTGCTACTCCACAGGCAACTGATAATCCTTGACCTAAAGAACCAGAGGCTATACGAACACCTGGAAGTCCTTCATGTGTCGCAGGGTGTCCCTGCAAACGAGAATCAAGTTTTCTGAAGGTAGCTAATTCTTCTACCGGAAAGTATCCTGAACGAGCCAGCACACTGTAGAATACAGGAGAAATATGCCCATTGGACAGGAAGAACATATCCTCACCCTTTCCATCCATTTGGAATGATGTATCATGCTCCATCACCTTGAAATATAGTGCAGTAAAAAGATCTGCACATCCTAGTGAGCCACCAGGGTGACCTGAGCTTGCATAGTGTACTTGACGAATAATATCTCTTCGCACCTGACAAGCTACTAGTTCTAAATCCTTTATAGAAGACATAGTGTTGATTATTAGTGTTTCAAATTTTATGCAAAAGTAAAAAAATTAGGTACTAAAAGAACAAAAGGCAATCTAAGGTTTCCCCCAAATTGCCTTTGTTATTTTCTTACTAGCGAAAATCTAGTTTACAGAATCCATTAGGTCTTTACCAGGCTTGAACTTTACAACATTCTTAGCGGCAATTGTAATTGTTTCTCCTGTTCTAGGGTTACGACCTGAACGAGCTTCACGCTTCGTTACAGAAAACGTACCAAAACCAATAATTGTAGCTTTGTCACTCCCTTGAAGTGCTGACCCGATTGCATTAAACATTGCGTTAACAGCAGTTGTAGCTTGTGCCTTAGTGATACTAGATTCTTCAGCAACTTTGTTAATCAAATCTCCTTTATTCATTATTCAATGATTTATGAAAAAATAGATATAAAAAATCATTTGTCAATCACTAAACATAAAAGGAGTTTAAAATAATTCCAAACCCCCTTATTTTATTAGGAAAAACTAGTGATTTAATCCAAATTACATAAAGTTTATGGTATGCTTAACAATATTTTACCTTTTTTTTCAATAAATTTATGAAAACACGTTAAAAGGATGAAAATACTAAAGAAATCAGCTATACTAACGCTTTTAGCTACTATTTTACTAGCCTTTAATGGCTGTTCTCCGGGATATGGATGTGAAATGGCAGAGAGTGCAACAGTTAAAACGAATAGAAAAGGTGAATTACCCTCAAAAAATAAAAGTGCTGGTCTTTTTCCTAAAGAGATGAACAAAAAAATGGGAAAGAAGAATTAATTTCTTCTTTTTCCCTCCTTTGCAATAGTATTGAGACTGTAGACAGTTATTACTAATAAAATACCTGGAAACAAACTTAACCAATAAGCAGATATATTCAATTTACCCTGATTAAGCAAAACACCCCAGCTTATCTCTCCAACTGCCATACCTATACCTAAAAAGCTCAATGCTGACTCTATAAGTAAACTCAGAGATACTACTGTTGCAACTACCACATAAAATTGTTTTCTAATATTTGGATAAATATGCTTCCAAAATATTTGCCCACTCTTAAGACCTAACTGTCTTGCTGCTTCAATATAGTCTTCTCCTTTCACACGTAACACCTCCCCTCGAACAATACGAGCAATACCCTTCCATAAAACAAGCCCAAATAAACTCATAGTCAAAACGAGGCTTGGAGTTTGAAAATAACTCAATATTGCCAACAACATTACGGTAACAGGAAGAGCTGTAAGCAAAACTATCACAAAATAAAACATACTGTCTAAAGGGATAGTTATTGTGGGAATAGATAATCGGACATCTAATCTATTTGCAAAAACAAGCTTATGCAACAGACCTACAATCACATAACCTAGAACAGGGATTAGAAACGCAAGGAGTAACGTACTTAACTCTAATTGACTAGACTCAAGTATCTGAAGCTTCAGCAGCATATATGATACATATGCGAACAAAATCCCTCCGAAGGAATAAACTAATAATTTGCTTAGAGACCATCGAATCATATCATCGCCATAAAAGCCTGAGAAACCTCCTAAGATTAATCCCAAAAAACCAGATATAATACCAACTAGAAATATGATCTTTAAAACAACCCTACAACCGTTTAAAAGACCCGCTAACACATCTCGCCCAATCTTATCTGTCCCCAACCAATGCCTATATCTTATAGACGTGTAGTTCTGTTCATCAAACGGTCCCTTGAAAGAAGCATTTTTCAAATCAATACTAGTCGAAGCATATGGAACAAGGGGCATGATCATAAAAGCATCATGCTTACTCCATTTGTATCTTCTGATCGTATTATATCTTTTGTTGAGGCCAACTTCAAACAGCGTATTTCCAATAGCTGGCATATACCAACTCCCTTCAACCTTAGCTACTATGGGTTTATCCGATGCAAGAAATTCCAAGAAAATTCCTACAAACAAAATAACTAACATCCATCGGACAGGAAACTTGGGATTAAAAGACCAAAGGCCAAACCAAAGTTGCTTTATACTTAATAATAGTTGCTTAAACATTCTGGAGCCCTCCTATTCTCAGTTTTGGATCAAACAAAAAGTACAAGATATCAGATAAAATATACCCAATAAGGGTCATAATGCCAGAGATAAAACACAAAGCATAAAGAACAGGCCAATCATTCGACATAAAAGCATCAAATAAAAGTCCCCCCAAGCCAGGGATAAAAAATATAGATTCAATAATTACACTACCTACCAACAATCTACTAAACATACTTCCAATCGAAGTCAACAATGGATTGATAGCATTAGGAAGAACATAGGATCTAAATATCTTCTTTTCTGTCAATCCCCTTGCTCGAGCAGCTTGAACATATTGCTTTTGTAGCTCTACATTTATATTCTCCCTTAGCAACTTATACAGTAAAATCACAATTGGAAATGCTAAACAAAAGATGGGCAGACCAAGGTATTGGAAATAAGAAGAAACTCCTGATGTTGATCCGGCAACACCAATCTTAAAAAAACTTAAATGTGGAAATAAAATATTATTTGCAAAAAAGAAAATCAACAAAGTAGCTAACCAAAACCTAGGAATGGCAAGTAACATACTGCTTAATCCATCCATTTTTTGCTGGATCCTTGGACTCCGAGCAGAAACAAAAAGCACGAATCCTAGAGCAGAAATAATCGAAAGGATGAACGCAATCAAATTTAAAAGAAGAGTATACTTCACTGAACCCTTTATTAGGGCATTCACAGATCTTCCTCTGAAAGATTGACCAAAATCAAATACAATCGCAGACCGCCACCAAGCATGAAATCTATTATCAAGACCATGAAAATCAATTGAAGGCCTATAATGCCAAATACCTGGCTTGATTCCTTTAATCCCTTTAAATCCTTTAGTCAACTCCTCCAAATCTACTAAGGGAAATATTTGAGCTAGACTCTCGATAACTCCTTCCATTTCATCCAAACCTATTCCTCTAAAATAGGTGCTCTTTATACTTTTCAATGCAATGATTCTATCTGCATCGAGTCCTTCAATCACCCGAAACTGTTCATTTATCTGCTTATCAAATTTTGCAACCAAATCCCAATCTCCACACGCATAAAGCAATTTTTCAAATGTACTTCGTCGCCCCTCTGGAAATACAGATGCCAAAGCTTCTGTATCTACAAATGGCGGAGTAACTGATATATAAAAAGATGGCTTATCTAGCTTGTATGCACGCACACAATCTTGATAAATCTGATCCTGTACGTCTATTTCTCCACCACACAATGAAAGCACCTCATCTCCTACTGCTGCCTCTTTAAGCATAAACAGAAAAATACTTAGTACAAACAATGTTGGATAAAAAAGTAATATTCGTTTAAGGATCCTGCTATACATGATCTACTTCATTTTCATACAACCCAAACAAATATTTGGGCTCAAGCCAGAAGATCCTCCATCAAAACGATCGTGAATAACCACTCTGCTAAGTGGTGCCATTAGCCAAACAAGTGGCAATTCGTCTGCAAGGATCTTTTGAAATTCTATATACTGCTTAGTTCTACTAGACTCATCAAAGTTTTTGGTAATAGCATCTAATAACTCATCGGTTTCTGAATTACCAAATTGCATTCTATTCTGCCCAGATGGTGTATTACTTTCTGTATGAAACATTTGTTTAAAATCATCTAATCCTGGACTAAAACCCGCTCCATTCATAGTCAAATCAAAAGCTCTTTGCTGAACAATTTCATACCATCCTTTTCTATCTTTCTTGATAATTTCAACATCCATACCTATATCATTTGCAGCTTGCTGAAAGTATAAGGCAATATTCTCAGAAGCAGCTGTAGAACTAACTACATAGCTTAGAGACAAGTCAGTTCGCACTCCATTTAATTCTTTATCTAGGATACCATCTGAATTCGAATCATCCCAACCAGCTTCATTCAATAGAGCTAAGGCCTCTTCGGCATTATAGCTTATCATTTCAGATGTTGAGTCATAATAGGGCTTAGAAGCACCAACAGGACTGTTGATACGAGCGCCTAAACCATCAAAAATATTTGCTATAATGTTTTCATAATCAAATAATTTAGAAACAGCCTGTCTTACTTTTTTATCACTTAGTATAGGAGACTTCATATTTTGATACACCAAAAACACTGTGTTAGTTGGCTCTGCCTCAAACCTATACTCTTCAATTAAACGTTCATTTTTCGAAAATTTGACAAAATCTTTTGAATCTAAAGATATTACAACATCAAATTCATTGTTAGAGAACATTTGAACTGCTGTAGTCGCATCTGTCACAGGCTTTAGGGAAATCGTATCCGGATAAGCTTTAAACCAAGAGTTGATTCCTTGTAATCCTTCACCCCACCAGTTTCCTTTCTTGACCATAGTAACTAATTCACCAGCCTTCCATTCTGTCATTTTATATGGTCCTGATCCATTTACAAATGCTGGATCAGAGCTAAATTTTTCACTATTATATTCCTCTGCTAAAAGAGCCAAGTCAGACTCAAGTGAAGCATCAAAATCACCATTTATCAAATCCGAAATAAGCAGCTTATCAAGTAAGCCATCCGCATCGTATATAGAAGCCTGATGAATTGGCATTATCATGTAAATAGCCTCCTCCGCTAGGATATATTTTTGGGAAGAGCGAATCGTGAATTTTTTATTATTAGCTGGATCTATCTCAAAACTATCAATGAAATCTAAATATGGTCTGTAAGGAGAAGGCTTTGCCTTTGGATTAAAGAGTAACTTCAACGAGGTAGCAACATCGTGTGCTGTTATGGGTTTGCCATCATCCCAAGTTGCTTCTTCTCTTATTTCCATAGTATAATTCATCACGCCTTCAGATTCACTAATAGTTGCTAAATCCTTTAACAACACAGGGACTATTTTTTGAGTCTCCAGGTCATAGTTAGCCAAATACTGATTAATTGTCCGCAAAACAAGCAGAGAGTAGGCGTCAAAGGCAAAAGTCGGATTAAGTGTCCTAACATCCGAAGGCACTCGAACCACTACATTATTACCATTTCTTTGATATTCTTTATCTGTAGTCTCCTTAGCACAGGAAAATGATAAAAGTATAAATGACAGGAAGATCAAGCCTTTGAAAACTAAGTTGAATCTCATTATATATAAATTAGGATGAATTTTATAAATTAAAACCCCTCAAGGATTAGAAGCAATATAACCATTAAATCTATTTGCTAGTAGCTATCATTTTACTATTTGAAAAATTAACATTAGAAGATAAAATTGGTTTATTTTTTGAATTTAAAGCTCTACTCATAAACTCTTTAGCATCAAAAACCTTTTCACCTTTAGAAAATATAAGTAAATGAAAATTTTATTGGCAGGTGGTTCTGGACTTATAGGTCAAGCTTTGAGATCTCATTTTTCAGATCAAGGACATGAGGTACGTATTTTAAGTAGATCAAATAAAAAACGAACTGACTTTTTTCATTGGAATCCAACGAAAGGATTAATAGACAAGACGGCATTTCATCAAATTGATGTCCTAATCAATTTAGCGGGGTCAACAATCTCAGAAGGCCGGTGGACAACAAAGAATAAACAGCTACTCAAAGAAAGTAGAGTTGAAAGTACAAGTTTCCTTATTGAACAAGCTCGTATCAGTTGTCCAGATTTAAAAGTCTACATAGGTAGTTCTGCCGTTGGTATCTATAAAGATGGTGGTGCAGCCATACTCACTGAATCTGCTGAACAAGGAGATGATTTCCTTGCTGATCTTGCCAAAGAATGGGAGGCAGCACATAGCTTAATTGAAAAAATGCCCAATGTACGATCTAGTATAGTTCGAATAGGAATAGTACTTAGTAAAAAGGGAGGTGCTTACCCTGTATTCAAAAAGAACATGATACTTGGGATTTCACCAAATTTTGGCCCAAAATTATATTATCCTCTTGTGCATATAAAAGATGTAAACAAAGTATTCCAATGGATCATTGAAAATAGCAAAGCTTCTGGAATATACAATCTATGTTGCCCAACACCAGCACATCATCTCGAAGTATTTAAGTGGGCAGGGAAATATGGCAAAAAAGGGTATCTGCCTATTCCTGCACCCAAAATACTATTAAGAATAGCTATGGGTGAGCAATCAGAGATCGTTTTAAGAAGTTCTCGGGCCGTACCTGAAAGACTCCTGAAAGATGGTTTTAATTTTGATTATGGAAAGGCTGAAGTGATCATTAAAGATCTTGAGAAAACTTAATCTTTGAAGACTTCTATTTGCGCAGAACGAGTTACGAGATCTGTAAATTTACCCTCATAGCGGGTTGCACGAACAATATGGTTATCAATCCAGTGGTAATTCCCACCACGAGGTTTGCCAAAAAGGATTCCGTGGTATTTGAAGCCGTGCTCGTCTAACCATGCCTCTGTAACAACTCTGTGTTCCTCGGTTCTTGAAGTAAAGAACGTGATTATATGTCCTTCATCAAACCATTTATTCAAAGTTTCTAAAGCTTCAGGATACAATGCTGCTGTTGCCATTCGTTCTGGCTCTTCATTAGGAATATCATCGCAGATTGTTCCATCGATGTCGATCAAATAATTCTTTGTCTCCTGCGGAAGCATTGGGCTCATCTGATTGCCTTTTTCATCCGTCACTTCTTTTAGATCATACTTTGGGTCATTTTCCATAATTGTCATTTTTATGATTTCAACCTAAAGTAGTACCAAAAAGGTTCTTATTCAAGAAAAAAAATAATCCTATCATTTAAATGACTTATAAATCATCTCTGGATCAATCGAAACACCATTATGCCACAATTCGAAATGCAAGTGTGGCCCGTCTGTTTTTTCACCGGTATTCCCAATAATTGCAATTGCTTCTCCCGCTTTTACAAAATCACCCACCTCCTTCAATAAGGCTGAATTATGTTTATAAAGAGTAATTAAATTGTTGGCATGCTGAATCGCAATAGTAAAGCCAAAATCCATATCCCATCCAGCAGAAATAACCGTACCCCTCAAAACTGATAGTATAGGAGAATCTTTTGGAGCAATTAAATCGATCCCATAATGTTTATTCCTTACATTATAAGGTGCACTTATCTCTCCTTTCACTGGAGGGCTAAAAAAGATTTGATCAATGGGAAGACCTGCATCATTAATATTTGAGACGATAGCATTTTGCGTTACTCTTCTAGTTTCCTCAAGCTCTACCTCCTGCCTTAGTAAAGTATCTTCCTTGTTTGGAGCTACTAACTCTACTGTATCCTCAGAAATATTTGCTGCGTCTGCTGCATCAAGTTCTGTCTCTACCTCTCCTACTAGTATCTTCCTGAAGCTTTCCGTATAATTCCTCTGAATCATGATAGAATCACTTAGATCAGAAAGTTCGCGTTCGAGGTCCCTAATCTCGTTATTCACGTTAACATCACCATAGCCTGGTATTAATCGCTTTAGAGGCGTCAAAACAATAAAGAAAAGGATAAGAACGGATACCAATACTGCAAGAGTACTACCGATCAAATAAAAATTTAATAAGGTTAGCTTATAACTTCCTATTTCCTCAAAGGTGTCATTATTCATGACCACAAGTCTGTAAGTATTCTTCAGACGCTCTCTCCACCTTTTGAGTTTGGGCTCTTTTTTTGCCATATTACCGAGCTGCTTGAAATTATTATATCAAATAATCCAACAAAAAGAGTTTTTGTTGATTTAAATACAAATTTAAGGCATATTTTAACTTAAAATAAATTTTTCTTTTTAAGGTTATTATCATGTAATTTTGATCTTTCAGAATTACACGGATTAAATAGAGAAAATAAGCGGGAGATTCAAAAGGTCTTAGCATTCTATGATCCTTTAAATTCAGTTCATTTTATAAAATAGGTTATTTTGGGAATTAACAGACTACAGATCCTGATCACCATTGGACTTTGTGCATTGATCCTCGCATGTTCTACAACGAAGAGCAAGGATGATGTTTCTGCTATTGGAAAATTATATCACAACACGACTGCACAGTACAATGGCTACTTTAATGCAGATGTATTACTTCAGCAAAGTGTACTAAATCTAGAAACTCAGGTTCAGGATAATTATCTGGATGTCTTACCGATCTATAAGTATGCAGAAGCAGACAATCCATTGGCGGAAGGGCCAAGCCTTGATAATGCCATTGAAAAAGTGACTATTGTCGTTTCACTACATCGTGTTAGTGACTGGACGGATGATTGTTATCTTTTAATGGGAAAGGCCCAATACCTTAAAAAGGACTATGAATCATCTATGGAAACGCTAGAATTCCTTGCAGATGAATATAGTCCATCTGCTATGGAAAAGCGTAAACGTGACGCTGAGGCAGTAAAAAAGGGAAAGAAGAAGAGTGGTTCTGCTAAGAAGAAAACTAAAAAGCGTAGAAAGAAAAAACGAAGAAAGAAAAAGCGTAGAAGAAAACCATCCAAGAAAAAGAAAAAATCATCTGCTTCTAAAAAGAAATCCTCATCCAATAAGGATAAGAATTCAGACAAAGTTCAAGATGAAGATGAATTCTCTGGACCTGTAGGAAACATAAGCCTAGGGAAGAATATTGGTAATGTAGAAGAAGATAAAGAAGCTAGTTCATTTAAAAACCCTCCAGCTTATTTTGAAGGACTATATTGGCTGGCAAGAAACTACATCGACATTGCACGCTACAGCGATGCTACGCGTCTTCTTGACCAACTAGCAAGAAGTCAATCCTGTCCGGATGAAGTAAAAAAACTTATCCCGAACATATTGGCGTATATGTACAATAAGAAAAAGGACTATAGCACAGCAATTGGTTACCTAGACCAAGCAGTGGATATGGAAAAAGATAAATTTGAACGTGCCAGATTACTATTTATCGCTGGGCAAATGAGCCGCAAATTGAACAAGGACGTTCAGGCGAATAAATATTTCAATCGTGTAGTTGATTTACATCCGGAATACGAACTTGAGTTCAATGCAAACATGCTCGCTGCTCAAACCAGTTCAAACAACTCTTTGGAAAGCATGGTTAAAAAGCTTGAGAATATGCTCAAGGAAGACAAGAATGCTGAATACAAAGATCAAATCTACTATGCAATAGCAGATAGCTATCTAAAAAAAGGAAATAAAGAAAAAGGCATTGAATATTTGGAGTTATCCCTGTCTTCGGAATCTAGAAATCCTGTTCAAACAGCAGAGTCAAGCTTCAGGCTTGCCATGTTGTATTACGAATCGCAACAATACGTAGAGGCTAAAACATATCTAGACCAGACACTTGGCGCTATGCCTAGGACTGATGATAGATACACAAGAGTTAGGATTCTTTCTGAAAGCCTTGATGGTATTGCAAAAGCACTCAAAACAATCGAACTACAAGATAGCCTTATTCGCATCTCTAAACTTTCCGAGGAAGAAAAAACAAAACTGGCTCAAAAAATAAAAGACGAGGAAGAAGCAAAACGTATTGCATCACTTAAAGGAGAGGCAAAGTCACCTACAAATGCCGTTTTAATCGGTAAATCTGATTTCTACGCTTACGACTCAAAAGCCATCAAACGAGGAATAAGAGACTTCGAAAACAAATGGGGCGACAGACCACTAGAAGACAATTGGAGACGAAAAGAAGCATTAGGGATTGGCCAGAGTAATCTTTTTGATGATGAAATTGTCAAAAACACAAAGGTTACTGAAGAAGAAGTGGCTGAGCTATTCAAAGCAGTACCAAAGACAGAGAAAGAAATTAGCCTGGCTGAACGCAAGATTGAAGACGCTATGTTAGAGCTTGGAAAGCTTTATCGCTCGGATCTAAAAGAGCCCAATAAATCAATTGACATTCTTAACCGATTGCTAAATAGAAATCCAGCAGAAAATAAAATAATCATAGAGTCCTATTATTTTATTTACCTAGCTTATCTAGATCTTGAGGACGACTTAAATAGTAAAAAGTACTTTGATCTAATCCTGTCTAAATTTCCAAATTCTCCAATTGCCGCATCAATCTCTGATCCTGAGTTTGCGAATAGAAAGACGAAAAATGAAATTGTCAATGATTATTACGAAGAATGCTACGATGACTATAAGGCTGAAAAGTTCAATACTGTACTTGAAAAGATAGCTAAGGTACCTTCAAAGTTCGGTTCTAAGCATGATCACTACGCAAGATTTGGTTTGTTAAAAGCATTCTGTATTGGAAAGCTTGAAGGCAAAGAAAAGTACATCCAAGAACTTGAACTTTTCCTTATAAAGTATCCAAATACACCAGAAGAAAAGCAAGTAAGAGAATTATTAAGAATCTTAGGGGCAGATGTTAAAGAAGATGTTACTGCTGAGGGAGATGTCAATAAATATATAGTTGAACCATCGAAAGTCCATTATATCATACTTACCTTCGAAGATAGGAACATAAGCCTTACATCTACTCGGAATGCTATATCTGACTTCAACTCCGATTATTTTGGAACATCTAGGTTGAGATCTTCAAATATTTCATTGGGGGCAAAAGCTGAAGAAAAGGTTCCGATTATAGTAATTCGTAGATTTACTAATAAAGAGAATGCGCTTGAATACATCGATGCACTCGATAAAAACGGCAAGGAAAACTTAAAAGGCATAAGTTATAAAGCTTTTGCCGTTTCGCAATCAAATTACAGAACGATACTGAAGGATAAAAAAATGGGTGCTTATCCAGACTTTTATGAGATCAATTACTAAATAAAAAAAGATCCATTCTGATTAGAATGGATCTTTTTTTTATTTGAACTTAAATGCTTGCATCGCATTATTATTATTGGTAACAAGAATTAATTTATTCTTCCCCATCGTTAGCATTTTCAAATCTTTTACATCTCCACTAGCCTTAAATCCTGACTTATCTGGACCCAAAGACTCAAAGGCACCATTTCCCTTACCTATTAGCATTAAACCTTCAGAAGCATCATTACGCGTTGTCTCAACCTCAGAACCGTACAAGTTACCTGCAATAAGAAGATCTTTATACCCATCCTTATTGAAATCTGTACATATGATGCCATTGACAGCCGAAATCTGGGCTAACCTTGGCAGGTCTTTACGTAAAAAACCGTCTTCTTCATTCATAAGTACAATAGATGCGAATGAATTAACCGTAAGATGCAGGGCTTGATCCAACTCTTCACCATAGACATCACCAAGGCTAGCCTCACCGAAATCTGTATAGGATTTAAATTTGGTAGCAATCGAAGGTA
This sequence comes from Saprospiraceae bacterium, assembly GCA_029252685.1. Classification (GTDB taxonomy): domain Bacteria; phylum Bacteroidota; class Bacteroidia; order Chitinophagales; family Saprospiraceae; genus AM-2324. Next base: position 8,423 of record JAQXAY010000274.1, on the reverse strand, counting down.
TTTGCTCTGAAGAACACTGTCTACCTCGAACAGGAAAAAGTGTTCCATCATTAAAGTAACCAAGAACAATATCTAAACTTCCATTTTTATCAAAATCATGAGCGTATATCTGAAACGGCTCATCCATACTTGCTTTATATTTATAATTCAGCCCATTGTTGCCGAGTACAAGGTCCTTATCTCCATCGTTGTCAAGATCCTCTGCCACTATTGAGGACCACCAACCTGTATAATCATCAAAGCCATAAGCCTCCGTTTTATCTACAAAGGTAGATCCGTTATTCTCAAATAAAAGGATAGACATCCACTCACCCGAGACGACCAAATCAGAAAAGCCATCGCCATTGTGATCAACCCAAACTGCACAAGACACTAATCCAGGCTGCAATAAACCTGGAGCAACTTCATTTGTAACATCTTTAAATTTTCCATTATCATTTTCTAATAAATAACTTCTTGGAGCAAAAGGATATTTTGAAGGAGTCAGTCGACCACCCACAAAAAGATCCACGTCCCCATCATTATCATAGTCACAGGGTTCTACAATCTTTCCAGAGACATGCATACCCGTAGGAATGGCGTTCTCTGATTTAACAAATTTATTTCCACCCTCATTGATATAAAGTCTGTCTTTATAAGCAATTGAGTTCGCCTTATATTCATTTCCACCACTAACTACATAAAGATCATTATCTCCATCATTATCCACATCAAAAAACAATGCGCCCATATCTTCCTTTCTGCCATCAGCAATCCAAGGGCCAGGAATTGGAGCGAATAATCCGTCTGAATTTTGAATAAATAGTCTTCCCGCCTGCTCTATTGCTCCACCCACAAATACATCTTCCAGACCATCACCGTTGACATCACCAGTTGCTACATTTGGCCCCAAAGTTGAGTTTTTATGTGGCAATAGTACTTCAAATTCAAAATCATCAAACTTATTTTCAACATGACTATAGTCCAAGCCTATTTCAGAACTACAATCCTTAAAAAGAACCTCTTCCCTTGATGCTATTGGCGCCCTAGTCTGGCTATCACTATATCGAATGGTTAAAGTCTGATTTATTGTTGGATCAATAATTTCGAACGAATTACCATTTGGCCATACTACTTTTAGTGCTTTTACCTTCTGAGCCCCTAAGCCAAAATGAACCTTTTGATCTACAGCAGATAGGTAACCTCTCGTGGGCTGTATTTCTACAAACTGCTTGGTGTCGTCTTCCATTACTAGGCTTACCTTGGCACCAATAGCTTGGCCATCGACAACTACATCCAAAAAGCTATTGGCGTTACCCTTGTTTTTATAAACAGATGCCGTTGCTTCGAGATTATTCAATATTAGATCTAAAAAACCATCATTATTCAAATCTGAATATACTGCCCCATTGGAAAAACCTTCTTCTGCTAATCCCCACTTATAACTAACGTTCTTGAACTTAAAGTCAGCAGTATTCTGAAAGCAATAGTTAGTAATCGGTGTTGAAGGATATGCAGTATAAAACTCAATAGGAGTCATCGCCAAGACCTGTTTGCCGTTTACGTTTTTCATTTTCACCTTAGAATCTTTGAATCTAAGATCTCGTAGATATCCATTACTGATAAAAAGATCCTTTAATCCATCATTATCGAAGTCTGCAAATAAAGGAGCCCACGACCAATCAGTATTTGTTATACCTGCAAAATTCGCTAAATCTGAAAAAGACCCATTTCCATTATTGCGCTGAAGTGCATTGTACATATATTGAAAATGCAGGCCCTCACTAACTGCCTCCCAAAATATATCAGGATTCATACCTGCCATCTGATTTTTTTGCCTTAGGTTATCTTCTGCAACCATATCGACACTCATTATGTCAACTTTCCCATCATTATCATAATCAGCCATATCACATCCCATACTAAAGAAAGAGGTGTGCTTCAAAGCCTTATGTACATCTTGTCTGAATGTACCATCTGTATTGTTTATATAGAGATATTCGTGCTCAAAATAATCGTTAGAAACATATATATCGGGATAGCCATCACCATTTAGGTCTGAAACAGCTATACCAAGTCCAAATCCATATTTATCCTTTTCTAAGCCTGCAACTTCTGAAACATCAGTAAACTTTCCATCTTTATTTTCATAGAGTCGGTCACTGTAAAGGCCACGTTTGTTTAAATAATTACGAGGTCTTTTTTCACCAAATTTCCCAGGATGATTGATCACATACACATCTAAATCACCATCTAGATCATAGTCAAAAAAAGCAGCCTGAGTAGAATGTCCCTGGTCAGCAAGTCCCATCTCTAAGGCATTATCTACAAAAGAACCATTCCCGTCATTGATGTAAAATGCATTTCGGCGTTGTGCAGTTGGCAAGTCACCACCTCTACAGACATAAATGTCTAAGAACTGATCCTTATTTATGTCCACGAAAGTAACTCCTGTAGACCATTTATCACTTCCTTTACCTAAACCGCTAGAAAGCGTTATGTCTTCAAACTTAAAATCGCCCTTATTTAGATATAATTTATCCGATACTTTGTTCCCACAAAAGAAAATATCATTCAAGCCATCATTATTTAAATCTCCAACAGCAAGGCCAGCTCCATTAATCGTATACTCATAATTCATATATTCAGCTTGCTCCTCTAGAGTAAGACTATTTCTAAAGTCAATTCCTGTTTGATCAGCATCAAGCTGCTCAAACAATCGCACTGATTTTGTTTCTTTCGATTGATCGCTTGATTCGGATGAACAAGCACTAAATAGAAGTGCAATTAGAAAGACAAATATTGTTGTATGCCTCTGCATGGATATCTTTTTGGTTTACAATATTTTACAATCTAAACCCTTAAGACATAAAAAAAAAGTAACCCCGTTACACGGAATTACTTTTTTATCGATAAATGTAAGTTGTGATGCAGATTTTACTCAGCTACAACCTCGAATGCAACCTCAGCTAATACTTCTGGGTGCAATCTTACATTCGCTTTATACGTACCAAGCTCTTTGACATCATCAAGGATTTCAACTTTTGATCGGATAACTTCCACCTCACACTGCTCTTTAAGAGCTTGAGCGATAGATGTGTTCGTCACAGAACCGAAAATCTTACCTGATGTACCCGCTTTAGCACCGATACGCAGTGTGATTTCTTTAATCTTGTCAGCAATAGCTTGGAACTCACCGATTTGAGTAGCAAGCTCAGTAGCGTGCTTCTGCTTTAGTTCGTCAAGTTTAGCTAGGTTAGCTTGATTAGCAATAACCGCTTTCTTCGTAGGGATAAGGAGATTTCTTGCGAAACCGTCTTTTACAGTAACTACCTCGTACTTTTCCCCTACCTTATCTATATCTTGCAGCAAAATGATATTCATTGCTTAAGAATTTTAATATTAGGAATTGAATTAAACCTTAAAACTTATTTAAGGTTATCCGTTACGTATGGTAACATCGCTAGGTGACGCGCTCTTTTAACAGCTGTAGACACCTTACGCTGGTATTTCAGTGAGTTACCAGTAATTCTTCTCGGAAGAAGTTTACCTTGATCGTTTACGAATTGCATAAGGAACTGCTCATCCTTATAATCGATGTACTTGATTCCGTACTTACGGAATCGACAGTACTTCTTGCGCTTATCTCCTATATTAGGATTTGATAAAAATTTAATATCGTCTCTAGAAGCCATTTTTATTTCTTTTTAAGTTAAAAGGTTAGTACTTAAGCTTTTTTTGCTTCAGCACCTTTTTCCTCAGAATCCTCAGACTTAGATTCTTCTTTTTTCTTTCCAATAAGACCATTACGCTTGTCTTCATTGTACTTGATACCATATTTTTCCAAACGAACGGTTAGGAAACGCATGATACGCTCGTCACGACGAAGTGATAATTCGATTTTCTCGATTACCTCGCCATTCACAGCCTGAAATTCTGAACAGAAATAAGCACCATTGGTGCGCTTCTTAATTGGATATGCCAATGAACGAATTCCCATGTCGTCGAAGTGTACCATTTTGCACCCTTCTCCTTCTAATAGATCAACATAGGTCTTCGCTGTCGCCTGTATCTCATCGCCCGACAGCACTGGATCTACGATGAAAGTAATTTCGTACTGATTCATAATCAGACACCTATTTAAATTGTTAATAAAAAACACTATGTGCGTTCACATAGCGAATAATTTGGTCGCAAAGATAGATAAAAATCTAAAAACCAACAAACTTATATTTAAAAAAGAAAAGGGACCCTATTCGGATCCCTTTTACTTTAATATCATTTAAACGTTCTGTATACGAATTACTTAGACGGATTTTTCTCAGAGGCAAGCACTGCAGCAAAATATTCGCGATTTACTCGGGCAATATTCTTAACTGAGATCTCCTTCGGACATTCAGCTTCACAAGCTGTAATATTCGAACATGCTCCAAAACCTTCACTATCCATTTGATTGATCATATTCAACACACGTTGAGTAGCTTCTACCTCTCCTTGTGGCATCATATTCAAGTGAGATACCTTAGCAGATGTGAACAACATTGCCGAAGCATTTGGACATGCTGCTACACAAGCACCACAACCAATACATGTTGCCGCATCAAATGCTTCAGATGCAAGATCTTTTTCAATTGGAATTGCATTACCATCCTGAGCCTGACCTGTATTTACTGATATATATCCACCAGACTGTATGATACGGTCGAATGCAGCACGATCAACAACAAGGTCTTTTATCACAGGGAAAGAATTCGATCTAAATGGTTCAATTGTTATGGTCTCTCCATCATTGAAGTGACGCATATGCAACTGACAAGTAGTCGTACCTTTCATAGGTCCGTGAGGATGACCATTGATCACCATTGAACAAGTACCACAGATACCTTCTCTGCAATCGTGTTCAAACGAAACCGGTTCTCTTTGTTCTGCAATTAACTGCTCATTAAGGACATCAAGCATCTCAAGGAATGACATATGCTCATTGGCCTCTACAGTATATGTTTCAAACTTTCCGCCGGTCGAAGCGCCTTTCTGACGCCATACTTTTAGATTAAGTTTCATAATTTCTTTTTTTTCGGATCAGCTGATCCAAATTATATATAATGATGCTTGATACTTATTTGTATGAACGAGTTTTTAACTCGACATTTTCAAACTCAAGTTCCTCCTTGTGCAAGGTTGGATCGGCAGTCGTATCTGTCCATTCCCAAGCTGAAACATAAGTAAAGTCCTTATCATTTCTCATAGCTTCACCCTCCGGTGTACGATACTCCTCTCTGAAGTGTCCACCGCAAGATTCTTGTCTATCTAAAGCATCAACAACCATAAGCTCTCCAAGTTCAAGGAAATCTGCAACTCTTCCAGCTTTTTCTAACTCAGGGTTATACTCGTTGAGTTCTCCAGGAACAAATACATCGCTGTAAAATTCAGCTCTTAGTTCCTGAATCATCTTACGAGCTTTGTTCAATCCTTCCTCATTTCTAGACATTCCACAGTACTCCCACATGATCTTTCCTAAACGACGGTGGAAACTTTCTACAGACTGCTTACCTTTTATATTAATAAATTGAGCTAACCTATCTTTTACTGCTTTCTCTGCAGCTTCGAACTCAGGCTGCTGGTCATCAATAATTGGAGTTCTAATCTCGTTACTTAAAAATTGTCCGATTGTATAAGGAATCACAAAGTATCCATCGGCTAAGCCCTGCATAAGAGCAGATGCACCTAAACGGTTTGCACCATGATCCGAGAAATTTGCCTCACCTACAGCAAACAAACCTGGAATATTAGTTTCTAGATTATAATCAACCCATAGACCTCCCATTGTGTAATGCACTGCAGGGTAAATCATCATTGGAGATTTATATGGATCCTCACCGGTAATCTTAGCGTACATCTCGAAAAGATTTCCATACTTAGCTTCTACCACCTTTTCACCAAGCAATTTAATTTCATCTTCACTTGGATTCACCATACCTTTTGAGTGGGCCTCTGATTTACCGTAACGCATAATTGCTGAGGCAAAATCAAGATATACAGCTAAGCCAGTAGCATTGACTCCGTGACCTTCATCACAGGCTACTTTTGCTGCACGAGATGCAACATCACGAGGTACAAGGTTACCGAAGGCAGGATATCTACGCTCCAAATAATAATCTCTGTCCTCTTCCGCAATATCAGTAGCCTTTAGTCTACCTTCGCGAATAGCTTTTACATCATCTTTTTTACCTGGGACCCATACTCTACCATCATTTCTCAAGGACTCAGACATAAGTGTTAACTTAGACTGATACTCCCCAGAAACAGGAATACAAGTTGGGTGAATCTGAGTAAAACATGGATTTGCCATCAAAGCACCACGTTTTGTAGCTCTCCAAGCTGCTGTCACATTTGAGTTCATAGCATTTGTAGAAAGATAGAATACGTTTCCATACCCACCAGTTCCAAGGACTACAGCATGTGCAGAATGACGATCAATCGCACCTGTCACAAGATTTCTTGTTATAATACCTCTTGCTTTGCCATCTATTTTAACTACATCCAACATCTCATGTCTGTTGTACATAGTTACATTACCCATAGAAATCTGTCTTGATAGTGATTGATAAGCACCAATCAACAATTGTTGACCAGTTTGACCTCTTGCATAAAAGGTTCTACTTACCTGAACACCACCAAAAGATCTGTTTGCTAATAAACCACCGTACTCACGAGCAAAAGGTACACCTTGCGCTACCGCCTGGTCAATGATTGTTCTACTTGCCTCTGCCAAACGATGTACGTTTGCCTCTCTAGAGCGGTAATCACCACCTTTGATCGTATCGTAGAATAATCGGTATACAGAATCTCCATCGTTTTGATAGTTCTTTGCTGCGTTTATACCACCCTGTGCGGCAATAGAGTGTGCACGCCTTGGGCTATCGTGAAATGTAAAACACTTCACTTTGTAACCAAGCTCACCCAATGTAGCTGCAGCAGATGCTCCAGCAAGTCCTGAGCCCACAACGATGACTTCTAGTCTCCTTTTATTATTTGGAGCAACCAAATTCATGGTTCCTCTATATTGTGTCCACTTTTCGGATAATTCTCCAGTAGGTACTTTACCGTCAAGTTTCATATTATTAATTGTTTATTTTTTCAAAAATTTATTCAAGGCCTAATCCAATTATCTATTACTTGATAAACATGTAATATATTGGAATTAAAGCAAATAGAGCAGGGACGATAATTGCAAACCCTTTTCCAAGCCCCTTGATAAATGGCGTATACTTACTATGATTCAGACCAAGTGTCTGGAATGCAGATTGAAACCCATGTAGTAAATGGAACGACAGACCAATCATAGAAATCACATAAAATAGAACGATCCACTCATTTGCGAAAGTAGCATCTACCTTTTCATATAAATTCTGAACCTCGAATTGAAAACTGTCATATTTCTCCATGGAAGTTTGTCCTGATTTCATTTTCCACCAAAAATCACCCATGTGAATTCCAATGAAAACCAAAATCAAACTACCAAGTAATGCCATTTGTCTTGCAGCAAAAGAATTTGTTCCAGTTGTGCGAGTTACTGTTACAGAATATTTAGATTTTCTCGCCTTTCTGTTCTGAATAGCAAGAATAATACCTTGTATAGCATGAAGAATAATAAAGAAGTAGGTACCATATGACACCGCTTTAATCAACGGATTGTGTGTCATTATGTATGCATAGATATTGAAGGCTTCCCCTCCATCATCAAGTAGTAGCTGCAGATTTCCCGCCAAATGTACAACTAGGAACAGGCATAAAAATAAACCCGTCAAACTCATTATTAGCTTCTTACCAATAGAAGATGTTAAAAAGCGAACAAACCAATTCATGTGTATTGTTTTATCTTTTTATTTAAACTACGCAAATGTAATCATAATGTATTAAGAGGTTATATTTAATTAAACATGTAATTTTCAAATTCCTTATTTAGAATCGTTCAAAATTAGCAGCTCGTAAAAAACACTTTCATTATTCATTATTAATCGAATTCAAACTTTTATAACTACCTTTGAACCTTCTAATTCGATGATTTAAAACCATAAAATGCGTTCAGTAAAAATTGACGAAAGCTTCGAAGGATTTCTTGAGTTTTTCCCAGAAGAAAAATTACCCTTATCATTTACGGATGAAAATGTTATTGCTTTTAGCACAAACAACAGGCCGCTTTCTATCCCAATGCTCCAGCGTTTTATACTTCCAATCGAAGCGGGTATTGACGACCTGACAGAATTTATACCCTGCGCGAAGATTCCAAACACTTCTAACTTCCATGCTGTTGTTTATTGGAGAGGTGGAGTAATGGATTACCAATACATACTAGCTACTTACACTAACGAAGGTGATATCATTGATAAAAAGGTAATCGGAGGAACTTTTTACGATGGTAAACTATTAACCAGATCGGTATC
>JAQXAY010000260.1 GCA_029252685.1 Saprospiraceae bacterium | reverse complement strand
ATTCGTACCAGAGGGCATCGTTTAGAAGGAATATGGCATGCTGGATCTCCTTTAGGCATGATCATTAATTCTTGTAGAGGTATGTATGTTTGCGTGCCAAGAAATATGACTCAAGCTGCAGGTATGTATAATACACTTCTTCAAGGCGATGATCCTGCTATAGTTATCGAATGCTTAAATGGTTATAGATTAAAAGAAACTATGCCAGATAATCTAGAATCATTTACTGTACCACTAGGTTCTCCAGAAATACTAGTGGAAGGTTCTGATATCACTTTAGTAACTTATGGATCGTGTGTGCGTGTCGCAGAGGAAGCCATTTCATTACTTGGGAAACATGGAATTTCAGTAGAACTTATTGATGTTCAAACACTCCTTCCATTTGATCTTGAAGGTGGAATTGTTGAATCTTTAAAGAAAACAAATAGGATAGTTTTCCTTGACGAGGATGTTCCTGGAGGTGCTACCGCTTTTATGCTTCAAGAAGTATTAGAAAAGCAGGGAGGCTATAAATATTTAGATGCTCAACCGGGAACAATAACTGCCCAATCTAACAGACCACCATATGGTTCAGACGGCGATTACTTCTGTAAGCCTAATGCAGATGATGTTTTTGAAAAACTCTATAATATGATGTTCGAAGCTGACCCTAGTCGCTTCAAAAGAAAAGCATAATCTTATATTTCCATATTAAAACCCTAACAGATTAACTGTTAGGGTTTTTTAGTTTACACATCTTATAATCACTAAACTAAAAAACTAAGCTCACCTAAGCTTACCGCTTATATTTTAAACCGCAACCAAGCTAAAATAAAATTCTTCATTCTAAGATTTCTTCAAAATATTGTATAGTTTAGGTTATAATATTTTTAATTAACAATGTCAACATGAAGAATTTTATTCAAAAGTTGACCCTCTCACTAGTAATATTTCTTGGAACCACTGCCGCAGTTGTGGCACAAAGTTCTGTAACTGGAAATGTCTCAGACGATGAGGGTAATGCGCTAATTGGCGCATCAGTTTTAGAGAAAGGTACCACTAACGGTACTGTAACTGACCTCGATGGTAATTTCACCATCACAATGAATTCATTTCCGGCAACGCTGGAAATATCTTACACTGGCTATGAATCCCAAATGCTAGAAGTAAGTTCCGGCGGTAATGTATCCGTTACACTAGAAAACTCATCCACTCAATTGGATGTAGTAGTCGTAACAGGTCTTGCCTCTAACATTAAACGTTCTAACTTAGCAAACAATGTAGCTTCTATTAGTGCTAAAGAGCTTACAGGTATTGCAGTAAGTAACACTACTGAAACTGCACTCTACGGAAAAGCTTCTGGTACTAACATTGTAGCAAGTTCAGGTGCACCAGGTGGTGGTATTTCAATGAAGTTAAGAGGAACAACTTCAATTAATGGTTCTTCACAACCATTATTTATTATCGATGGTATCTTTATTGATAACTCATCTATCCCAGGTGGATTAAATATTGTTTCAAGAGCCTCTTCAGGTGGTTCTTCATCCAATCAAGATAATCCATCAAACCGTTTGGCAGATATAGATCCTAACGATATTGAAACTATCGAAATCCTTAAAGGTGCTTCTGCGGCTGCCATATATGGTAACCGTGCAGCAGGTGGTGTAGTAATCATCACAACCAAAAAAGGTAAGGCTGGAAAGACTAGCATTAATTTTGGGCAATCAGTTGGTTGGACAGAAATGCTTAATCCACTTGGAGTTCGTCAATTTACAAGTGAGAACATTGCAAATTCAAGTCGTTTTGGAAATCCAGACGATATTGCAGCTTTTGAAGCAGCTCAAGCAGCTGGACAGCTATTCAACTACGAAGAAGAGCTATACGGAAACAAAGGTTTATTGAGTAACACGCGTCTTTCTCTTTCTGGAGGAAACGAGAAAACACAATTCTTCTTTGGATCTACATTCAAAAACGAGGAAGGTATTGTTGAAAACACTGGATATGACAAAGCTTCTCTCCGTTTAAACGTAGGACACAAAATCAACAACTGGTTAGATCTTGATCTTACATCAAACTACGTTAGATCTTCTGCAGACCGTGGATTCTTTAATAATGACAACTCGGGTACTACCATGGGTATATCATTTACTTCCACTCCTTCTTGGGCGAATTTACTTCCGGATGATAATGGAAACTATCCATCTAATCCTTACGGAACATCGAATTTCCTAGAGACGGCGGCAAAAGTAACAAACAACGAATCTGTGAATAGATTTATGGGTGGCGCAAAGCTTACAGCTAAATTATTCACCAATGATGATTCAAGTTTAAAGGCAATAGTGAATACAGGTTTTGATTCATATAATCTTTACACACTAGCAAGTTTCCCAAATACAGTTCAATTCCAAAGAGATGGAAATGGTCTTAATGGTGTAGCTGTTCATGGTAACTCTAACGTAACACGAAGAAATGCATCTGCTTTCTTACTCTATACAAAGAGCATGAGCAATGGTCTTCTTTCAAGAACACAATTTGGTGTTACTTATGATGATTATGATAGAAACTCTATAATTTCTGAATCTTTCGATTTTGTAAACACACTAACAAACCTTGACCAAGGTGTTAACATAGGTGGTACACAATTCAGACAGATATCTGAAAACAAAGGATTCTTTGTACAAGAGGAATTGAATTATAATGACCAGATCATCGCTACAGTTGGTCTTAGAGGTGATAAGTCATCCTTAAATGGAGATCCAAATCAGATGTTCTACTATCCTAAAGCTTCCGTAGCAATCAACCTTCATAAGATGATTGATTTGCCTTCGGCTTTGAGTAACTTAAAGTTACGTACAGCTTATGGTCAGTCTTCAAAAACACCTGAATTCTTAGACAAGTACTCACTTTATAATCAGTCAGCTATTGGTGGTTTACCTGCTTATACTCCAAGTTCATTGTATGGTAATCCGGTAATTACTCCAGAGCGTCAAACTGAGATTGAATTCGGTGCTGACTTTGGATTACTTAACAACCGTTTCCTTTTAGATGCAACATACTACATCAAAACGGTTGATGATCTAATCCTTAGAGCTCAGGTTCCTTCTTCTTCAGGTTACAGCGTTCAAGTAACAAATGGTGCATCTTTAGAAAACAAAGGTATCGAATTAGGTCTTTCGGCTAACATAATCGAAAGTGACAATTTGAACTGGAATGCAAGACTTGCATGGTGGAAAAACAATGCAATTATCACTGAACTTAGTATTCCTTCCTACACGACTGGTGGCTTCGCAGATTTCTTAGGTAACTACAGAATCAAAGAAGGTCGCTCTCCTACTGAAATAATCGGTGTAATTGATGATCCTGCACTAGCAGACGAAGATGGACTTTATGTTTATGGTGATGCAGAACCAGACTGGCAAATGTCATGGTTCAACGGACTAAGCTTCGGAGACATTGAGATCAACTGGTTACTACACTGGAAGCAAGGTGGTGAAAACATCAACCTTTCAGCACTACTTTTCGATCTTAACGAAACAACACATGATTACGATGATACAGATCTTGACCCTAGTGGTACGCTGAACAACGGTGATTACCGTCTAAGCCTTCTGGGCGCAAGTACAGCTCCATATATTCAAAATGCTGGATATATCAGATTGAGAGAAATTGGTGCTTACTACAAGCTGCCAATTACTTTAGGAGACAGTGGAACATTAACTTTAGGTGTATCAGGTACAAACCTGATCAACATCTTTGAATACGACTCTTATGACCCAGAGGTTTCAAACTTCGGTGCTGGTGGTCTTTCAACAGGTGTTGAGGTAACTCCATTCCCATCATCTAAGCGCGTTAACTTCCACATTAAAGCTAACTTCTAAGAAAAATGACGAAAATGAAAAAGTTAAATATATTCTTAATGTTTGCGATCGGATTGTTCCTGGTTTCTTGTGAAATCGAGCCAATCTCAAATCCAAACGATCCGGCTCAGGGAGATGTGACTCAGGATGCATCAATCTCTGAACTAAATGCCCTTACCTCAGGGATAGAAGACCTTCTAAGGTCAGAGGTAGGTTTCTATTATGATGTTGTATCTATTGTAGGTAGAGATTACTGGTTCTTTACAGGATCAGATCCGCGTTACACAGGTGAGGTTCTTGGAAAAGGAGATTCACAATTGGATAATGCAGGTTTCTATGGTACAAGACCCTATGCAGCGCGTTACAGGACTGTAAAAGCAGTAAATCTTCTAACAGAAGCTTTAGCAAACACTACAGCACCTTTAACAGAAGCTGAGAAATCAGGTTACCTAGGTTTTGCCAAAACTATGCAAGCTTATGAGCTTCACTTGGCATTAAACCTTCAATACCAAAATGGAATCCGTGTTGATGTATCGGACCCTAACAATCTAGGAGCATTCGTATCTTTTGACGAAGCACTTAGTTACATCGCTAATTTACTAGACGATGCAAATTCAGACCTTAGCGCAGCAGGAGATGCATTTAGATTCAATCTAACTACAGCATTTGCTGGCTTTGATACGCCTGATTCATTCTCTACTTTTAACAGAGGTGTAGCAGCTAGAATTGCATTATACCAAGGTGACATGTCTGCAGCAGCAGGCTTCCTTTCAAGCTCATTTATGGATATGGATAACCCTTTAAGCGGAGGTCCATCTAGATATTACGCTAATGCAGCTGGTGATCAAGCAAATCCACTTTTTAGAGTTCCTGGTAACTCTGATGGTATCATTGCACACCCATCATGGGTAGCAACGGTTGATCCTACAGATGCTCGTGCATCAAAGATTGCTGCTAGAGAAGAGATTAGTCTAGATGACCTTACAGGTGATCATGATGTACTCGTATTTAGTAGTCTTGATGATAATGTTCCATTTATGACCAATGAAGAGTTGATCCTAATATCTGCTGAAGCAAATGTCGGATCTGATAACGGTGCAGCTGTTGTAGCTATCGATGCTGTTCGTACAGCTAATGGATTAGCAGCTTACGGTGGTGGAACATCTGATTCAGAATTGATGGATGAAATCGCTGCTCAGCGTCAACTTTCTTTATATGGCCTAGGACATAGATGGGTCGATATGAGAAGATGGGATAGACTAGATGAAATTCCATTAGATAGAACTGATGATAATGTTTGGGTTCAATTCCCACGTCCAGTTTCTGAAAACTAAAATTAACCTAGTTATATAAGAAGAGGAGATCGTCTAGTACGATCTCCTTTTTTTATTGTCTTTAAAAAAGAACCCACAGTCATTTTCTCCACTAAAACTTAGAAGTAGTAAATAAAAAACAAGCCTTGCTACTGCCAAAAATCAAAATTTAATACCTTTGGCAGATCCAAAAGATAGTTTTATGATAGAAAATCACCTAGGTAGAATAGCCGGTGAGCTAAATTTACCAAACCGCCAAGTACTAAACACATTCAACCTTCTAGAAGAGGGCGCTACAATTCCATTTATTGCCCGATACAGAAAAGAGGCTACGGGATCGCTCGATGAAGTACAGATTGAATCCATTCAAAAATCTATTAGCAAATACAAAGACCTAGATAAGAGAAAAGAAAGCATACTCAAATCAATTGAAGAACAGGGTAAGCTAAGTGAGACACTCCAAAAAAGTATTGAAAATTGCTTTGACCCGCTTCAACTTGAAGACATCTACCTCCCCTACAAAAGAAAGCGTAAAACGAAGGGTTCTGTGGCAAAAGAAAAAGGCTTAGAACCGCTTGCTCAAACATTATACCTCCAAAGGCACGATGATATTGAAAAGCTTGCAGAAAAATATATCGGAGGTGAAGTAAAAGATGTTGAAGGAGCTTTAGAAGGTGCAAGGCATATTATTTCCGAATGGATCAACGAAGATCAAGAAGTACGTAATAAAGTCCGTTTTGCCTTTGAAAAGCATGCTACAGTGAAATCTAAAGTAGCTCGGGGCAAAGAAGATGCTGGAGCAAAGTATAGAGATTATTTTGACTTTGAAGAGCGACTCAATAAAATACCTTCCCATAGACTATTAGCAATACGAAGAGGAGAAGAAGAAGGATTTCTTCGTGTGATCATTGCACCAGACGAAGAACAAACCATCAATAAGGTTGAACGGTTTGTATGCAGAGAGAATACACAAGCTGCCGACGAAGTCTTCGAGGCACTTGAAGATGCATACAAGCGTTTACTTAGCCCAAGTATAGAAACAGAGTTCAGAAACCTATCCAAGGGAAAAGCAGACGAGGAAGCCATTGATGTATTTACGGAAAATCTTCGACAATTATTACTCTCCGCGCCTTTGGGCCAAAAGAGTGTTTTAGGACTAGATCCAGGATTTAGAACTGGCTGTAAACTAGTAGTGCTTTCAAGTAATGGAGATCTTCTAGAAAATACAACCATATATCCTCATGCTCCACAAAATCAAAGTCGTGAAGCCATAAACACTATGGATCACTTGGTGAGTAAATACAAAGTACAGGCCATAGCAGTCGGTAATGGAACAGCATCCAGAGAAACTATGGATCTCCTTAAGACTAGTCATTTAGCTGCTCAGGTTGAACTCTTCTTAGTCAATGAAAGCGGAGCTTCCATATATTCTGCATCTGCCATAGCTCGAGAAGAATTCCCCGATCAAGATATCACCGTCAGAGGCGCCGTATCCATAGCAAGAAGATTAATGGATCCACTGGCAGAACTTGTAAAGCTAGATCCTAAATCCATTGGAGTTGGCCAGTATCAGCATGATGTAAACCAACCAAAGCTTAAAGCAAGCCTTGAACGTGTAGTAGAAAGCTGTGTAAACCAAGTCGGCATCAATATCAATACCGCTTCCAAACATCTACTAACCTACGTATCCGGCTTAGGACCTACCCTAGCGCAGAATATTGTCGATTATAGATCTGAACATGGGGACTTCATTTCAAGAGCTGCGATAAAAAAGGTACCTAGAATGGGTGCTAAAGCATTTGAACAATGTGCTGGATTCCTTAGAGTCAATGCAGGAAGAAATCCACTCGACAATACAGGTGTGCACCCAGAGCGTTATGAGTTGGTGAAACATATGGCAGAAAACATAGGCTGCAAAGTAAAGGACCTTATCGCAGATTCTGAAAAGCGTAAAAATATTAAGCTTACTGATTACGTAACAGAGGAAGTTGGAATCCCAACCTTGCAGGATATAATAAAAGAACTTGAAAAACCTGGACTCGATCCGCGTGGAAAGGCACAACCTTTTGAATTTGCAAAAGGCATCAACAAACTAGCAGACTTAAATATTGGAATGATCCTTCCCGGCATCATCACAAATATTACAAATTTCGGAGCCTTTGTCGATGTCGGAGTCAAACAAGATGGATTAGTTCACATCTCAGAAATGGCCGATAAATTCATTGAGAATCCTAATGAGGTGGTTAAACTTCAGCAAAAAGTACAGGTAAAAGTTACGGATGTAGACATATCCAGGAATCGCATTCAACTAAGCATAAAACAAGCAAAATAATGAGTAATAGAATCGATATGCTTCTGAAGATGTATGAAGAAAGTCCCGATGACACCTTCGTACTTTTCGCGCTTGCTAAAGAACATCAATCCTTGGAGAAATTTGACTTAGCGCTTGAATATTTTGAAAAGCTACTTCGTACAGATAAAAACTATGTTGGAGCCTATTATCACTTAGGAAAACTATATGAATCAAAACAAGAGCTCGAACAAGCTATATCTACCTATAAAGAAGGTATTCAAATTGCAAGTATGGCCGGTGATAATCATGCTAAATCAGAATTAGCAGGAGCCTTGATGAATATTGACGAGGATTTCGAATAAGCAAATGAATTTAAGCAAAGAAGTTTCATAAGCGTTCTACCTTTTTTTAAATTCAATCTAAAATTGATAAATCTAAAATAATGAAAATACTTAACAGCTTTTTATTAATCCTTATTGCAAGTGTCTGTATTGGACAGAGCAATGGAGGCATGTGGCTCCCTAACCTTCTTGAACAACTCAATGAGGAAGAAATGCACGCCATGGGTATGGAACTTACCGCTTCGGATATTTATGATATCAACTCCGGTAGTTTAAAAGATGCAGTGGTTCATTTTGGCGGGTTTTGTACTGGTGAAGTAATATCAAGCCAGGGACTTGTCCTAACCAACCACCACTGTGGATATGGTCAGATACAATCGCACTCAAGCATAGAAAATAACTATTTAGAGGAAGGTTTTTGGGCGATGAGTCGAGAAGAAGAATTATCTAACCCTGGTTTATTTGTAAAATTCATCAATAAAATTGAAGATGTAACAGCACAAACTTTAAAAGGTATTTCTGATGATATGGGTCTAGATCAAAGAAAGGCCCTTATTGAAGAAAATATCGAAGCGCTTGTAAACGCTGCTGAACTTGGAGAATTTGAAGAATTCGAGATAAAACCATTTTACGAAGGCAATCAATTCTATGCATTCTATACAATTTCTTACCCAGATGTTCGATTAGTAGGCGCTCCCCCATCATCTATCGGTAAATTTGGAGCGGATACGGATAATTGGGTATGGCCTAGACATACAGGAGATTTTTCAATCTTCAGAATCTATGCAGACAAGGACAACAATCCTGCTGAATACAGTGAGGACAATGTTCCTTTCACACCTAAACATCACCTACCAATTAATATCTCAGGAGCTAAAGAAGGAGATTTTACGATGGTATTTGGATTCCCAGGTCGCACCAATGAATATCTTCCTGCTACTGCTGTTAAGCAAATCGCTACAGTTGTAGATCCTGCTAGAGTGGCTATGCGTGATGTTTCACTTAAAGTTATGGACAAACACATGCGTGCTGATGAGGCAATCAAAATAAAATACGCATCAAAATTTGCAAGCATTGCAAATTACTGGAAAAAGTGGATTGGGGAAATGCAAGGCCTTGAACGCTCTAATGCTGTCGCAAAAAAGCAGGCTTATGAAAAAGAATTCTTAGAACGAGTAAATGCTGATGAGGCACTAAAAGCAAAGTACGGAAATCTATTGAGTGAGCTTAACTCACTCTATTACAGCCTTCAGCCATATGCAGAAGTAAATGCATATCACGCAGAATTAACCGGTAGGAATACACTTATGCTCAACGTGGCATACTACATGAACAGACTTGAAAACGTATATAACAGCCAAGGAGAAGAAGCTTTCCAAAGCTTCAAAGGAAGGCTATTAAATTACCTTCAAGGTCAGTATAAGAACTATGATTCCACTGTAGAGGCTGAAGTATTTGCAAGTCTTATCCAGCTCTATTTTGAAAAAGTACCTGGAAATTATTTGGATCAAAATCTTATGGAGATTGTAGGAAGAACAGAACCAAAAGCTCTTGCTTTT
>JAQXAY010000258.1 GCA_029252685.1 Saprospiraceae bacterium | reverse complement strand
TTGTATCAATGCTATTTTATAAGGCACAGGGTATT
Source organism: Saprospiraceae bacterium (assembly GCA_029252685.1). Lineage (GTDB taxonomy): Bacteria > Bacteroidota > Bacteroidia > Chitinophagales > Saprospiraceae > AM-2324. The sequence goes on along the minus strand of JAQXAY010000258.1, from coordinate 7,864 downwards.
ATGGGAATTCGCGAGATGATAGACCTTACTCTGAAGGGTATCTCTGGTTTGATGCCTCTAGCGCTGTTGATGATGTTTGCATTCGCGATCAGTACTTTGTGCAAGGAACATTTACATACAGGTCAATATGTTGCTGATATAACTTCTGCTTGGTTGTCTCCAGCTCTATTGCCAGCAATTATATTTTTAATTAGTTGTTTCATTGCTTTTGCAACTGGAACTTCTTGGGGGACATTTGGGATCATGTTGAGTATTGGGATTCCAATGGCTCAAACAATGGGCGCCCCAATGGCAATCACAATAGCAGCAGTGCTAGGTGGTGGTGTTTTTGGCGATCACTGTTCACCTATCTCAGATACTACAATAATAAGTTCTATGTCCTCAGCAACGGACCATATTGATCACGTTCGGACTCAGATGCCTTATGCATTGATTGCAGGAGGGCTGGCCTTTATATTTTATTTGACCTTAGGATTGATTGGATAAAAAAAAGGAGCTGCAAGTGCAGCTCCTTTTTTTAGTTTAAGATCTTATTGTATCGTTCTGTATCGAGTAGAACTTCAATAGCAAAGTCAACTTCTTTATCATTTCTCAAATTCATTTGAGTTCTTCCTTTTTGATAACCAAACTTGTTGGCTACTTCTTTTTCAATGAGGTCAATAATAAGAGCCTTATTTTCTTCAATAGCAGCACTTTTCTGTTTTTCGATCAAGGACTGTATAGACTTGATTTGCGCTTGTATGGCCAAGTCATCAGATGTAGCATCATTACTTAATGATTCTAGCGTTTTTTCGGAGTCTGTCATGAACTCGAACTCAGCATTTTTAAGATAACCCGTAAAGGCTTCCCAGGCTTCGAATCTGAAAGCTTCTAGGTCAGGGATGGAGTCGATACCTGCAAATTGCTTATCCACAAAATTAAAGAGTTTATATTGACCGATCAGAGCTTGTGTACAGGCATCGTAAACAGGTTTATCCATGAGAAGATCAGGTAGTACCCCTCCGCCATCAAGTACCATTCTTCCATTCTTTGTTTGGAACTTTGCTCGGCTCTCTTCAGGAATGTCCACTGGTTCACCATCTTTGTATTCTACGCTTTGGATACAGCGACCGGATGGTATATAGTATTTTGCTGTGGTAAGCTTTACTTTAGAATTGAAACCTACATCTTTGGTATTTTGTACTAGACCCTTTCCATAGGATTTTTGACCTATTATTAGGCCTCTATCATAATCCTGAATTACACCGCTCACTATCTCACTTGCAGAAGCTGATCTACCATTGATTAGTACGGCTAATTTAATTTCCGAATCATACACTTCTGTACGTGTCACAAAGTTCTTATCCCATTCTGGGGATTTTCCTTTTGTAGACACGACCAACTCTCCCTTGGGAATAAAAATATTAGAAATGTTTACAGCCTCCATAAGTAGACCACCTCCATTTCCTCTCAAGTCAAGAATTAAACCTTCTATTTCGTGAGATTTTTTTAAATCTTTGAGTGCATTTTCGATATTTTTCCCAGCAGCTTGCGTAAAGGTAGTCAGTGAGATATATGCAATCTTGTCGCTAACCATTCCGTAGTAAGGAACATTATCTACAACTACATCATCTCGGATTAATTCAATATCTAAATAATCTTCCAGACCAGACCTTTTTATTTTAAACGAAACCACTGTGCCGGGGGAGCCTTTTAATATAGCATCTACTTCATCAAAGGACCTGTTGGCAACTTCGTTTCCGTTGATAGATACAAAACGATCACCTACTCGAAGACCTGCTTTGTCAGAAGGAGAGTCTTTGTAGATGGAAACGATCGTAGGATATTCTTCGAAGTTTACAACACGGGCTCCTATTCCTTTATATTTACCCATTGTGTTGAATCGATATCCTTCTATTTCCGATTCACTGATGTAATTGGTGTAAGGATCTAAAGATTCCAGCATGGCATCAACTCCGGTTTTCATCAATTCTCCTGGATCAAGATCATCTACATAAAGCATATTGATCTCTTTATAGATATTGGAGAATATTTCAAGGTTTTTAGCAATCTCATAGTATTTACCATTGTTGATAGTAAATGCTGTGGCTCCTATCGCAAGGATAAGACCCAGTATGAATATTTTACCTTTTTTTAAACCTGTTGATTTCATATTTCTTTATTATTGGCTTAGGAATTTTAAAACATGTTCAATTAGAGCTTTTGGCTGTTCAGCATGTACCCAATGCCCAGCATTTTCTATCGTCTCAAAAGAGGCTTCTGGGAATAATTTCTGAATCTCTATTTGGTCTGCTTCATTCACATAATTGGATTTTCCTCCATTTATGAACAAAGACTCATTTTTAACGCTATCCTCCATCTCAATGTTATCCAATATATTGGAATAATTGATGTAAATCTCTTGAAGGTTCATTTTCCATTGAAAGCCGCCCTCTTTTTTTCTGCTTAGGTTTTTCATCAGAAACAATCTAACTCCAGCATCGTCAATGTACTTAGAAAGCTGTTCTTCAACCTCCTTTCGAGTTTGGACCTTCTCCATATCTACAGACAATAAAGCATCGAAAATAGTTTGATGACCGCCTTTATAAACCTTTGGTGCTATATCAACGACTACTAGTTTATTTAGCATGTCTGGATAGTCTGCAGCAAACTGCATAGCAGTTTTTCCACCCATACTATGCCCTATAATATGTGCATTATGTATCCAATTTTCTTCCATGAAGTCCGCTAGATCTTCCGCCATTAGCTTGTAGTTTTGGCCTTCTACATGAGCTGATCTTCCGTGATTGCGCTGGTCAACAATATAGACCATATAGTGCTCTGCCAGTTTTTTAGCGACAGTTTGCCAGTTGTCGAGTGTTCCAAATAAGCCATGAAGTATGATTATCGGATCACCAGCTCCAAATGTTTTGTGGTTCAATTCCATGCTCCAACTTTATAGGGACTTAGTTCGTCCACCGTCTACAGGTACGTTTATTCCATTGATGTAAGATGCTGCTGGACTTGCGAGAAATGCGATTGCTGCTGCAATTTCTTCTGGCTGTGCAAAGCGTTTCATAGGTACTGCAGATTTCATTTGTTCTTGAATGCTATCTACTGATTTTCCTGTTTTTTGAGCTTTTGCTTCAATAATCTCTTGTAGTCGTCCGGTTAGTGTAGCACCTGGTAATACATTATTTACTGTTACTCCAAATGCACCCAACTCATTAGCAAGAGTTTTTGACCAATTGGCAACAGCTCCACGTATTGTGTTTGAAACTCCTAGGCCATCTAAAGGTTGTTTTACCGATGTGGAGATAACGTTGATGATGCGCCCGTAGTTATCTTTTTTCATGCCTTCCATAAATGTTTGGACCAAGACATGATTGCAGATTAAATGATTATTGAATGCAGATGTGAATTCATTCACACCAGCTTTGTTAGCAGGTCCTCCAGCAGGTCCTCCTGTATTGTTGATAAGTATATGAATAGTCTTTGTAGCTGCTAAGGCCATTGCCTTTTTCTGCAGATCAGCAGCGTCTGAAAAGTCCGCAGCAAAGAAATCGTGTTTTTGTCCTTTTGTGTGATCCAGCTCATTCATTACTGAACCTAGTTGCTCAACATTTCTAGATACTAATGTTACATTTGCACCCATGTCAGCAAGTTGCATAGCTGTAGCTTTACCTATTCCTCTGCTTGATCCACATACAAGTGCATTTTTTCCTGTCAAGTCTATATTCATCATCTTTGCTAGTATTTTTTTCTCAAACTTACCAATTTTACATTGCAAGGGGGATAATTTATTTCAGAAAGCGAAAATATATTCCCATTTTGCAGATGGGATTGAAAATTTAAAGCCCGCTTGTCCATGATTTATTTTGCAAGTGATTTTCATTTTGGATTAGACGCTAATCTTTCGAGTCGTGCTCGTGAAAGACAAGTTGTGCGTTGGTTGGATTATATTGAGGCGGATGCAACAGAAGTATTTCTTGTTGGAGACATCTTTGATTTTTGGTTTGAATATAAAAAGACAGTGCCTAAAGGCTTCTTCCGTTTTATGACAAAGATTGCGGATATGACGGAGCGAGGTATTAAGATTCACTTCTTCTTAGGGAATCATGATATGTGGATGTTCGATTATTTTGAGAAGGAACTGGGCGTTGAAATACACAGGGACAACATAAGTCGAAAGTTTGGAGAGAAACACTTCTTTATCGGACATGGAGATGGCTATGGGCCCGGCGATTATCTCTACAAATTTCTTAAGCGAATATTCAGGAATAAGATCTGCCAATTCTTGTTTGGATGGATTCATCCAAATGTAGGGATTCCCTTAGCAGATTTTTTATCCAAAAAAAGTAGACAATCTGAGAAGGACGAAGATCGTTATCTTGGTGATAATAAAGAATGGTTATTTCAGTATGCTCGCTCAATAGTGGAAAAACAGCCTGAAATTGATTATTTTATTTTTGGTCATAGACATCTTTGTATACGAAGACCTTTAAATGAAAAAAGCACATACATTAATCTTGGGGAGTGGTTACGAAACAATTCCTATGCGAAATTTGATGGTTCAAAGGTGGAGATTCTATTTTTTGAACAAGAAGATGGTCGCATGTATAGCTAGTACTTTCTTGGTTCTTGTGTTTAGCACCTTAAGTTTTTCTCAAAAAATTCTTGATATAAAGGCTGATCAATTACAAGTTGATCCGCTTGGACGTTTGATTCTTTTGGACAAAGATCAGGGGAATATCTGGTGTTATTCGAATGAACTTGACTTGATCGCTTATAATCAAATCAATGTTTGGGGGAATACCTTACAGCTTGATCTCAATGATCCAATGAAGCCCATTGTTTTTTTTCCTGATGTAAATCGAATTCGATTCTTTGATGAACAATTGAGTGCATCTACAGCATTGGATTTGGATTATTTTCAATTGTTCAATATTCAGGCAGCAGGGATTGCCTCGCTGGGAGGCTTTTGGTTGTTCTCTCGAGATTTGAATAAGATCATGCGGATTGATCAATCCGGTCGAAATCTATTTGAGAGTTCAGATTTGAATTTTGTATTTGGAGGATATCCTGTGGTCGAGCAGATCAAAGAAGTTGATGATTATCTGGTGTTAATTGCTGAGGCTGGATTATTCTATGTGTTTGACTTTTTTGGCAACTATCAATTTAAAATTCAGTTGGACCCAAAGGGCATCTATCACCTTTCTGAAGATCGCTTTTTCTTTTTAGAGCCTGAAGGTAAATTGTCTATGGTAAACCTTTCTGAAGCTGGCACTTTATACCCAATGAAGGATATTGAGGAGTCCTTTTATTCTTTCTCGGTGTTTGGGGCAGATTTTTATGGCTTGAATGCCACAGGTGTTTATAAGCTATCTCTCCTTAAACAGGAATCTGAGGATTAGGAATTTTTTGACCAAATCTATAATTGAATCCAAGGTTTCCTTGTAAGCCTCCTGTGTGGATAGCTACAATGCTGCTACCGGCAGGATACTTATCTTCCCTTATTTCTGTGAGTAGACCGTAAAACATTTTTCCTGTATAGATTGGATCCAATAGGATATTGTGCTGCTCGTAAAACTCGTTGATAAAGCTTATAAGCTCGGGTTTATGCTTCGCATAGCCACCAAAATGGAAGGTCTTGTGAACATGGAGGTTCTGCTTGTTCTTATCACACAGTTTTAGAATGTCTGCTTCTAAAAAATCGCCTTTTAGGGCAGAAAACACCTGAAGTTTGCTGTTTGAGCATTGGCTTAATAGTCCTGCAGCAGTTCCACCAGTCCCTGCCGAAACTGTAATGTAATCTGAAGCCTTTCCAAGCTGGAGATCGATCTCATCGACTATCTCTGCACAGCCCTTAAGTGCAAGTAAGTTGGTCCCTCCTTCAGGGATCAAGAAATCAGCTTTATAGTGTTCAAGAAGCTCTTGTTGATAATCTTGATCGTGTCTTCTTTTGTAGTTTGTCCGATCTGTAAATTGAATATTGATTCCCATCTTATTTGCTAATCTTAGCGTGGGATTATTAGGGTCAGGTCCATCACCTCTTACAATAATAGTACCTTTTATATCTTGTTCGGAACAAGCTGCAGCAAGTGCTAGGAGATGGTTGGAAAAAGCACCTCCAAAACTTAGGAGATGCTTTTTATTTTTTTGCTTGAATTCAAGCAGATTATACTTTAGTTTTCTCCATTTATTTCCTGAAATAAGCGGATGGATGAGTTCATCGCGCTTTATGAACACCTCAAGTTTTTTGTGATCAAAAAGAGGGTCTTCAAGTTTTATTAATGGAGATAATGGATTCATACTAAATCTTGTTCAATGCTTCTAGGATTTCTTCTTCTGTATATCCTAGTACATCTTCTTTATGAAGTATGTTTATTGGCCCAAATGATTTTAAGTATTCCATATCCAATTGCTCTTTAGGTCCCATTAGTATGATATTCAGATTTTGGTCTTTAATCACACGTTGGTGAAATGCTTTTAAATCCTCGTGTGTAGCTGCTTTGAGCCTTTCGTAGATAAGCTTTCGCATGTCTACATCCAAGCCAAGTTTATTGTTTTTCAGCCAAGTCCAGTAGATACTCTGTCTATTGATTCTGCTGGATTCAATGTTTTTCAAGATCGATAGTCTTGCCTGTTCCACTTGATTAGCTACATAAGGCATTTCATTAAGTAGACCGATAATATCTGGAATGGCAGTATTTACCTTATCTGGTTGTGTACCAAGATAGGCGGTAAGATTATGCCCCTTATCCTTTTTTGCAGGGCTACTGAAGTAAGCATAAGTAGAATACCCATAAGCTTTAGCTTCTCGAATCTCTTGAAACATAATGGATGATAGTCCATAACCAAAGTATTGATTATACCATTCTGCCATTATTAAATCTTCAAGGATGAATTCGTCACTACATTTTGCTTGGAATAGAATATCTGTTTGAACCATTGGGAAATCAAGGATCGAAATGGCATTTTGAGTGTTGTCCTTGATATGGTATTCCTTTAGTGGAGGAATTTCATTCGTAGTCTTTTGCGCTCCAAAATACTGGTTGACAACTTGCTCTGCCTGATTTTGCTCTAGATCTCCGTAGTAGTATACCTTGAATGGATATTCTAGTAGTCCACGCACAAGAGCGTTTGCATCTTCGACACTGAAGTCTAAAACTTCCTGAGGACTAAGTCTATGTGTAAACGGATTGTCAGAACCGTATTTGACATGATTTAATAGGCCTTCTCTAAGGATTAATTGCTTGTTACTTAAAGCGTTTATCCTTGATTTGAAGAGATCGATCTTTATATTTTTCAGAGCTTCTTCAGATATGGTAGCTCCACTTATAATCTTGTGTAGTAGATTCATACCTGTCTCGAAGGACTCTCCAAGTCCTTGTATTGAGATTAGGGCATGTTCGCCACTCGTCTTTGATTGTATGAATAAGCCATTTTGGAAAAGCGTATTCTGGAAGTTTTCTAGAGAATATTCTTCTGTGAAAATATAATTGATTAAGGCATTGATTAGACCTACTTCTTTTTTGTTGAACTTGCCGATGTCCCAATGAACACTTGTCTTGAACGCCTCGTTAAAGGTGTTTTTTTGATAGTGTAAGATATTCGAATTTTGCAGATTGATGGCTTTTATATAAGAACCTAGATCAAGGAACTGGCTATCTATTGAATCAGCCTGGTAGCTTAAAATATCTTCTGCAAAACTCGATTGCTCCTCCTTGTTCATAGGAAGTGGCGTAATCATGGGTTTTTCCATCTTTAAAACATCGGGATCTTCGCCTTGTTTTTTGTAAATCACAGCAGCTCCCTTGCTCATGTTGTCTGCGAGAAAGCTTGTTATATCTGCTTTTGTAATGCGCTCAAGACTCTCTAGCCT
>JAQXAY010000242.1 GCA_029252685.1 Saprospiraceae bacterium | reverse complement strand
TATATTCAATTACTATTACCGACGCAAATAATTGTCCCGTTCAACAATCACCATTTTTGGCAATTGAATTAAATGATGCGGATGTATTTCGGGTAGAATCAGATTATGAACAGATATGCTTTAATGAATCTAATACCTTAGTTGAATTTCAATTAGAAGGAGGATTGATGCCGTATTCTATTGAATGGGATGGGGGTGTATTAGAAAGCATATATGCCCCAATATCAATTGTTGAGGGTATTATTCCCGAACAGTATGATTTTACTATTACAGATAGTAATGATTGTGAGATTATAAATACAATAGATCTAATGTTAGGAGATTCAATTATTTTGTCGGAGTATGAGCTTAGTGCAGGTACTTTGATTTTGGTTTTTGAGGATCCTACATCAAGTTTGTCTTATTCTTGGGGCGTCAATGAATTCATTGTAGAAGAATTTGATGTAGGAATTCAGTTTACGGAGCCAGACACCTTTCAGCTCTTGGTAATAGATGAGTTGGACTGTTCGGAGACCTTTGTTTTTGATATTAATGCATTAATTAATAAGGTGGAAGCCGCAGTACTTGACCATTCAATCAGTGTATTTCCTAACCCTAGTTCAGAGGAGTTAAATGTAGAATTAGATGTGGTTCCAGACAAAAGCTTAGATCTATTAATATTTGATAATAGGGGTACATTAGTATCTAGGGAAGAAATAAATACCCAGCTATATACTTATGATATACCTGGGTATCTAAAGTCTGGAGTGTATAGCCTGATTATCATGAAAGATGAAAGGCCCTGGGCCTTTAGGCGTTTTGTTATATCAAAATAGAAAAATATTATTCGAGTATCTTGAAGGTTGTTCGTCTATTTGCCTGATGTTGTTCCTCTGTACATTTGGAGCAAACGCAGTCGATGTAAGGTCTTGATTTACCGTAACCACGTGCTTCGATTCGATTCTCGTCAATGCCGGACTCAATCAGAAACTCCACAGCTGATAGTGCTCGCTTGTAAGATAGGCTCGCATTATAATCTTCATCGCCACGACAGTCGGTGTGAGAGGCTAGTTCAATTGTTATCTTAGGATTGAGTAATAAATTTTTAGCCAATACTTTTAGAGTAGGCTCTGCATCACGGCGTATATTCGATGCATCGAAGTCATAGTAGATATTGTCTAAGGTAATTTCAATTTCCTCATATATTTTGTCGAGCACAATTTCTAATTCATAGCTTTGTATGGGATTGTTTGGGTCTTCTCCGAGTCCCTTTGTTGTAAATGAACTAGAGTTGGTTAAATAGGCTGTTTTACGCCCAATAAATTCATAGTCAGTATCTGCATCAAGTTCTAGACTTAAAAGTCCGTCTGCACCGATTTCCATTTGATTATCCATGAATGATATAGTACCTTCAAGGGGTTTTCTACCTAAAACTTTTGAGTTTGGATTGAAGGCTTCTTCGTAGACTTTTTCGAGAAGGTAAACATCAAGTTTGATTTTATAGTCTATGACTTCGACGATATCTGGCGTATCTATTTCTACAGGGATTGTTTTTTCGAATCTAAAAATATTGTCTTCAGTACCATTTCTGGAAGAACTGAAATAACCTTTAGCACTAACTTTATCCGTAGCCTTAAAAAAAGGATCTGGCACATAGGCGAAATCGTCATAGCCAGAGTTTATAGGTGTTTTTAGGTTGTATGCCTGTGTCCAAGCCCCTCCGGGAAGTCTATGAACTTTGAACACATCTAGTCCGCCAAGTCCTGTATGTCCTTCAGAAGCGAAATAAAGCGTATCATTGATCATGTATGGAAACTGGTCATTTTTAGCAGAATTTATGTTTCGGCCTAATTTTTCTGGATAGGCATATCCCTCTGATTCTTTTACGGAATAGTATATATCGAATTTACCCCAACCGTTTATCATATCGGAGGAAAAAAATAAGGTGTCACCAGTACTACTTAGTGCAGGGTGCATATAATTGGCTTCCTCTTCAATAAACCCGAGTTCTTCAGGCTTGGTCCATCCATCTGCAGTTCGTTCAGCAGAGTATAAACTACAATAATTTTTTTCGAGTCCCTTCACGACAGGGCAACGGCTGAATATGATGGTGTTGCCATCTGATGATAGGGTAGGGTTTGCATCATTGCTTGTTTTACTTAGATCTGTAAAACTAATTGTTTTACTGCTTCCTGTAAGCTTATTGTATTGATAAATGGCTGAATAGGCATTCCCTGTCCAATTGTAGGTGCTTTCAGATTTAGATTTTGAATCTACACTTGATGGAAAGCGATCAGATGTGAACAGGATGTTGTCCTTATCTAGAAAACTTATGCCATAGTCTGACTGTGCAGAATTGAAATCTGCTTCAAATACTCTAAAGCTGATTGTTTCTTTTTTCCAGGCCTTGGCTATTTCACAAGATGTAATATCCTTCCTGTATTCATATGGGGATCCTATTTCAAAACCCAATTCCTTGAATGCTCGAATTGCTTCATCGTATCGTTCAGCTTGTTTAAGGGTTACTGCTTTTTCTTTCAGAGCTTCTGGTCCATATTGATAGTCATAGGCTTGTCCAAACCATTTTATAGCGGCCTCTGGCTCTTTAGTGTTCTGCAAACTTTTTCCAATAAGAAAGGCGATCTGACCTTTTCTTACTCGGCTTTTTTCAGTATTGAACTCAGATTCTAGCAGTGAAGCGGCAAGGTCGAACTGATAACGTTCATAGGCCACTTTGCCATCACGTATCTTTTGGTTATACGTACAAGCGCTCAAAAAGGAAAGGACAAGTAGTAGGAAGGGATATTTTATCTTCATATGATAAGGTCATTTTATATCTTAAAATAACGTAAAAAATGGTATTTCTGTTCTTAGTAGCTAAGACTAATATTTTTTTAACACTTAAGGTATTACTTTAACTAGCCTTAATTGAATCTTCAATGGCTTATGGATATAAAAAAACCCTTTGTCTTATATGACAAAGGGTTTTTTGTATGTAACACTAAGTTAGTTCTTAAGCTTTTACTGCTTTTGATTTCTTAGTTTTAGCATTCGGAGCTTCCTTTGCACTTAATGACTTGTTTTTCAATAAGTCAGAAAGAATAGGAGTAGCAACGAAGATCGAAGAATATGTACCTACGATCACACCAATCAATAGTGCGAAAGAGAATCCTTTGATACTTCCACCACCGAAAACAAAAAGAATAAGAACAACGAAAAGTGTTGTAAGTGAAGTAATCACTGTACGACTCACTGTAGAGTTGATCGCGAGATTGATAACTTCTTCTTTTGTTTTACCTGTATAGGTGTTTGTATATTCACGGATACGGTCAAATACGACCACGGTATCATTTATCGAATAACCAATTACAGTAAGAATTGCTGCGATGAATGCTTGGTCAATCTCCATAGACCAAGGGAATAGACCCCAACCGATAGAGAAAATACCTAGTGTAACCATAACATCGTGGAAAAGAGCCGATATCGCACCTACAGAGAATTCCCATTTTGAGAATCTCAAAAGAAGGTAAAGGAAGATGATCGCTAAAGCGAATAATCCTGCCTTATATGACGACTTAGTAATGTCATCTGCAATAGTAGGACCTACCTTTGATGATTGAACTACATGTGTATTACCATTTGATTCGATGTCACTAAAGTCTGCAAGACTTACTGGGTCGATCGTTGAAATACCCTGGTGAAGTGCTTCCATTACTTTGTCAGCAGCATCATCATCCGTATTTTCAATCATGTATGATGTAACGATGTTGAATGTATTTCTTGTATCTACAGCTTTTACAACTGGCTCATCACCGAAAGAAACAGCTAGCGCCTCTCTTATTTGATCTGCTTCTACTTCCTTCGCAAACTCTACATTGTATGAGTAACCTCCTTTAAAGTCGATACCAAGATCAAATCCTTTCATAAAGATTGATGCAATACCTCCAAGGATGATAACTGAAGATATAACATAAGCACGCTTACGCTTTCCTAACCAGTCAATTGTTAGTCCTGTAAATGCATTCTTAGAGAATCCAGAAGAGAAATTGATGTTTCTGCCTCCTTTCATCCATTGGTCAATCAGTAGACGACCTATAAGAACTGCTGTGAAAATCGATGAAACTACACCAACCATTAAAACTACTGCAAATCCTTTGATTGGGCCAAGACCGAAGTATGCCAATACCATTGCTGTAAGGAAGGTAGTTACGTTTGCATCTATAATTGCTGAGTATGAGTTAGAGAAACCATCTGCAATGGCATTCTTAACAGATTTACCAAGATTTAACTCTTCACGGATACGCTCGTATATGATCACGTTTGCATCCACGGCCATACCTATTGTAAGTACGATACCTGCAATACCAGGAAGCGTCAATACTGTTCCAAATTGAGCCAATACTCCAAAGATGAAGAATAGGTTTAACAATAGGGAAAGAATTGAAACAACACCACCAGTACTGTAATATGCGATCATGAACAATAGTACAAGACCAAAACCAATAAGTAGTGCTTTGATTGAACGTGAAATGTTCTCTTCACCTAGTGAAGGTCCGATTACATTATCCTGAATAATTTCAACTGTAGCTGGTAATTTACCGACTTGAAGGATAGAAGAAAGATCTTTCGCTTCTTGTGTACTGAAGTTACCAGAGATAGAAGAACTACCTCCCTTGATAGCATCGTTTACTCTAGGAGCAGAAGCTACTTCATTATCAAGTACAATTGCAATTTCTCTATTATTATCATTCGCTGCTGCTTCGGTCATATTTGCCCAAATGCTAGTTCCTTTGCCATCCATAACAAGGGATACTTCCATCTCACCCGATTGAGGATTTGGAGAGTATGTTGCTGATTGTACGTTTTCACCAGTCATTTTTGCTTGACCACCGAAAGGAACTTTCACACCATAAAGCATATATTGATTCGTCGCATCATTGTTTTCATCCGTTACTGGAGCACGGCCCCAAAGGAATTTAACATCTGAAGGGAAAAACCCTTTTACATCGTCACGCTCCAAATAACTCATAACCGCATCACGGTTATTTTTATCTGCAACACCAAATACTGGAAGACCTCCAACTGAACCGTCGTTGATCGCAAATTTATCGAATAATGGGCCACCTTGACCAGTAGCAAGTGTATCTACACGCTCGATTTCTCCAAGAATATCATTGCCTAGAGAGTCTTTACTGTAGATTGTATCTATAGTTAGTCCACCTGCGTATTTATCTGCTGTGATTAGGTATTGGTTCGCTTGAAAGAAACCGTTTGTTACCTGTGCATCTCTAAGGTTATAACAATCCCAAAATGCAAGTTCAGCAGTTGCCTGAAGGAACTGTCTAGCTCGTTGTGGGTTGTCAATACCTGGTAGTTCAACTAAAATAAGGTTACGAGCTTCATCCAAAGTTACATTTGGTTGAGCAACACCTAATTTATCAATACGCTTCTTTAGAAGCGAGAAAGTACGTTGAACTGTTTCTTTAGATAAGCTTTGAAGCTGACGTTGAATCTCACCATCAGTTGTACTCGTATTTACCTCTAATTGCTTTGAACGTCTGAAGACCTTTGATAAAGGTTCATCCGAATTAGCTTTCCATGCTCTAACAAAAAGAGTTACATAATCTGACTGCTCCGATTTCAGGGCCTCCGCTGCTTGATCTAACGCTTTTTCGAACACGGGATCCTGATAATTATAGGAGAGTGCTTTTATAAACTCTCTTAGGTCTACTTGTAAAACAACAGACATACCTCCTTTAAGGTCCAAACCTAAAGCCAATTGGCTTTG
>JAQXAY010000240.1 GCA_029252685.1 Saprospiraceae bacterium | reverse complement strand
ATCGCACATATAGACCAGATCGCATACTTGTGGCTAGTTCCAGCGTGCTATCAATATTTATATTATTTAATTTTTTGCCTGGCTTGTTTTTGGTCTCCTTGATTTATACAGGAGTCAATTATATTCGTGCAGAGCGCAATATGAATTATTATTATGCTTGAAATGAAGTCCTGTAGTTTTGTTTTTCCGTCAAAGAAGATATTTGAAGACTTAAATCTTTCTTTTAGTTCAAATGAAATCAATGGTATTTTAGGAAGGAATGGTGTTGGGAAGACAACGCTTTTTAAGATCCTTTCAGGAAGTCTTAGGCTTAGCACGGGTTCTATTCTTCTGGACGGAAAACCTCTGGAAAACAAAGATGTATCAATACTGCAAACAGATCCATTCTTTTATCCCTTTATGAAAGGGAGTGAGTATCTGATGCTAGTACTTGGGAAGATGGATAAAGTAGCTTTTGACCTTTCTTCCATCTTTGATTTGCCCTTGGACGAATTAATCGACAATTATTCGACTGGTATGCGTAAAAAGATTGCTTTTATAGCAGCACTTTGCCAAAATCGAAGAGTCTTGATTCTTGATGAGCCATTCAACGGAGTTGACCTTGAGGGCAATGAATTAATGAAGGCTATTCTTAAAAAGGAGAGCCAAGGTCGTGTTATTATTTGTTCTTCACATCTACTAGAATCGCTGACTGATTGTTCGAATTCAATTCATTTTATACAAGAGGGATTCAATTATAAGACATACCTATCTTCTGACTTTGACTCATTGCACCTTGCAATGGGGGCGATAATTGATTCAAAACTTAAGAGCTTGGGTGCCAAATCGTAAGTTGTCGGACCAAAACGCTAAAATTAAGCATAAAATATGTTGATTCTAGAGTCTTTTTATTTTTTGCTCGTACCCCTTAAATGCGAACCTTATTTTTTTGTAATTCAGGTGTTTATGTTATAGTGTCTCCTGGTTTTTACTTTCTGTATACTATCTATATGCTTGTTTTTATGTGTTTTTTGGTCTGCATTGACACTTTTTAAATATTGAGAAATGGCATATATTTGAATTGAATAGGATAAATATTTGTAGTAGGCTATTATTACAAACTTAGCCAGATTGAATACCTGGCAAGACTTAAGAATCGGCAAAAGAGATTAATTTCCTTTGCCGTTTTTTTTATATACCTATAATTGGTTATTGGATAGTTCTGATCTAGTTGTTAAATTAGCCAATGCTAAAAAATAGCACACTCACCTCATTAAATATCTTGTAAGAGATATCCTTGAATTTAGCTCATAGTAACAACACAAATAGCGATTTTTAGTCAAACAAATAAACATAAGAGTATATAGAAATGCTCAACCCTTTTATGAACTAATCTAAAGGAAATGTTTTTTTTCTGTTTTGGATTCGATCATCTGCTTTTCGATTCATGCGGAAAAATAAAAACAGATTTGTAAATAGTGTTTTGTTTAGTGCCTTCCTACGGAGGCACTTTTTTTGTCTAGGCCTTTCCTGTTTTGGATATAAAAAAGAATTTGATTTTAGTGGGCGGGTGTTTTGTCCCTAGGAACTTATATGTGAGCAATATGGTTTTTAAGGTCCAAACAATCTCTTAATTATACTATGCGAATTACCCAAAACCAACATTCAAAGGTCCTCCCTTTGGATACAAAGAAAAGCCAATTGGTCCAAGAAATCAATTGGGAGCAAATCGATCGTTCGAATGATATCTTGAGCATTGATTATTACATTCAAAATGGAAGACTTTCCGAGCAAATTCTTTCAATGGATCAAACGATAGGAGGTATATATGTGATTCCACTATTGCCTCTGGAACACAAATTGCTAAAGAAGAAACTAGACGCTCTAGTCCTTTCATATTTCGCGGACTTGCAGTGCAGAGGTAAACAGTATTCCGAAAAAAATATACTTGCCTTTACGGTTGGTAGATTTAATGGTGGAGATTATAAGGATGCTAATGGCTTAACGTATTCTAAACAATCTTTAGCCATAGAAATTAAAGGAATAGATCAGTATTTTTTATTGGCCTTTGAGCAATACTTGAAGGAGCAATTGAATCTTGATCAGGTATTATTTAAGTCCTATTGCAATGAATCAATATCAATAGGATAAAGAACATATTTAACCATTTTGGTTATTGAACGATTACAGTCTTTTTTAATTAAAAAGAACTTTATCGGAGATCCCCGTATAAAGTTCTTTTGTTTTTTATGAATAAGTCTCTTTCTCGGAAGGGCTTTAAGCTTTTTTTTCTAAAAATTCACGCTGTATAGTTTTCCCTTTATCCTTTGCATACCATTTTTGATTTTGCATACTCAATTCTTTATATGGGATTGGATCTTTGGAGGCTTTATTGTCCAATATGGCTTTTTGCATGTCTTTGGGTCTAGGTCCCCAGCTGCCAATTGTCGAACCAGTATTTGCATCAATTCGAATGATCTTAGGTATAGATCTGCCACCATTGGTCAGATGCTGATCCATGAGTTCTGTATGCTGATCACGTAGAACATATTTTACCTTTACTAAGTCTGATTCCTCGGAAAGTTTGTGGATGATGGGTAAGGCATGTGCTGCATCGCCGCACCATCCTTCTGTGAGCGCAATCCAAATCTCAGGTGTTTTGATCGCTTGCATGTGTTCTAGAGATTCAGTGCTTAGCTTTGCGATTTTATCCCATTTGTTCATACGTTGTATGTTCAAGTGGGTGTATTGAAGCATAGAATCTTTGTTGTCATTGTTTGTAGTTTGGTCTGCCTCAAAAAGCCTTTGAATCTCTGTTCTATAGGTCTTGTAGTCCATTCCATCTACTAAGGCTTTTTCTAATTGCTTATCCATGTTTATCATACTTTAGAATGCGAAATTAATCTTTTACTGATCTGAGAATGCTTTTACCTTCTTAATAGTTTGTTAAAAAGGAAAAGGCTTAGTAGAAATGTAAAATGATCTGTGCTTTTCTAGTACTCGATATAATTGCTTGTTAAATTATTTATAAAATCACTCAATTTCGTTTTTAGAAATTAAGAATTAAGTGGAGTATATGGATAGGGTTTTAGTTGATAGCTTTTGATATATCAAGCCTTTACTGCGTATTTGTTCCTTTTTAAGGATAGATTAAAAAATTAATAGGTGTTAAGAGGGTCTAAAGATAGGGGATACTGCTTCCAATAATTTTTATGTTTATTTGAAGTGTGCAAAGGAAGTTGATTTCTTTTCAAGTCATTTAATAAAAAAAAGACAATCATTATGAGACAAATAAGAATGTATGTAGTATTTATCCTTTTAGGTATATCAGGGACTGTTAGTGCTCAGGAACTGGGCTTGCAGCTAGGAATTAATTCAAACAATCTAAGTTTCAATACTGAATTATTTGATGTAATACCTTTAATAACGGATGTAGATCAGGCGAGTGATATCTTTGAAATTGGAGATGTAGAGGATGGCATTTCACTTGTAGGAGATATATTAGACCTTAGGACTGTTGCAGATTATGGATATAATTTTGGGCTTACTTATGAGTATGATATAAATGACATATTTGCTGTCCAAATAGCTGGATTAATCTCTAAGAAAGGATATAAGGCACGGGTTGATTTGATTGGAAGTTTGGTTCGTGGAGAAGTAGATATAGATCTTATGTATTTTGATGTTCCTTTGAATCTAAAGTATAAGATCGATCTTGGAAATGATAAGAATATGTATTTGAGTGCGGGACCTTATTTTTCATATGGCTTCAGTGCTAAAGAAAAAATGGGTGTAAAAGTGCTTGGCTTTGGCGGCGGGCTTGAAACCGATCTTATCTGGGGAGGGAATACAAACCTTATTAAGCGTACCGATTATGGTGCTGTTGCTGGAGTCGGTATAGAACTTGGGAAGGTAGACCTTGGTCTTCAGTACCGATTGGGCCTTGCTAATATGAATCCAATTGATGTAGATGGTTTTGAACTCCGACAGCGGACACTCTCGGTAAATGTTGGGTATAAGTTTTAACTAAAAAAAGGCAGCGAAATTTTTCGCTGCCTTTTTTTGAATACTTGATTTTAATAGGGTATGTAGTTGATAGGTAGTGTTATAGGTTTTTGTTTTTGTTTTTGCAAGCCTTTTATTAGCTCATAATTGGATTTTCTAGGAGGATATATAGTGTTATAATCGTGTAACAATAGTAGATGATTAATTGGGAACAATGTTATAGAGCAGTTTGGATATCGTGTTATCCTATCTGCTCTATTTTTTTAGTCTACAAAGTCCCAGCTGATTCCCAATCTATAATCGAGGGGTTCAAATGCATAAGGATATTGATAGAATAAAAATTCTTCTCTTAATGGAGCTAATATATCCATGATTCTGAAGGTAAATCTAAATTTTTGGATTTTGAAGGAGAAAAATCCATCAAGATTCAATTGCCAGTTTGTCGTGAAATCATCCTGAAGGTAAAAGGTGCCTGAGGCTGGCTGAAATGCGTAGGCTTGAAAAGGATCATGAGCTCGAAGATCGAACCCAAATTTTGACCACATAGCTTTTTTGAACAAATATCCTTTGTAATATAGACTATGATTCCCTATAAGACGAGGGGCTCTGATTTTGTCAGACGATATATTTTGGAAATAAACATCATTGTCCAAGTGTATTCTCCAAAGCTTTAATTGAACACCCGCATTGAGTTGTTGTATGTTAATATTCTCTTGATATTGTTGCATCATTTGGTTCGAATCCATGTAGACGTAATTCTGAACGCTATGTTGTGAAATACCTACATGGAAAGGAATTAGTTTTTTCCACTTCAAGAGACCATAGATTCGTTGATTTCTAATACTGGAAAAATTATTTGCCCAAATCTCTTGTTGGTTTATTAATAGTACTTGTTGGTGAAAGCTTGGTAAAATAGCATGTATATCTAGGCCACCACTAAGTTCAACGAAATCCTTTAACTGCACAAAGGCTTGAGGATGGAGTTGGTAGGTTCCTGTGATAGCTCCTAATCCAAGATTTGCAGTTCCTTTTAGGCGAATATTTTCAAGTAGTTTCCAGTCTAGTTTTCCAAAGACAGAGATCGCATTTAATGATGTCGATACAGGTTCCATCCTATGGAGAATCGACTGACTGCTCAATCCCCCTTCTAGGTAGAATATTCGTTTTGTTGGATCTTCCTTAACAAATGGTTCATGCTTGATTGCTAGAAGACTTATTTTGTTTTCTAGAACTCGAGTCTCTGAAAACATACGGATACCGGCATCCAAACCTAATAGATTAAAGTTGGCATAAAAACTGTCCGAGAAAGAGTTATTAATTCCTGTATCTGAGAATCTGTATCTATCATTATATAGGCCAATCTGATGTGCAAGGCTAAGTTTGTAAGAACTCTCGGAACTGCCAATACTCAAGCTTTGTCTAAACAAATGCTGTGATCTACGAATATTGGTATTTGCCAGATTACTGTTTATACTTACCAATTCTGGATTCGTATTATTAACTGTGCTTAGTATTTTGATTCCATTGTTATGTTCTACCTCATTTCTGCTGAATGTGAAGAGGTAAAAGCAATTATATGTTCTGTCGATAGAGTTGGATTGTATTCCTACTTTGAGATCCTCAAATAGGGTTGCAGACTTAAGGAAGTTTGACGATTGATTTCCTTTGTTGTAGTGGAGGGAAATATTTATATCATTTGCGAAGCTTCTGCCAAAGTCAACATTGAAAAGGCCTTTTTCTGTAGTAGGTTTCATATAGAAGCTAGCTCTTGTAATGGCCTGTGTGAGTCTGTAAAATTCAAAGTTTTCTACAGGATCTTGGTATACTCTAAATGCCTGATCTCTCCAGGTTCTTCCTCTGTCGTTGAAGTTTGAATTGAAAAGGAGTCCGTAAGTTTGTGTACCTACATTTCCCGCATGTACATGTTGCCACTTGTTTTTTCTAGCTGGATCAAACTGGGTAAATGATGGGCTTAGTAAAGTATCTGATATAAAACGTTCTGAAAATGGATCAAATGCTTTGGTAATAATTGCATCAGAGGTATCTAGTACCACTTGAAGTATACTGTCTTGTAACAAGTCTGTTGAGTCCTGCAGATCAAAGTCATTGGCTTGAAAGCCAATTGGGGCTTGTGTTTGAGTATTAGCAGGAGGGGCACCTCTTTTCTGGGCATGACTAGCCAAAGGAAGAAGTAGTAGGAAGGTTATATAGTAAAATGAATACTTCAATTGTGTTTTTTTATTCAAAGATAACAAAGGCTACCAATTAAGTAATGGAGTATTTTTTAAAAAAAGAATCTTCAAAGTGGTTACACTTAATTGTTTTAGTATACTTATTATTGAAAGACCAAGAAACCTTTTAGTTATATTTAAACTTAGATCTACAAATCATTACAAAACGCCTATTCACCTTAAAATAGTATTCGGATTTGGATAAGAATCTAATTGACTTAGTGAGAGCTGGTTCTCGAGAGGGTTATTCGCAGTTGTATACAGTTTTATACAATAAAATTTTTATGTCAAGGCGATACTCTGAATTAGACCAAACCGATAAAAATGATATTTTCCAAGAAGCTGCTCTTTCTTTTACTTTGAAGGTAAGGAAGGGCTCTATTGAAGATGTTGAAAATATAGAGGCATGGTTTGCAGGGGCATGCAGAAACATTTTTCTTAATAAAATAAAAAGAGATAGACAAAATCAGGCTTTGACAGAGTCCCTAAGACATGACGAGGAGGAAGATGAAGTTAGTACTGACGAATTGACAATACGTGTATTTCGTATCATGAATGCAAGTCTGGACGAAAAGTGTAAAGAATTGCTAAAATATTTTTTTGTAAATGGTTTAGATGCTGAGGAGATTGCAGAGCGTATGAACTATACCAAGTCCTTTGTAAAGAATAAGAAGAGCAGATGCATCAAACGATTAAAATCTCTCATAAAAAGTGACTTTTATGATTTCTGAAGAAGAAATGACGGATTATTTAAGTGGTAAAATGAAAAAGGAGAAACAAAAAGAATTTATAAATCAAGTACAAACATCCCAATTTGATTTAAATAGATTCAATGAGTTGAAGGCAATCCGTGATGGAATTAGCTTTCATCATATGATTAATTTAGTAGAAGCAGATTTGCGCGAGCAAGGATTTTTTAATTCGAGTCAAGCAAAAATTAAGCGCTTCAATTTTACTAAAGTGTTTTCTATTGCCGCAGGAGTATTGTTTTTAATTTTTGCTCTTGTTGTAAGTTATTCTACCTCAAACTACTCAAACAAATATCTAGCCAACGAGGGACTCATTCTCCTGGATGAATCTTTCCCTCTTGTTGGTTTAATTTCAAAAGGCGAGCTTCCAGCAATTGAATATTCTGGTAGGCAGCAGGATCCAATTATTGAAAGCGTACTTTATGCTCTAAATAATAAGGATTATGCATTGGTGTTAAAACAGATTCAGTTAGGTAGAGAAAAAAATGACATTTTAGATGTTGACCGGATGCATTTGGATTGGATGGAGATACAAGTAATGTTGATATTAGAAAGGCCAGAAACAGAAGTGCGTAAGCTCATTACGACAATAGCTAATAATAAGCAGCATTATTATAATATTCAGGCTAGAGATTTGTTGAAAAAACATTCTAGCTTTTGGCGAAGCTTTGCTATATAATCATATTAGACTTCTGAAAGTTAATTTAAATTTTAAATTTTGACTTCTTATCCCTTTTTAGTAAAATTGGTGCTTGATTGAAAACTTAGCTTAATGAGAAAACAAATTTTGCTCGGCTTGCTGTTTTTTTTTCTCTCCATAAATACATTATCCGCACAGGGGAAAAAATACGCATTCTTGCTGGGGATTGCGGAGTACTATCCAAGCTCCAATCTTACAGATCTTAAATCAGTAGACAATGACTTGTTCTACATGAGATTCGTCCTTGAATCGCAAGGTTTTGAATGCGTCGTTCTAAATGCGAATGGCCTCTCAAAACCAACTATATTCAAACAGATAAATAAAGCACTTTTAGATAAAGTTGGTCCATCTGATTTAGCACTTTTTTACTATACAGGTCATGGGACGCAGGTTCTAGATCTTGACGAGGACGAGTGCTCAGATAATCTTGATGAGGCTATTGTTCTTAGCCATTTCAACCAAACAAATCCAAATGCCAAGCAGTACATTTTGGATGATGAAATTAATGAGATTCTTACTCCCATTCGGTCAAAGCTAGGAGAAGATGGGCAGATGATCCTAATATTTGATGCATGCCATTCTGGTTCATTTAGCAGGGGAGTAGCTGAGACGGACAATAGATTGAATGCCTATGATAGTAAAGAGGAAATTGATCAAATTGACTTTTCATTCACTCCATGCAAGCAGAATAAGGATACCAAGAAATTAGCAAACCTGATTGGTCTTTACAGTTCGTCAGATGCTGCAAAAAGTTTTGAATTTGGAGAAGGTGACAAAAAGTTTGGAGTTTTTACCTATGCCTTACTTGAGCGACTAAGATTCTGTGATTCCGATTATACTTATTTAGACTGGATCAGACAGATAGAACTCTTCATGTCAGATAAGTTTTCAGCTGTTCAAAGACCAAGCTCTGAGGGTAATCTAAATCAATTGATTTGGCAGAATGGGGTAGTGGAATATCCATTTCCACAGGGTGGTTTTGTAAAAAATAGTAACCGTAATGTTATAATTAGTCCTGACATTACCCTTACAAGAGGAGGTAAATTAGTTGTATACCCTAAGGGTACAATTGATACTTCAGGTGTAGAGCCAATCGCAATCATTGAAAGAGAAAAGCTTTATGTTCGGGATGACGGAAATATATTTCTCGACTCTTTGTATGATGGAGTGGTTAGTGACTCGGATTTATTTTTTATTGATAACAATGGGAGTCAAGTTAGTAAGACTACAATATTTTTTGAAGATTCTTACGAGGAGGATGTATATGCATCTTTCAAAGCTTTATTATTAGATAACAACTACATACAGCTAGTTGATAATAAGAAAGATGCCAGTCTTAATTTTAGGGTATCAAAGAAAAGAGCGAATAAGACATTAGAAATGTTGACAGCAAGTGGTGAAGTCTTATTGAAAAAAAAATCATATGACAGATATTCGCCCGACCTTTTACATAAGTATTTTCAGAAAAGGATTATATCCTTTAGCAATATTGATAAAATTGAGCGCTTAGACTTAAAGAGTGATATTGATGTTGAATTTACTTTCGAAAAGCTTAATGAATTGGGTTTATCGATTGAGTCAAATCCCAAAACTTTTGAAGTAGGTGACTTTATGGATATTCGTATTAAGAACCCTAATAGTACGAGTGTTTTTGTTTACTTATACTACCTAGATCAGTCCTATACAATTGAACAGCTTCTTCCTAAAAAAGTAAAATTGCTCCCAGGCGAAAGCACAGGCTTAGAGTCTATTTGCGAATTTGCTGCACCTGTTGGTCAGGAGAAAATTCTTTTAGTAGTTAGTTCAAATGCAATTAATTATAATTATTACTTTCCAGGTATTGAATTCAGTGATTCAATTATGGATTACATCTTTTCTCGTTTAAGTTCAAACAAACCAATACTCTACGATCTCGATGGCATTTTAGATGCCGGGACCTGTTCGATAAGGTCTATAGAAATACTTGTTAATGATTAGATCATAATCCATGGTTCGAATTTATTTATTTTTTGTATTCATAGTAATGCCATCGCTGGCTTACAATCAAGAATCTATAGATCCTTTAATGGATACTATTGTGGATAGTATTCTTGTAAAAGGGGATCATTATAGGAAAGTTAAAAAGAATAGGGAAAAGGCTGTAGAGGTCTATCAAGTTGCTCTTGATTATAGTTTAGATAAATTTGGAAACCAAAGTCTTGAGTTTGGGCATTCCATGTATAGGATGGGCTTAGCTTATTCAAGGAGTTTGTACCCGGAGAGTATTGAGTATTTTGATAAGGCTGAACAAGTTTATGCTTTACATGGAACAGCTTATCTGGAACAACGGGTTAAATGTCTCTTCAATTGTTGCCTTATGAAGAGAGCCCTTGGAGAGGATGATGAATCATTAGTGTATGCTCTGCGAATATTGGAAAATGGAGAAAATGTAAGTAATATCCAGAATAAAATAATAAGTGTATGTTTTGATATTCTTACAAGGCAAAATAGGCTGGATGAATGTCTTGACCTTTTTGAATCGAGAAAGGACAAGATGGTTTTTAGGCAAAATTTTGATTTCAATGTTCATTATGTTACACTACTTTTTAGAGAACAAGAAGTTGAAAAAGCATTAGTTCATGCCTCTTTAATCGAAAAACATTTTTTAAACGTTGAAGGCTTTTCTAATTTTTACAGAAATAGAAGATTGGCTTCTTTGTTTAAAACATTGTATGTGTATGAAAAAGCTGAGTATTATTTTTTAGAGTGTGAACGTCTTGAGGAACTCACCATTTTTGATTCTACCAAAAAGTTATCCTCTCTTGGAAGGCACAAGATAAATTATGCAAATTTTTGTTTCAAAATAGGTGCTTTTAAGAAGGCTGAAGAGATTTATCTGAGACTCATAGAAAATCCATATAATAAAAGCTTTTCAGGAGATATTATTAAGGCTCTCTACGAGAACCTGTCTGTATTGTATATTCATCTTGGTGCAACAGAGAAAGCAGCATATTATTTGACCGAGTTTTATAAAGAAAAATCTGGAAAGCTTAAGGAACGAGAAGAGATTGCTTATTGGGCAAATTTAGCTACCTGCTATCAAAAAGAAGGTTCTTCAGTCAAGGCAAAGGAAGCTTTAGAGCGTGCGATAGATCGCTTTACAGCTATGAAAAAAGTGGATAGGGATATTCAGTTGAAGCTGTACACGAACATGGCCGCTATATATCTGCAAATGGGACAGATTAATAATGCTCGGTCGAATATTGAGCTTGCTTTAGAAGGGGTAGAAAATGGTGACTTGTATTTTAATTACTTCTACGCAAGGAATTTGCTTGCAGGGATTAGGATAGAAGAGGGTTTGTATGAGGAGGCGGAGCTAGACCTTAACTTTGTTTATGAGAATCTAAGATTCAGAGAGTCTGAGAATTATGCTAAAGTAGTTGAGCTTCTTAATCGGTATATAATGTTATACATTAAGACTGAAGATTTTGAAAAGGCTGAACGTTATTGTAAGGAGTTGGCAGACTTTTCCATGCGAGAAATTACGGATCAATATTCCTATCTACCAAGCAACGCCAGAGAGAAATACCTAGAGAGAATAGCCTATAGACAGGTGTTGAAAATACAGTCCTATTCTGCATTTATAGGTGGAGAGCAGATGGCCGAATTGCAAGTAAGACTTGGGCTATTCATCAAAGGACTTCAGTTGAAAACTAATGTGGATTATAACGCATATTTAGCAAGTACCTCTGATCCATATATTTTGGCATTGAAAGATTCTTTAGATGACCTAAAGGTCTTAAATAAATTATCCTACAGTGATAATTTAAAACTGTATTCTATTCAAAGAAAACTTCAAGAGGAGCTAACGAGTAGCAATACACAAAACCTTCTAAATAGTACAGAAATAAAATATGTTTCTAATTTATTAAATCGAAAAAGTGCCTATGTCCAATTCTTGACCTATGAGGAAATGGATAGCAGCGAAACCAAAATGATTGGGGCCTCTATTTTAAATGCAAAAGGAGAAGTAGAATTTATTCCTATTTGTAGGAAGGATGCTATTGAATCTATGCTTGACGTTAAGGAACTTGAATCGGAAAATTACAGGGGGATCAAAGTCCTAAAAGTTGATCAATCTAGAAGGTTGTATAATCTTATCTGGGCTCCATTAGCTCCCTACCTTCCAAAGAAAGTGTACTATTCTTCAACAGGAATCCTCAATTTTATCAATTTAGGTATTCTTGAAAGTCCAGAGGATAAAAGCGTTTTTGAATCATATGATCTCTTGATGATTTCTAGTGCTGCTTCTCTAGCTCCAACTGATAGAGTTGATTTTAAATCAAATAAGAAAGGCTTATTAGTTGGTGGAGTTGATTATGATCCAAAATCAGAAGATCGAGGAAATACTTATGCTCCCTATTGGCCCTACCTCTCAGGTAGTTCTATGGAAATAGATCAGATCAAGTTGATGTATGATAATTCATTTCAGCTTGAAGTATTAGAAGGTGAAGGAGCTAAAGAAGAGCTACTCAAAGAAAAATTGAATGGCAAGGATGCTCCAAGATTCTTACATATTGCAACACACGGTCATTATGAAAAAGCAAATAGAGGGATAAACCTTCTAAAGTTTGA
Organism: Saprospiraceae bacterium; assembly: GCA_029252685.1. Taxonomy (GTDB): domain Bacteria; phylum Bacteroidota; class Bacteroidia; order Chitinophagales; family Saprospiraceae; genus AM-2324. Next base: position 10,177 of record JAQXAY010000240.1, on the reverse strand, counting down.
TGCAAATTCAATGTTTAATTCTTGTCTCGTGCTGTCAGGTGCTAATAATCTTGGATCGGATTTCTTGACTTACGAGTTGAGCGATGACGGAATATTAACTGCAGCTGAACTATCGAATTTGAATCTACAAGGTACTGAGCTGGTTGTCCTATCATCTTGCAATTCTGGAATGGGGGATATTTCAAGTTTCGAAGGTATGTTCGGTTTGGCAAGGGCATTAAAGTTAGCAGGAGTGAAATATGTTATTATGACCCTTTCTCCTATTCCTGACGATATTCAAATGATAGAATTTGTGCGGGTGTTCTACAAGAACTATTTGGATAAGGATAGAAAAGTGCCTGAAGCGTTTAAAAGAGCTCAATCTGCTATGATAAAGCTTTATGGAAAAAATAACGACCTAACAAACTTTATACTTTACAAATAAAAAAGCCAGGATCACTCCTGGCTTTTTATACATACTTACATAAAAGTGTTCAAATAGTAGGCTAATACTAAATGGTATTTGATTTTTTAAGGGGAACGATACTCTCTTGGGAGTATTGGGGTAACATGCAATTCGTTCCAGTTTACATTATATAGTATCAAAAACTATACTAGTGTAACCACCTATTAAAAAAAAATCAAAAAAAAATCCCGACATTTTTGTCGGGATTTTTTTACTTAACTACTTTGCCACTAAATGTCTTTGTTTTTTGTAGGAGTTCAAAAATATATACCCCTTGATTTATTGCATCTGGGAGTGTGATTTCGATTTCTGCTTGACCACTAAAAACATCTATCGAACTTGAGTAAATTAATTTAGCATTTACATCGTAGAGATTAAAGGTCGAGGGACCATCATCGAATGCTTCATGTAAAAGCTTTACTCTATCAACAATAGGGTTAGGACTAACTTTCAGCGTATTTACAAGGTCTATAGTTTCTTTTGTGTTAGATAGATTATAAGCTTCAAAAGCGAATAGGCCATTGCGCATGTCGGATGCTACTAATCGTTTTGATCCAGGAAATGGATAAACACCCCAATTCCCATTATAATCATCACTGAAGTCTACAATTGGATAGGTATCGTAGGCGGCTACTCGAACCGGGTTAAAAGCATCACTGATATCATAGACCTGCACACCATCAAAATAATAAGATACATATAGGTAGTTGTCCATAACGATCATATTGTGAGGGATAGATTCACCTGGATTATCAGTTTCTGCGTCTATGAAATTTACGACCTCTATATCTGAGAAGTCAGAGACATCAACCACTTTAATACGAAGTCCGTGGTTTTCATCAGCAAGATAATAAACAGGTTCTGTTTCGTGAAGCCAGCCACTGTGATTGTAGCCTGAATCTGGATAGTCGGTCATGCTTCCAAGGAAGGTTGGGTTCTCTGGATCTGTGCAATCAACAATATAGAATCCATCATAGCCGCAATTAAAATAAGCTATCCCATTTTCTATATAACCATCATGTACATAAGGAAGGTTGAGATCTTGATTGGGCAAGGTGTTTACAACAGTTGGGTTCTCTGGATCATCCAAAGATAAAATACGTAAAGCAAATTGAATGGTATTGCCACCCTGGATTACTCGACCTCCCATTGCATACAATAGAGCAGAACTAGTATCAATAAAAATGTTGTGCGTCGTTCTTAAAAGCGCATCTGAGTCATAAACGACCTCTGTACTATTTGGGAGATCGGCCATTTTTATAATCTGTAAAGACGAGGGACCTTCATCTGCTACTGCATACAAATATCCATTGTAATCATGGAAATCTCTGTGGATAATAGCTCCTCCTGTAGCTTTACCTTCTACAAATGCACCTTGAAGTTCTTCCGTTTCAGAAATATCATCCATATTAAAGAAATGAGTTCCATCTGTAGATCCAATTATAGCATACTCAGAACCATCCTCTACAACACCCCATACTTCATTATACTTATTCTCATAAAACGAAGAACCCACAATATCTGGATCATCCCAATTATAAATAAAAGCTAGTTCGTTTATCTGGGCTTTTAGTGACCCTATAGTCAAAAGTAAAAAGCTAGAAAATGTAAGAATTTGTTTCATGTGTCAAAAATTAAAAGAGTAAAAAGCTTAAGAATGCAAATAGAATTATGAATATAGCAGCCAATATCATATAAGCCCCATTAATAATAATAAATTTAAGAGCTGTTTTGAAAATATTTTGTTTGTAAACCAACCTTAATGACAAGAATAGGTAAAGTGGAAATACTACAAGAGTAATAATGTGAATGAATTTACTTAATTCTTGATTCATCAGGGATAGACCCACAATTAAACTAATCAAAAGATATAAAAAGCTGTGCGTGTGTAAAGAGAAGCTCAGGTGCTCTGAATAATAGAACTCAGAACGCACATAGACTAACTTTAAGAACAAGGCTAGAAATGGAATCATGATTAGTATACAAATACCTACTTTTTGCATCAAGAATATAAAAAAATTGGAGCCTTGTTTAATAAATCTAATATTCTGAGTTAGTAGCTTTTTGTTGATCCAATAATTAACTTGATATGCTTCATAAAGATCCTTTCTATTGAAATTAGTAACATCTGTTAAAGCAAATTTTCGGTTGCCCAATTGCTGCTTTTCAAAGTCGTATTGTATGATTTGTAAACTATCTACAGCTGTTAAGTCCATACGTTCCATAGTACATGCAGTGGCTTCTGAAAGAGCAGATTTACTGTCATCGGGAATCAAGCCGCATTCAATCAATTGTTCATTATGTGCATTCAATATTTTTTTAGCATAATCATCCTTTATCAAATTGTCAATAGGCTTTGAATGGATTTTAATCTTTTTATTAAAATTAAGATTGACATTTTCCAATGTTGACTCTGTTATGTCTAATGGATTTTCAAGATAGATATTGATGCTTGCTATCATTAGAATTGAAAAACCAATATAAAGGCGGATAGGCTTTATGTATTTGGCTCGCTTTCCTGAAATAATTTCATTGGTCAGTTTGCCTGGTATAAACAATGTAAACAAGGTTCTGAAGAATCGTTTATCAAATCGAATAAACTCATTCCAACTCTCTTTTAAAAAGGCTTGAGTTGTTAATCTGCCTTGGCTGTTTTTTTGACCACAGTTATAACAATATCTCTCTTCTTTACTAAGTTGTGCCTTGCAATTTTTGCAATTCATATAAATGTTCTGCTTTAAGTGATTCTCATCAATTTAATAGAAAAATATGGTTTATGGTTTAGAAGTCGACAAAGGGCAGAAAAAAAAAGCCCAACTTAACAAGTTGGGCTTTTTTTTAATCAAATGATTGATTGGCTCGTTGGGCCAAGTTTGTCAGCTCCTCGTATTCTTCAGGACTTAAACCATCCATACAATAATTGATTGGATTAACTTTCTTTCCATTATAAATCACTTCATAATGTAAATGTGGCGCAGTAGATGTACCTGTACTCCCCACGTATCCTAATGCTTGTCCTTTAGTTACTTTCTGACCGCGACGTACAGAGATTTTACTCATGTGTGCATACAAGGTTTTGTATCCAAAACCGTGGTCTACTATTACGTGATGTCCATATCCAGTAGATTTCTTTTTGATGCTAACGATTTTACCATCTCCAGTTGCTTGTATTTCTGTACCTCTAGGAGCAGTAAAGTCTATACCTGTATGCATTTTACGAACCTTATGGACAGGATGCAATCGCATTCCGAATCCGGAGAGTAAGTTGAATTTTTTCCTAAGCTTATCTTCTCGAATCGGTTTTATAGATGGAATGGAAGCAAGCATCGATTCCTTTTCAATAGCTAATTTGGAAATTGTATCCAAAGATTGAGATTGAATAGATATCTGTCTTTTTAATTTGGATGCAAGTTGACGCAACTCATTAAGTCGATCGCCTGTATCGTCTACTGAGATGAAATTGCTAAATGGATCGTGACCTCCAATACCACCGTTCCAAACATTTTCATCAACTGGTTCCATTCCGAACATGATCCTGTGTACAGATGCATCCCTTTCTTGAAGGTTGCTCAGCACAGAATTCATATTACCCATATCAGATTCCAGCTTTATTAATTGCTCAGAAATCTTTCTATTGTAATTTTTTTCTTTAGTGAGTTCTGGAGATGGAAAGAAGTTCCAAACCAATACAGTGAAGATAGCACCACCCACGATAACCGCACATAAAAATGCTATGGTCTTGATTAAGCGTTCTCTAGTTGAAATTTCTACTTTCTCATACCTAAGGGTCTGAGTATTGTAGATGAATTTTTCTTTAGCCATTAGAATTTAATTCTTATGAGAGAATATTTAAGGGTTTAAGCAGTAAACAGTTGCCTTTAAAGTATTTCTCATTGATAACACATGCCAAATTTAATATCCTGTTCCTATTATCCAAAAGAAAATCAGAAAAATATAATTTGGTGAAAAATAAGTACTTAGTATTCAGCTGATTAAAGAATGGGGGTGTCTTGGTATTAACATATTTGCATTTTGAACAATCGGAAAAAGGATTGTTTAAATAAAAAACAGCTTTCAAATAGTAATGTTCGTAAATTTACGAAAATTATTGGTGTGAAGCCCAAAATAATATAGCAGGGGTCAAATTTTATTTGATTTCGGTCTTATATTCTTTCCATGGACTCCCAGCTATAGAATTTTTGCAAATATTACCTTAATACAAAACTTATTAAGATATTTGCGCAATTATGTTAATTAAAAGTAGTCCAAATCAGATGACTTCTACAGAGATCCGTAAGCAGTTTTTAGATTTTTTTGCATCCAAGGGACACAAGGTTGTTCCATCTGCTCCAATTGTAAATAAGGATGATCCGACTCTGATGTTTACCAATGCCGGTATGAATCAGTTCAAGGATTTTTTCTTAGGCAACCAAATTCCAGACAATAGGAGAATAACTGATACACAGAAATGTCTTCGTGTATCAGGGAAGCACAATGACCTTGATGAGGTGGGAAGGGATTCCTATCACCACACCATGTTTGAGATGTTGGGAAACTGGTCTGTTGGAGATTACTTCAAGAAGGAGGCTATTGACTGGGCTTGGGAATTACTCGTAGAGGTATATGGTCTAGATAAGAATAGATTATACGTGTCTATTTTTGAGGGCGATAAGTCTGATAATCTAGAAGTAGATGAGGAAGCACGTTCTTATTGGTCAGCTCATATTCCAAAGGATAGAATATTAGAGTTTGACAGAACAGATAACTTTTGGGAAATGGGTGATACGGGGCCTTGTGGGCCTTGTTCAGAAATACATATAGATCTTCGATCTGATGAAGATAGAAAGAAAGTGGATGGTGCATCTTTGGTGAATATGGATGATCCATTAGTTGTAGAAATCTGGAATCTAGTATTCATCCAATTCAATAGAAAAGCGGATGGCAGCTTAGAAGCTTTGCCTGAAAAACATATTGATACTGGTATGGGTTTCGAGCGTTTGTGCATGGCTTTACAACAAAAGCAATCGAATTACGATACGGATGTCTTCACTCCTTTTATATCAATCATAGAGAAAGAATCGGGTAAAAAATATGGTTATAGCTATGCGCCTGAAGCAATGTCAGATATCGCTATGCGTGTTATTGTTGATCATATTCGAGCAGTCTGTTTCACTATTGCTGATGGTCAGTTGCCATCTTCTAATGGAGCTGGATATGTAGTTCGAAGAATCTTGAGAAGGGCTGTACGCTATTATTATTCCTTCCTTGATTTGAAAGAGCCACTGATGTACAAACTTGTCGATAAGCTTTCAGATTATTTTCAGGATACATTCCCTGAACTTAAAGCTCAAAAAGATCAGGTTTCCAAGATTGTACTTGCAGAAGAAAAAGCTTTTTTAAATACCCTAGAAAACGGACTTAAGCGATTTGATAATCTTCAGATAGAGGCCAATACGATCTCCGGTAACGATGCTTTTGAATTATACGATACCTATGGTTTTCCTATAGATCTTACTGAAATGATTGCAGCAGAAAAAGGATTTACTGTTGATCAAAAAGGATTTGAGGCTGCACTTCTTGAGCAGAAAGAGCGTTCTAGAGCAGATGCGAAGCGTGAAGTTGGTGACTGGGTAGAACTCAATAGTGATTCAGTAGAGTTTATTGGTTATGATGAGGCAAGTGTCGAAGGAGCTAAGGTTGTAAAATATAGAACAGTCAAGATTAAAGACAAAGATCAGTATCAAATCGTTTTGAACAAAACACCTTTTTATGCAGAAGGTGGAGGTCAGATCGGTGATACAGGTTGTTTGTATTTTGATTCTGAGCGTGTGGTTGTCATGGATACCAAAAAGGAGAATGACCTGATTATTCATTTTGTAAAAAATCTTCCTGCTAACATAGAGGCTAGCATAAGTGGGGAGATCAATATAAATAGACGAAGACTTACAGAGAACAATCACTCCGCTACACACCTGATGCATGCGGCACTTCGTGAGGTACTTGGGGATCATGTGCAGCAAAAGGGGTCTTTGGTCAATGAAAAGTATCTTCGATTTGATTTTTCTCATTTTCAAAAAGTAAGCGAGGAAGAGATTCGAGCTATCGAAGAACTAGTCAATAAAAAGATACGTGAAAATATTGCGCTACTTGAAGCAAGATCTATTGGAATAGATGAGGCAAAGGAGGCAGGAGCAATGATGCTATTTGGAGAAAAGTATGGAGATGTAGTGCGAATGATAACCTTCGGTTCGGGGTATTCCTCTGAACTTTGTGGAGGATGTCACGTGCCTGCTACAGGTAAAATCGGGCTGTTTAAGATTACAACAGAAACAGCTGTTGCCGCTGGTGTACGAAGAGTAGAGGCAGTTACTGCAGAAGCTGCAGAGGCTTATGTCAATAAAGAAATTGATACACTAAATGAAATCCGTTCTAATTTCAAGCAGGCAAAAGATGCGCCTAAGCAAGTAGCTGCTTTGATTGAAGAAAATAAAAACCTCAAGAAGGAGATTGAGCAGTTGATGCAGGCACAGGCAAATGCGCTCAAATCAGAATTGAAGGGAGCCTTTGTTGATCTAAATGGAATTAACTATTTAGGACGTGTACTTCCTTTGTCTGATGGTAATGCAATCAAGAACTTGCAGTTTCAACTTGAAAAAGAAGTTGGTAATGCTGTGATTGTATTTGGTGCAGAGGTAAAAGGAAAACCTCAGCTGTCGATTATGATATCAAAAGATATTGTTGCTGATAAAGGTCTAAATGCTGGATCTATGATTCGTGAAGTTGCTAAAGAAATTAAAGGTGGCGGCGGAGGCCAAGCCTTTTATGCAACGGCCGGAGGTAAAGACAGTAAAGGACTACAAAATGCTGTTGACAAGGCAAAGTCAATGCTATAAGAATAGCATAAAATATTAAAGAAGCCTGTCTGCTAAATCAAGCATACAGGCTTTTTTATTGGGATTTAGTCGATTATTATATCATTTATAGGGCTGATATATTATTTTTAATACGAATTAACAGAATCGCTGATGACTACTGGCAATAATCAGGACCCAAAAGATAACGATAGTATTTCCTATTTTTTCTTTTCACTTGTCCGAAAGATTTGGGATTTTTTGGTTGGGACCTTCGATCTAAAGAATGGAATGGATAGAGAGGGTGCTATTCTTGAGATTCGGAATAATAAGAAGATGCAAGGAGCCAATGCATGGCTTCTTATGTGTTCTATTATGGTAGCCTCTCTAGGTTTAGATCTAAACTCTCCAGCCGTAATAATTGGTGCTATGTTGATCTCTCCGTTGATGTCTCCAATTCTCGGAGTAGGTCTTGCTATTGGGATCAACGATAGGAATATGTTGATGATATCACTTCGCCATTTTTCTATTTCCATCGGTATATCTTTAGTAACTAGTTTTCTGTATTTCAAATTGACACCTATTGGGCAGCTTACTCCCGAAATACTCAATCGTACAGCACCTACTTTCTTAGATGCTTTGATTGCATTTTTTGGAGGGCTTGCTGGTATTATATCGAATACGCGTAAGGATAAGAGCAATGCAATACCAGGTGTAGCCATTGCAACAGCCTTGATGCCACCGCTGTGTGTTACTGGATTTGGGTTGGCAAAAGGGGATTGGATGGTGATGATCAACTCTTTTTACTTGTTTTTCTTGAATGCTGTGATTGTTGCTTTTGCAACCTACCTTATAGTTCGGATTCTCAATTTCCCATCCATGCAACATGCCAACGATCGTGAAAAGCGCAAAGCAAAGGCTTGGGGCGTTTTGCTTGGCTTATTATTGTTGGTGCCAAGCTTTATTATCCTTTCAAATATTCTCAGCAAGCTTAATGATCGAAGCAGCGTTGAAGAATTTATGGATCGACATTTTGTAGAGGATATCTGGCAGATACAAGAAAAACCAAAGTCAGACACCTTGGATGCACAAGTAATTGTATTTAGAGAGTTGACTGAAGACTCAATAGCCTATTACGAAAATCTATTTGCAGACTTGAATGTTAGAGGTCGTTTTCATTTAATTCAGTCCAATGTGCCTTTAGATGATTCGGAGCTGGAGCAGATGAAGATAAATATGCGCAGTGAGCTGCTTGAATTATTGCAAGCAGACAAGAAATATGCAGATGAAAAAAGTCGACAGATCGCGTTTTTAGAAACACAAATAGATAGTATCTTGAATCCTAGCAATCGATTTATGCTTGTGGCTCAGGAGTTGAAAACTTTATACCCTAAACTGAAGTCCTGCTCTTATGCTGATATGCAATATTCAATCGGAGATTCAATAGTTGTCCTTCCAACTCTCAACGTAAGTTGGGAAAACACGAACAAGTATCAGCGTATTCGGATGGAAGACCAAATAGGTGGTTTCATGAAAATCCGAATGGCAGAAGATACTGTAGTGATAAAGAGCACATTTTGATTACAGCTCAATTTGTTCTTGAAAGGTATTGAAAAAGTCACCCATGTTTTTTCCATCAATCAAAGCATGATGCCCTGTTAAAGACAATGGCATCATTGTTTTATTACCATCTTCAAAATGTTTGCCCCAGCTAATCCTGGGTATGCAATCGTGCGGATGGTAATGCATAGCATGGCTTATAGATGTAAAACTTACCCAAGGAATAGCAGAAAGAAATAAGTAATCATCGCGTTCGCCTTCATCCTCAAATACGGGTTCTTCCTGCATGAGTTTAATTCGTTGAAGTGCTCTGCTGTAAAAGTCCTGAAATTCACCATAATATTTTACTTCGCAAAAGCTGAACACATCACTCGCTTTTGTTGATACAGAAAAAGAGGGATGGGCATACTCATGTTCTACCACTTCATTACCACGAATGCGCTGGAGAAAAGGTTTGATCTTGTGGGCGGTGGCACAAATTTGAAAAACAATGCTAGGCGTAAATTTTAAATTATGGTCTTTGATATGCTCTAAGAACTTACTGATATCCACATTTGCTGTAATGCTATAATGGGGATGATTCATGCCTTTGAAGTATTCAAAGTGCTTTTTTCTATGTGGATTAGTAAATTCTATCTTTCGCATGTATTTCAGGTTTAAAATTTCTGTACTGGAAATTTAAGTTTTCCTTAAACAATAAAGAAAGCATTACTTACATTTAGATTATAGTAATTTAATTAGTTTCTATATGATACTTTCAGAAAACTCAAATACTAACATGCATCTACCAAGGATTTTTAAACTCATATTAGTTCCTCTGTTCCTTGTTTTTTCTCAAGGGATTCAAGCACAGATCAGCAACGTTTATGAAGAATACTGTAACGATCGATTTGATTTTTGCCTTAAATATCCATCAGAAGTTTTTTTGCAAAAGAACATTAGTACCAATGAGGATGGTCTTGTTCTGCGATCAGCAGACGATGATCTAAGATTAAGAGTTTATGGTTACCATAATGTGCTCAATAATGATGCCTCCACAGAATTAGATAATTATATTGATATGGTCCGAATGGATCATGAGGGCAAGGCTATATTTAGATTGGAAGAAGAGCGATCGGATAAAAATGCATTTGCAGTAATTCGAGTAGGTCGATTGTTTTATTTTGTGCGAACAGTCTACAAAGGAGAAGATATGATTGGTCTTACTTTAGAAATTAACAGGAAAAAAGACAGTGATATAGAAACAGCCAAAAGGCTCACAGAGCAGATGATTAAAGAGATAAGTTTATAAATAAAAAGGAGGTCACAAGACCAATCATAT
>JAQXAY010000044.1 GCA_029252685.1 Saprospiraceae bacterium | reverse complement strand
ACAAGGATATCTTTCAACTCCTTGATCATTTCGTATTGATGTGGTAAAACCTTTTTGAAGGCTTCTTTAACAGCCACGAAAGCACCTTTACTCATCATGTCTGGAACCATCCTCTTGATGGTTTTGCGCACGAAAAAGGCATCGTGTTTAAGGATGGATTTAATAGAAGGAATATCATGCCAATCTGCCTCGACAGCATAAGCCTGCTCAAATACTCCATCTACCTCTTCGACAGGTTCTAATTCTATTGCTTCTTTTGCATGCACGCTAACTGCTTTAGCCTGTTCAGGATTACCTGAAGGCATATGCCAATTTTCTTTGTTCTCCTCGTCATTTACAAGAAAGACTTCGAGACCTTCGTTTCCAAGTCTGTAAATCAACAGATTAGCTTTTTCGTCCTTTTGCATAAATAAAGCGTTTAGAATAAATTACTACCAAAAATAATCAGACTTGAACAGATTCCTAATTTTTTAGACTAAGATTCTGATATTTTGGGAGTGCAATTCACTATTTTGAGTTCGAAACCTCGAAAATAATGGAAAAAAACCAAGCACTCGCTGATTACTACTTTAAAAAAATCTTTTCTGTCAATGATTCTAACACATCATTAGAGGAGAAGTTCAATACATACAACAGGCTTTTTGAGCAAATCCTTAATGCCCTCACTTTTGATCTAGATATACACTTTAGCAGTCAGTTTAGTAAAATGGCCTATGTCTTCCAAGAAAAACAGCCAGGAACTGCCCTCCGACGAAAGATTCACCAATTGTGGAAGAACAAAAACAACATGTCGGCAAAGAAAGAAAGTGACATCTTGAATTACATTCAAGTACTAAGTCTTGCTGTTTCTACCTTTTTTGAAGAAAACATTCCCGACTACCTAAACTCAAAATATCCCAATATAAACAAGATCGCATCCGAGTGGTCCATAGAACCTAAGATAGAAAAACTAGATTTCCAACGAGTTGTAGTAAAGCATTTTAACCCTAAGGAAAATGCTTTCTACGCAATGACTACGGAAGAAGGTAGAATGGTCAGAGTAGATTGTTCTGCTTCAGATATTCAAGGGTATTATCCCGAACAAGCAAAATACATTCTCAGCCAGCTAAAAGCTCCATATTTTCTTCAACTCATTGAAATACAATTAGAGGGAGATAGTACACTCCACCCTAAAGCATTCGTCATCGAACCAGACTACCTTTTTGACGTCACTGCTGTTGCAGAATGTTTTAAACCGGAGGAAAATTCTCATTATTTCCATTTGCTAAAAAAACTTACACCCTTCCAATCAAGCGTTCACCTTGTTCTTGGAAATACAGCTAACTATCTATTGGATGAATTGATGGCCAATCCTGAATTGGATTATAAGACGGCTATGAAGCAACTCTTCCAACAAAACCCACTACCCTTTTGTAATTTATCCGATGCCGACAATCTGAAACTATTTAAGGATAGCCTTAATCATTTTGTCCGCCTGAGAAATATAGTGAAGGAAAGCTTCCCAAAGAATGGAATCTTGAGGAAGGAAGCCCAATTAGAACCAACTTTCTACTCCGAAAAATATGGATTGCAAGGACGTTTGGATGTACTACATAGAAACAATGAAACTGCATCTATTGTCGAATTAAAGAGCGGCACTCCTTATAGAACAAACAAATATCAGATCAGCATAAATCATTATACACAGACACTCCTTTATGATTTGCTTATCCGATCAACCTTTGGTGAAAAAACAGATCCAAAAAACTACGTACTCTACTCAAAAGAAGCCGATAAGAATCTTCGCTTTGCTCCTGCACTTCGATCCATACAATTTGAAGCTTTACAAATGCGAAACCTGCTTTATGGGATCGAAAAACTATTAGCCGACAGCAAAGCAGAAAATATACTGAATTCAACTGCTGCAAAGCTAATTCGAAAAATAAAGCCGACTAATTTTCCTAAGTTCAAGCGAGGATTCACAAGCGATGACATTCGATTTTTCGCTGAAAAATTCACACAAAGCAGTGTTTTAGAACAAAAGTATTTCATTGCTTTTTGTGGATTTATAGCTCGAGAGAATATGCGAGCAAAAATGGGAATTGCAGAAAGTGAAAAAAATAGAGGGCAAGCAAGATTATGGACACTTGGATCAAAGGAAAAGAACCAAAACTTTATGCTATTAAATAGTTTGAAATTACAAACTATCGATAATTCCTCTAAAAATACTAGCCTTACATTCAACAGAACAAAGGATACAAATCCACTTGCTAACTTCAGAAAAGGAGATATTGTAATTCTCTACCCAGCAGGGTCCTCCCCCACAAAACAACAATTGTTCAAAGCGAGTTTATTAAAAATTGACTCTGATCAGATTGAAGTCGGTCTAAGAAACAAACAACATAACCTGCAAATTTTTGAAGATGTAAGCCTTTGGAACGCGGAACATGATCACATTGATTCAGGATTCAACCAGATGTATGGAGCACTTTCAACACTCCTAGGTTCAGAACCCGCTAAAAAACAGCTTCTATTAGGTAGTAGAGCACCAGAAAAAATAGCTACTCTAGATTTCAATATAGATTACCCCCTTACAGAGGAACAAAAAGTTATTCTTGTTCAAATGCTAAGCAAGCAGGAATATTTCCTACTCTGGGGCCCTCCAGGAACTGGAAAAACCTCTCGGATGCTTCGCTACTTTGTCCAATACGTATTAGAAAACACAACAGAAAACATCCTTTTGCTCTCTTATACCAATCGTGCAGTCGATGAAATTAGTGCGGCTATTTTTGAAATTGGGACAACAGCAAGTGATGTTATGATGCGTATAGGTTCTAAAACAGCTGCATCCTCTACATTTGAAGAAGCATTTCTGACAGAGAAGGTAAAAGGATTAGGAACAAGAATTGCAGTGAAAGACAAAATAAGAACACAGCGTATTGTAGTAGCTACTGTCTCCTCCATTTTAGGTAATCAAGAAATACTAAACATTTTGGATTTTGAGCGAGTACTCATAGATGAGGCCTCTCAAATACCTGAACCTATGCTTATCGGACTTTTATCCAAGCTTAGAAACCCAATACTTATTGGAGATCACAAACAATTGCCTGCAGTAGTAGTACAATCTGAAAACCTTAGTAAGGTTGAAGATGAGGACCTACATAAGATAGGTTTGTATGATATGAGAAATTCATACTTTGAGCGAATGTATAAATTGGCAGTGAAGCATAATTGGTCACATGTAATTGGCCAACTTTCTTATCAAGGTCGTATGCATGAATCAATCATGCAGTTCCCTGCAAAAATGTATTATGAGGGTCAACTTTCTATCCTATCTGAATCTGCAGATCCAACACAAAGACAGCGTGCTCAATTAGCATGGAGCAGTCAACAATTAAGCGATTCATTTGACCTTATGTTAAGTAAGCAAAGGCTCTGTTTTATACCTTCAAGTATCAATGAACTAGAACCATGGGCAAAGCTCAATCAGGATGAAGCAGAAAAGACAGCGGACATTATTGAAAGCTTTTTGAAGTTGTATGCATTGAATGATCTAGAATTTCATTCTGAAAGTATTGGTGTAATCACACCATTCCGTGCTCAAATCGCACAGATCCGAGCATGCCTCCAAGAAAGAAATCTACCCTTAGACCTAATCACAATTGATACTGTAGAACGTTACCAAGGCGGCGCAAGAGATATAATAATCCTTTCCACCTGTGTAAACAATCCGGACCAGATAGATGCAATTTGTTCTATTTCCGAGGAAGGTATTGATAGAAAATTGAATGTAGCTATCACACGTGCAAGAAAGCAATTTGTGCTAATTGGAAATAGGGAGTTACTAGAATCCTCTTCTTCCTACGAATTTCTTATTCAGTATATAGGTTCTCTAGAGACAAGTAAAACTATGGAATATTAAGCCACTTATGGGTTTGAACACTTAGCGACCACTTGGGGTGTTCGAAAATATATTCAAGACAAGCTTTAGTATTTTCTTGCACTGATGGCCCGTCCATTGGCTGCAAGTAATAGTACTCAAAATCAAAATCATGGAACAGTTCAGGTAATGCAGTCATTTGAGGAAATACAAGTTTCAACTCATTACCTTTCTTTAGAATAATTTCAGAGTCTGCTTTCGGACTTACACACAACCAGTCAATCCCATCTGGAGCGTCAACCGTTCCATTGGTTTCAACTGCAATCTCCAAACCTATTGCGTGAAAAGCATCCACCAGACTTTTATCAAGCTGCAATAAAGGTTCTCCCCCTGTACAAACTACAAAAGGTTTACCTTGCTTTGGGTCGGGCCAAAGCTCAAAAACTTTTTTTGCTAATTCCTCAGCAGAGTACCTCCCCCCATTTTCACCATCTGTGCCAACAAAGTCTGTATCACAAAATTGGCAGACCGCATTTTCGCGATCCTCCTCACGCCCTGACCAAAGATTACAACCTGTAAACCTGCAAAAAACAGCCGGCCTCCCAGCATGGAATCCTTCACCCTGCAAGGTGTAGAAAAGTTCTTTTACTTTGTAATTCTTCATATTACTCGCTAATTATAGCTGTCATTTCCATCTCCACAAGCATTTCAGGATCAACCAATGCAGATACCTCTACTAAGGTACAAGCTGGTTTTATATCTGAAAAATACTGCCCATGTGCTTTTCCTACTTGTTCAAAATCCTCAATATTGGTCACAAAGATACGGGTACGAACGACATCTTCTAATTTTCCACCCAATTCCTCAATGGCTTTTTTCATAATCCCAATAACTATTTTAGTCTGTAAAAAGGCATCCCCCTTTCCAGCTAATTCGCCATTCTGTATGGCCGTAGTACCTGCGACTTCTACAAAAGGACCTTTTCGGACAGCCCTACAATAACCCACTTTTGACTCCCATGGAGCACCTGATGTTACACTTTGTTTTTCCATTCGTCTTATTTTTTAGGATAAAAATACATAAATCCATAATTTACCGTTTTGAATTTATAAAAACTGACTGTGTGATATTAGTAAGTGTTGGACGAGCGGTGCGTTTAAAGAACACCGGAGAATTGGGTGTTATTAATGGTGTTCTTGATAGTGAGACAGTAAGTGTCTACCTAAATGAGTCTGGCATGTCTATTGCAGTTGCTATAGAAGATCTTGAAACACCTGGTCAAAGTCAGGAAAAACCCGGCACAGGGGCCTTTCTAGAAGAACATATTCCTACAGAAACAAATGTAGCTATACAGTTTTCAGACGCTGGTGAGGGAATAAATTTAGTCTTTCATCCTAGAGTATCTGATGAGGGTCGAAGCATGGATTTGCACCTCATGAATACGGAAGCATTCGACTGTTCTTTTACTGTAGCATATTTCAAAAAAAGCAGGATTATATACAAGAAGCATGGAGTCCTGAAGGCTCTTTCTTCCATTTTTATTGAAACCTTCGAACGAGACAACTTATCCTTGAATCCAAGTTTTGAATACGAGCTGAGGCGGATAATCGGAGACGGCACAGGTGAGTCAAGGACTGGTACTTTAAAACCTAAGCCAAAGACCTTTTTCAAGAATCAAAAAAAGACGCTATCCTTTCCTCAAGACATCTTTGTTTTCAAATTATCCGATGTACTACCTGAGAAACATATTCATAGTAATAAGAAAGAAAAATTGCCTGTCAAACAAAGCGAAAAGAAGGTCGTTCGACAAACATCACGAGTTGCAAGTCCTATGGAAATTGCCAGCTTCTCCAGAGAAATCGATATTCATATTGAATCGCTTAGAAATGACCATGCGCAAATGGATAGCTACGAAATTTTCAACCATCAAATCCAACAGGTAGAGAAATACATTAGCAAAGCCATTCGACTTGGTGTAGATAGAGTTTATATCATTCATGGAAAAGGTACTGGACGCTTAAAAAAAGCAGTACACCGTATTCTTGAAGATAACCCACATGTACGATCATACAATGCGGGTTATCTTCAAAAATATGGCGTAGGAGGCGCCACAGAAGTAATCTTTTAGCGGGCTTATTCTATAACGAGCTTTGAATTAGCAAACACCGTTCCATCTGAAGCTAGACTAAGCGTATAAACACCTGCCGAAAGAGCACTGATATCAAAAGAAAA
This sequence comes from Saprospiraceae bacterium, assembly GCA_029252685.1. Taxonomy (GTDB): domain Bacteria; phylum Bacteroidota; class Bacteroidia; order Chitinophagales; family Saprospiraceae; genus AM-2324. The sequence continues at coordinate 11,761 of JAQXAY010000044.1, read as the reverse complement.
CTCAGCCTCTCCTGTTCGTTTTGGCTTATCTGTGTAGAGCAACTTTACTAATCGTCCGGCTGAATCGAATAATCGTACATCCAAAACCTTACAATCCTGAGGAATCTCTGTTAACACTGAAAATCTGTCTCTACTTGGGTTTGGAAATACATCTACAGATTTTATTTCAGTCCCCAACTCAGAAGTACTATTTATATATCCCGGTTTACCCAAGCAACTAAGCCAGGTATCCGCATCTCGATCATTCTCACCAAAGGTTGAAGACACCCAAACTTTTCCAGGATCATTATATACGCGTTGAGTAGCTGAATAATCACCCCAACGCTCAAAACCATCGGCAACATTAAGCATATCGATATAATTCTCGCCTGCTTTCACCAACAACCATTCCGAATAGTCGCCATTATTATCCACATAACAAGCGGAGTACCCTGCTGGATCGTCCTCGGAGGCATGCGCTGCCAGTATGATTACATCTCTATCTGTGGCCATATCCGCTCCTGTAAAGGCAATACTCGGATACCCTAATTCTCGACTATCCGTGGTCGTTAAATAATTTGCCTCCACAGTAGGATTATCTTTATCTGCTATCACTCCATGGTATACTGCTGAAGTACCCGTTTCAAAATCTATCGTATTACCCACAAATTGAATTTCATCTCCAATCAAAACCGCATCTAATATCCGAGCATCATTCGTCGAAAGATATCCTACCTGCTGATCTACATTTGGTGGAACCCCATAAGGCACATCACTTAGCAATGGACTGATTTCAGCTGTCAAGCCAGAACTGTCCGGAGAATCTATAAGTTGAACATAGAAAATTGTGTCGTTTTCTAGATCAAAATTTCTATTTGAAAGGAAGTAGGCTGTTGAATTGCGCTCTTCTGTTGCATACTGAACAGGACATACATTCCGAATTGGTGATCCATTATATTTTATATCTGATATAAGCTCTGCATCAAGTGAAGCCCCTGAATAAAGATCCTCCAAGTCAATCCTCCAGATCAAAGTCTCCCTAAACCCGGTCTCCCAAGGTTCGTCATCATAAATAAGATTGATAGTTAGATATAGAGACTCATCAGTAATAGTGATCATTGGATAATCAGACCACGTATTGATGCCTAAGGGATTGCCCGGCAAGGTATACATAAACCAATTCTCGGTTGCATCATTTGTTTCTGTAGCGGTTATGATAATACTAGTAGAACCACTTGAAAAACCGGCAAGCATAGCTACAATAAAACGATCATTGATCGGATCGTACAGTGTCTTAGGATCATACTTGCTAGCAGATATATTCAATGGATCTGCAAAGTTCTCTAGAGTAGCTGCTGACAACCAAAACCCAGAGGTACTTTTTACTGCAAAATGCCTGTTTACAACAGAGACGAGCTGACCATCATTTGAAATAGATAAATGATTATCACATGGTGCTCCATTGTTCGTATTGTTCCCCACAAAATTATTAAACAACTGAGGCATATCAACGAAACCACGATTACTGGCCCCTCCTTTTTCTTCCGATCTAGGATACAAGGAAGCACTTTTAGATTTCTGTACTCGAAGAGCATCCCAATAAGAATCTCCATCAGGTGCAGGAGCCTCTAAGTACTTAATATCCAAATCATATCCATTCTGGATATTTGACATATTCTGAATAGCTGATCGTTCAATTGTAATTGACTTCGAGGAATAACTCGCATTTGACTGAGCTGAAAGTGCAGAAGAGAAACCGATCAATAAAGAAAGGATCAATGGGAAAAATAACTTCATAGTAGCAATCAATATTTTATACAATACTTTATCTGTAAGACTTATGTCTTTTAAAGTAAGCAAAAATATCCTCAGATTGAAGTTATACGGATTAGCACGGCAAATTTAAAAGGAATCAAACTGATAAATGACGAATAAAATCTAAAAGAGTATCTATTTCAAAATTGGCCTCTGTGCCATTTTCTGCCATCTTTTGAGCTTCACCTTTCTTAGTTTTCACTAACAGCGTTTTCATTCCCAGCTGATTACCGAACTGAATATCTGACTCAGAATCTCCAACCATCAGACTATTTCCAAATTCGATATCAGCAAAATTAGCTTTAGCCTCCAAAGCCATACCTGGATTGGGTTTGCGGCAAGAAGGGTCAAACTCAGCCAACTCAGGGCAATAGTAAACAGCATCTACAAATCCATCATTCATTTCAATCTCAAACAACATATACTCATGAACCACAGCAAGATCCTCATGCGTCATAAGCTCTTTACCTATCCCCTGCTGATTCGTTACAACAAGGACTCTAGAAAAGAATTTATTCAGGATTTTAAAATTCTCGGCAAGATTTGGAAAGAAGTTGAATTGCTCCACCTTTTCAACATAAGCACCGGGAATACGTTTGTTGATAACTCCATCCCTATCCAAAAAAAGTGTTGGACGATTCTCCTTTATCCAAGTAAGTAATTGATCGATATTATGCATCAAAGAGCCCTTTTTCAGTTAATTCACAAATTATATGCCCCATAAGTATATGGCACTCTTGTATTCTTGGCGTATTAGAAGAAGGTGCATTAAGCAGAATATCACAGTTCTCTTTCATAGCACCACCACTCTGACCTGTCATCCCTACCACATGCATACCTACAGATCTTGCCTTCTCAATGGCTCTGAGTATATTGGAGGAATTACCAGATGTTGAAATTGCAACTAAAACATCCCCCTTACGGCCAGCAGCTTCTACCATTCTGCTGTAAACTTCATCATAGGAATAATCGTTAGCAACGGCAGTCATGTAGGACGTATTCACATGAAGAGCTTCTGCAAAAAGTGGTTTCCGATCTAACTTGTAACGACCCGACAACTCTGCTGAAATATGCTGAGCATCTGCTGCTGAACCTCCATTTCCACAAAAAAGAACTTTACCGTCACCTTTAAAACAATCCATAAATAACTTACTGGCTAGTTCAAGATTTTGAATAAGCTCTTCATTATTCAGCAACTGCTGCTTGACGTAAAGACTTTCTGCGATCAACGCTTTGATATCTTCTCTCATAATTATCTAGTATGGTGTAAAGGTACATTCTATTTGGCAAAAGGAAAGGCTTGAATGAGCCAAAGTTTCTTATATTGAACTCAGCGCTTCCAATAGCATTTTCCAAGAAAAGCGTGCTTTTGCTTGAATGGTCGCTTCCGTCATTCCTTGAGATCTATCATTCGTGAAAAAATCGCTCAAAGCTTCGCATACTGCTGGCGGATTGACATCTACAACATAGCCAGATTTATCATGATCAACAATCTCTGGCAAGCCCCCAACATTAGTAACCAGCATAGGTTTTTCGAAGTGATAGGCCAATTGAGAAATGCCACTCTGGGTTGCCGACCTGTAAGGTTGAGCAACAATATCAGCAGCAGCAAAGAAATCAGCAACCGCTTCATTTGGAATATATTCAGAATAGAAATGTATGCGATCAGAAAGTCCTCTTGTACGCACATCTTCTTTATATACCTTTTCATCAGCATAGAACTCCCCCGCAACGATTAAATGGATGTTTGGATCATTCAGCTGTTCAAAAGCATCAATCAATATATCTAGTCCTTTGTAGGCACGAATAAAGCCAAAGAATAAAATATACCGTTTTGAGCTATCCAGTTTCAAACGGACCAATGCTTCAGTGCGTTCAGCCTTTTCTCCATAATTATCATAGATCGGATGCGGAACAAAGGTGTATGGAATGGTCTCTGAAAACTTCCGAAGATCCTGGCCTACTGACTTTGACATAACGACCATAGAATCGATATGTTTTAAAAAGTTTCTTGTCAGTATGCTATCTATTGGAGTCTCCTCATGAGGAATCAAATTATCGGCTAGACAGACAATCTTGGCTCCAGTACTTTTTTTAACTCGCTTGCAAATAGATCCCAAACTGGGGCCCATAAAAGGAATCCAATAGCGAACAATCACAAAATCAGGTTCTAAGCTCGCTATTTTTTTAGCAACTTGTACCCAGTTAAACGGATTGGTTGAATGTATCCAGTTGTGGATACGAATATTCTTTGGAGGTGGATCTGAGGTAAATTGAGTTTTACCCGGAAACAATAAATCTGGATACTGCTTCTTGAAGGATATAATATCAACCTCTTGTCCCTGATCCCTGATTTCTTCCGCAAGGCGTTCTGAAGAAGACGCTATACCTCCTCTTAGCGGATTGGCAGGACTCAGTATGACATAGCGCTTCATAGGAATTAGTTAAGCTCTTTCTCTATCTTATAATTATTTCTGTTGGGTGCATTTCTAGAAACTAATTCCGAAACGAAGCCAGCTAAAAACATTTGCATACCAATTATAAGCGTAAGTATTCCAAAGAAAAACAATGGTCTTTCCGTCATGCCATAAGCCTCAAAGAAGAGTTTATCAACGGTCAGATAGGATAAGATTAAAAATCCAGCGAACAGAAAGAATAGTCCCCAACCACCAAAGAAATGCATAGGACGTTTACTAAACTTACCCACAAAATGAATGGAAAGTAAATCCAATGGGCCACGAATAAAGCGAGCAATACCAAATTTAGTCTCGCCAAACTGCCTAGCTTGGTGCTGTACTACTTTCTCACCAATATGCTTAAACCCAGCAATCTTGGCCATGATCGGAATGTAGCGGTGCATCTCACCATATACCTCGACATTTTTAACGACATCCAATCTATAAGCTTTGAGCCCACAATTGAAGTCATTCAACTGAATACCCGACATTTTGCGTGCTGCCCAGTTGTATACTTTTGAGGTTCTATTTTTTATAAAAGAATCAAAACGTTCTTTTTTCCAGCCAGAGACAAGATCATAGCCATCCTCTACTATCATGCGCCTAAGCTCAGGAATCTCTTCAGGACTATCTTGAAGATCTGCATCCATAGTAATTACTACTTCACCGATAGCAGCCGAAAACCCTACATGTAAAGCTGCAGATTTACCATAATTTCTTCTGAACTTCACGCCTCGGATATTTGAATTCCCAGATCTAAGTTCTTCAATAATCTCCCAAGAATTATCCGTACTACCGTCATCGATCATGATCAATTCATAAGTAAAGTTATGTGTATGCATAACTTTATCTATCCACTTCGCCAATTCAGGCAAAGATTCAGATTCATTCAGTAAAGGAACAACAACTGATATTTGCTTACTCATATGCTGCGCATTCTTTTTATTAGTGCTACGCCAATAGACAACATCCCCCCTTTTATTAAAGATAAACCAAGGGTAAGAAAAGAAGCTCTTGGATTAAAACTGTAGTCCGATCTATTGATCTCACTCAGTCGCTCTTTAAGCATATCTTTCGGAATGAATACCTCTGCACGTTTTATATCTGCTTGTTTTAATACATCCACCATCTCTTCGTCAAAATAGGTAACCCCAAAATACATCAATTGATACATAATTGAAGCCGCCAAAAATATATGAAATGCCCGGGTAAATACAGAGCGGAAAGTTCCCTCCTCACCTGATTCACTCACCTCCCCTGATTTTGTATACATAAACCAAAAAGGTATGCACCAAACCAAAAGATAGAGGTAAAAATTAAGCATTAGTGGTTTACTGATTAGATAAAAAACCAACATCAGTAACACTACTGCACTTCCAGAGATCAAACCATAACGAACAGATAATGGATGCATTAAACTCTATTTTAATCTTTTTTCATAATTGCTGCCACAATAATAGCAATAATTGAGTTGAAAAACGCACCCATCACAATAGTAGAGAAGAATTGCATCGTTGGATTAGTTGCAAATTTTGTAAAGAAACTAACAAACCCTTGAGCCCCTTCATCAACAGACTCCATAGACTCTTCCATCATCTCGCGAACCACTTCTAATTGCTCAGGATTAATCACTGTAAGGTTAATATAATTATACAATGCCGCGATTACAGTTCCTATTAGAGCAGATAAAAAACCAATAAGGAATGCATCCCCAAGGCTAATTTTACCATCATTGAAAGAACTGTCGCGTATTGACTTTACAGCCATTACAATAATAACAATAGAGATTATAAAACCCCCACAACCTAGACCAACGGATACAGCTGGATTCGGATTCATAGGATCAGCACCACCTAATAAATTGGTAAGTACTGCCATAATAACTGATACCAAACCTAGAATTACTCCATATTTGATAATCGTACTTTTTGTTTCAGGATTTTTTTCACCTTTTGATAAGTCGTCTAATGAGTTAGTGTCTGTCATAAGTCTTAATTTATAGTTAGAATATGTTTTGTTTTTAATTCCCTTAAGAACAAGGGTGAGTTGTCACATTTAGAAGTGTTGGAAGCTGCATTATAGTCCCAAGTCTGTCCACGATCAAACACATTTATCTCTACAGGCATCCCTTGTCTCAGTTCAAGCGCATCCAGTTGAAGAAGTGCTCTATTATTCCTACATAGGGCATTAATAAATACACTTAAATCAATCTCCTCTGAAAGATAAGTATCATAGGCTGATAACATAGTCTGCAGCCCAATTGCTCCAAACTCCGCATATGGAAATTCAAGTTTTTTATCTTCCGCATCATAAGCGTCATGATTAGAAACTATATGCTCGATTGTGCCATCTCTTAAACCCTCAATCAAAGCCCTGCGGTCAGACTCTGATCGCAGCATTGGCTTTAGCTTATAATTCGGGTCGAACCCTTCAAGGTCTTTATCCGTAAATATTAAGTTCCAAATACAAACAGATGCAGAAACCTTCAGTCCCGCCTGTTTAGCAGCTCGGACTCTTGCAACTGACTTAGCAGATGACAAGCCGTACACCAACAATTTAGAATCTGTATATTCTAAGAGTGACAGATCTCTTTCTAGAAAAAGTTCTTCTGCAATACCTGCCTGCCCGCGCATCCCAAGACTTGTGCTTGTCAATCCCTCATGCATTTGAGGCTCATGAAAAAGAGATGCATCTTCTGGTCTATTTATTACTAAGCCGCCAAAAGATTTAACATACAGCAAAGCACGCATCATAACACCTCCAATCTGTATAGACTTTCTACCATCGGAAAAAGCTACTGCACCAGCTTCGTTCATCTCCATCATTTCAGCTATATCCACACCCAGACTATCCCGAGTTACAGCGCCTATAGTTGACAAACGGCATGGAATTTTATTGTCCTGAGAGTTCGCTATATACTTCACCTCCGCTTTCGAGTGGATAGCAGGATTCGTATTGGGAAAAACAGCAACCTGAGTATATCCTCCTGATCCCGCCGTTCTTTGTAGGCTATGTATATCTTCTAAGTGCTCAAAACCTGGATCTTTAACCTGTGCACCTATATCACAAAAACCGTGGAAGACCCAAAGGTCTTTTCCAATAATCTCTTTTGCCGAAGTATCTTCCAGGCTAGGACCAATCTTTTCCAGTACATTATTTTGAATAAGCAAATCTTGCCCTTTAAGCAGGTCTTCACCATTCAATATTGTGGCATTCTTGATAAGGTACCTCATGCGGTTAGTTTATTTTCCAAAATCGTAATACAAGGGATTCTCCCAATAAAAATAACAATGTTAACACTAAAAAAAGTGTCCACAACCTCAAACCATTTTCATTCTTTTGAACAAGGTCAGTTATATCTGCTTTCAAGTTATACGTGATAATACTTGCTTTACCTTTAAACTGCGCTTCCAATTCAGTATCCGTCAAGTAATCTAAGTTAGATTCTGAACGATCATAATTATAGGCTACTTCTGCGACCTTACGTTCTAATGGATCCATTAATTTATATGTCCCAGCCTGCTTAACCTGACCATATACATTCAATTCAAGCTGACCGCTTGAGAACTGCTGCGCAGGTATAAACTCAGTATTATCATTGGCCAGAGCAAATACACCATCAAGGTCAATCGCTTCAGCATCCAATCTAATTTTAATTAGATCATCTGTTCCAATAGTATATGCCGTCTCTCTATGCTCATTAGATGAACTCGCCATTTTGTAAACCATTGGTACAAATATCGATGGATTATCTGTAAGGCTATTAAAGTCTGTTCTCAAGGGAGCACTTAAAACAAATAAATTACCTTGGCCTACTTCAAAAGCACTCAAATAATCCATGCCATTCCTATACCTCATCACTGATTCATTCGCCCTTTCTGCGATTATTGTGTAAGAACCGCTTGTTCCTGGTAAGTAAAAATTAGCAGAAGCATTTTCAAAAACATCACTAAATATATAAGACTCTGTATTTACGCGACCAACTTCTCGCTTTGATGTATCCCAGCCATTCAATCGTATTTGATAAGCTGCCAAAAAGGATATCGTCGATTGGCTGAGCAAGTCTGGCTTTGGAATAAAAAATAAATTTCCGCCCTCCTCTAAATAAGCATCCAGTGTAGACTGAAGTCCAGAACTCATTTCTATTAATTCATCAACAACAATAAGATCATATTCGTTAATCTTAGCATAATCCAGTTGACTAAGACCAACAGAGTTGAGCTCCAGCTGACTAGAGCTTTTGAAACTCCGCTCCAATCCAAGCTTATTTTTGTCTATTACATGCAGTACTTTGAAGGTACGCTCTACATTGAATGAGACATAAAAAGTATCATCAAATTGCACAGGGTAATCTGAGATCTGAATAGATAGATTTTGATAGCCCGAGGTCTCGAAACTCATAGAAATAGTATCAACTATAGTCCCTTTTGCAGGAATATCAATCTGCCCCAATGGTTTGTTTTCGCCGAATTCAGTAAAAGACAGTCTTGTATTTTCAACAGGACTATCACTATGATTTGTAAGCGCAACAAAAAGCTTTGAATTTTGATTCTGAATCAGTACTGGTCGTTCAAACCAAACAGAATCTATACCTACATTTGCAGGAATAGAAGAACGTATGGGAATTAGGTAGGTACTTGTCAAACTATCAGGCTCAAATGATTCTGAGTACATTCCCTCTTGAAAATCACTGATCAGATAGGATATCTGCTCACGTGCACCCTTTGATTTGGTAAAAATTTCATTTTGGAAATTGATAATTTCATTGAGTTTTAGAACAAGGGGTTCATATTCGATATCATCAATTAAAGACAAAGCAGCTTCTCGATCCAGAAGACTTCTAGACCTGTAATCCAGCTGGTTTGTAAATATATTAAACTGATCATCCTTTCTGAATGCGCGAACTATAGACCTTGCTGTCTCCTTTGATCGTTCCAGAAGATCTACCTCTTCATTGAGGGCTGTCATCGACAGAGAATTATCTACAAATATGGAGACAAACTTCGGTTGCTCCGCCGCCGCTCCACCTTTCTTGCTTATAAATGGTTGAGCAAATGCCATTACCATAGCTATCACAGCTAGACATCTCAATAAGAGTACTAATAGATTCCTTAGCCGTGATCGTACAGAAGTTTCTTCTTTGAGCTCCTTTAAAAAAGACACATTGGTAAAGTATACCTTTTTATACCTTCGAAAGTAAAACAAATGGATAATCACCGGCACAAGAACTGCAGCCGTAGCAAACAAAAACAAAGGATGTAAAAATTGCATATATTTTGTCGATTGCGCTAATTAAGGAGTTTAGATCCTGAACGCTAAATATACAGCTTTAGAGCAAAAATGTTTCAATTTTAATTTTAGCTAAAGATAAAAAAGACCTTTTCGGGATCTTTAGATTACCTGTATAGCATAACATCCCCAGAAAATCGTTCGATATACCCATTTTTATCAACCAATTCAAGGTACCAAGTATATACAGCAGCTTGAACTTCCTTCCCTAAGAATGTACCATCCCAACCATCTTCAGTTTGATTTAATTGAGCACTATCATTTGAAAACATTTCACCTCCCCATCTGTCAAAAACCTTAAATGCCTGAACAGAAATATAATCATCTGTGGCATAAACCATAAACTGATCATTATTTCCATCTCCATTTGGACTAAAGATATTCGGTGTAAAAACAGCTCTATCGTCACGAACAAAGACTTGCAATTGATGTTCTACCACACAACCATCCGTTGTAATAAGCTCAACCGAATAGAGTCTTTGTTCCTCTGGAAAAAGAATAGGCTCTAAACAATCTGTACAACTAATATCAAGGTCGGGTGTCCATTGAACCTCAAGAATCTCTGATTCATCAAAATTTAGTTCTACCAGGACCTGATACGAATCACCTTCGTTAATCAATTTACTGCTTTCAATTCCAAGATCGAGTTGAGGAAGCGTCTTAACGGTTGCTTCTTGACTCAATATACAGCCGTACTTATCCTCTACCTCTATGAGGTAATCACCCGAATCTAAAAACTCAAAATCTGTTTGCTGATTTGGAGACACCATTTCATTTATACTGTAAACAAGAGGTTCTACGGAACCAATCACCTCATTTATCGCAATCGATCCGTAAGGATCACTGCATATAGGCTGAAGAACTTCTACCTCCATAGATTTAAAATTATGGTCTATCAATTCTACACTCGACTCTGACCTACATCCATTGGAAGTATCCAATAATTCTATCGTATAATCACCTTGTTCATCAAAAACTATAAGCTCCGCACCAGTGCCAATAATAGTACCTGAGGCATTGAACCAAAGTCCTTCTATGCGCTCATCCAAAGATAGGTCCACCTCAAGGATGGGCTGATAACAGTTTAACACAAAAGAATCCTCTAATTGAACATTTGGGATCTGTGTATCTTCTTCTAATTCGTATGCTGCCTCTGTAGAACACCCATTTTCAACATTCTGAACTTGAAGATCATAGCTTGCTGCAAGATCTACGAGAATAATCGAATCACTGGAGGGAGAAAGTATATTACCATCGGGACTTGTCCACAAATAAGCAAAGTTTCCACTTCCGGCAATGGAAGGTTCAAGCCAAACATTGTCCACCAAACAAGTGAGCTTGCCACCTTCTATATCAATAATATCAGGAGCATCCAGATTTCCGTCCACCTCTATAAGCTCTACTGTTTCACATCCGTTTAAGGGATTGAGTACCTCCACTTGATAGGTAGAAGGCGTATTTACAAGTACAGAATACACGTCGGTATATTCAAAGTCATCTATATCAGGACTGGTCCAAAGTATAGAATAAAGCGTGTTGTTATCCGTCTGAACATCAAGATCAATGGATTGATTGTAACAAGTAAGTGTATCTATCCCATTAACTTGTACCAATGGATAGTTGACATCTTCGAGCACTATATAGGAAGATTCCCAAATACAATTGTTCTGAACATTGGTAACACTAACAGTATAAGATCCTGCTTCTTGTACCTGAATATAATGTTGATCTATTCCTGAGGAAATACCTCCTGAAGGTCCAGACCAGTTAAAAACAAGAGGATCACTCCCAAGCAAGTCCAGTTCTAAATAAGTTTCAGTACTTGAGCAATCCAAATTATCATATGGTTTTAAAGTCTGTAAAGGGAGGATTGTATCCTCTTCGATTAATACTTGCACCACATCATAACATCCATTGGACGTATCTGTAACCAATACCTCATATATACCTGCAGCACTTACTTCCACAAAGGAAGTATCAATACCACCTTCGATCACTCCATCAATCGTAGACCAAGCGTAAGTATAAGCATCCTCAGAAGAAAGCCCCGCTATGACTATTGAATCCAAGCAATTAATCACCGGTATTGGTAAGAGTTCTGTTGTAGGAACAGTTTCATCAAATTCGATTTCAAAACTTAATATGCTTTCACAAGAATTTTCTAAATCTAGTATACTAAGATTATATAAACCCGCTTCGGTTATGCTTGCAAGATAATTGTT
>JAQXAY010000227.1 GCA_029252685.1 Saprospiraceae bacterium | reverse complement strand
AGGATCTAATAGAGTTTCGAATCGTCCTATAATCTGTTCATTTTCTATTATTACAATAGCAATTTCTATTATCTTGTCTCTCCCCGGTTTCCCTCCGGTGGTTTCAATATCTACTATTGCAAATTTTTGCCCGAGCATACTTAGTTAAGGTATTATGATTAAAAAATACAATTTAAAACTTTTTGTTTCTTTTGTTGTTTTTTTTACAACATTTTTTTGCTCTTGTTCCGTTTCCAAAAAAGGAGTATCTGTAGTTATGTCCGTCGAAAATAATTCGGACGCTGTATTTGTGCATTCGAAATCAAAGACACTTAAGCTAGGGAACGAAAGGATGGATATTTATCTACCTGTACTAAGAGATGCAAATATTGCCTTAGTCGTAAATCATTCTTCTTTGATCAATCAGACTCATTTATTAGATACATTGATTGCAAGAGGTATTCAGGTGAAGAAAATTTTTGCACTTGAGCATGGTTACAGAGGCACAGCATCCAACGGAGAGGAAGTTAATAGCTCAATTGATCCACTTACGGGGATACCTATAGTCTCCTTGTATGGTAAGGATAAAAAACCCAGTGCAAAGCATCTAAAAGGTATTGATATTGTCTTGTTTGATATACAGGATGTTGGCTTGAGGTTTTATACCTATATCTCCTCTATGCATTATATTATGGAGGCTTGCGGTGAGCAGAATAAAAAATTTATGGTTTTGGATCGGCCAAATCCTAATGGACATTATTTTGATGGACCTATACTAGAAAAATCTTTTAGCTCTTTTATTGGGATGCATCAGATTCCGGTAGTTCATGGTTTGACAGTGGGTGAACTTGCTTGGATGATTAATGAAAAGGAATGGACAGCAAGTAAATGTGATCTTTTCATAGTGCCATGCGAGAATTATAATCACTCTGATGTGTATGAACTCACTGTGCGTCCTTCTCCAAATTTACCGAATATGCGCTCCGTGTATTTGTATCCGTCACTCTGCTTTTTTGAAGGAACACAAATAAGCGTGGGAAGAGGGACTGATTTTCCCTTCCAAAGATATGGACACCCCTTATTAGAATTTGAAAACGATTCTTTTATTCCAACACCCAATGAGGGTTCTAAATATCCTAAATTGGAGGGCGAAACATGTTTTGGCCAATCTTATTACAAAGAGAATGCGCTAAATTTTCGGAAAGATTATTTGGATTTAGAATCCATTTTAGAGGTGTATCATAGATATCCCGAAAAGAAAAAATTCTTCTTGGATAATGGTTTTTTTAACCTACTTGCAGGCACAGATAAGCTTATGAATCAGATTGAAGATAGCTGTAGCTTTGAGGAGATACAATTATCTTGGAAAAAGGACTTGAAAATTTATTCTATGCTCCGGGAAGAGTTTCTTATCTATCCTGATTTTATCGATCGGAATTAAAAACTGACCGATATTGAAATTCTACGGGAAAACTCTTATCAGTCTCCGTATTTATCCATCTTGAATACTTGATCTCTAAACTCCTATAAGCCCATTTCCATCTTAAGTTTAGGGTATATCTAAAGCCTGTTTGATCATACTGTTTTATGGAGTATTGGCCAATAGGACCATTCTCATAGGCAAATACATTATTAGATGGATTTTCCTGCGTATAATAAGCCAATCGTAGTTTGATTGCATATGGTTTTTGCATGGGGTTGATAATAAAATCTTCTGCAAGGAGGATATTGGTCAATTTTTGATCTGCCTCAAAGAATTTATTGATATGCAGCCGACTTCTACACTCTATATTACTATTCATTATTTGCTTGAGATTGATGCTGGAATTTAGGGTCTTAGATTCTGCTCTTTGAGAAAAGCTTGCTTTTAAATTCAGGTACCATTTTTTTCTCTTTTTTATTTGTGTTCCTATATCAAATCTAGTATTCAGCTCTTTTTCTAGTTTGGACTCATAGCGGAAATAACAATTTATTACTCTAGACAATTGCCGCTCCAATATGAAATAATACTTAGTCGAAGGGTTCGTGCTGTAGCCAAAAAGATGATTGATATATATGCCACTGTAGCTTGCTGTATTTTTTTGGACAACAAAAGAAAAACCACTGTTTTTGCCAAAACTTCTTGAAAGGCCTAGGAGAAAGCTGTGGTCTATCTTTTTTTTATATTGAAATACTAATTCCGCAAAAGTTCTAAAGTTTTTGTGGGTTCTAATAATCGAGCTTGATGTCCACAGTTTTTTATCTGTCATGCCTCCTTGACTAGGAGTAATAATTTGCCCATGTATGCTTTGATCAAGTTTGAAGATTTTTAGGTTTTTGTGAACTTGAGTACCTACATTATATTGTCGGAGTCCATTTTTAGCTGCTATACTAGTAGCTGTTGAATGGTCACCTCCATATCTGATATGGAATGTAGAGCCTGTCGTAATACTTCCATCGATTAGTCTGCTAGAGCCATATATGAGTACCTTGTTTTTTTGATTTAATATCATTCCTAGTCCCGTAAAATAGTTGTCTTCACCAAAACTAGTTTTTATATTAATAGCCTTTTCATGTTTTTCAGTATTGAAGTACTGGCTACCTTGTCCAAAGCTAATTCGTTGTCCTAGCAATAAGCCTTGACCTATAGTTAGTTCATAGCCACCCAAAAAAAGCTCAGCGTTTTTTAGTTTTTTTCGTAGGCTTAAACTCAAATGATCTGAAAAGTATGGGCTCTTAAGTTGAATAAATTCCTCTTGTTTATCCGTTTCTGATAATATAACTAGATCTCTTGTTTTACTCCTTGTGATATGTCTTGCTCTTATTTTTAATTGATCCTTAAAGACAGATGCATTATCTATATCTGATGATATAAAGACTGTATTGATTGTCTTTTTGTATTGTACCGGATCATTGTTGGTGTTAAATATTAAATCAAATATTCGTTTTGCTTCTATTTTGGAAAGACCTAAGATGCTTTGAAGATCTAGGTATGAACGAATAGGTATATTATAGCTAAGAAAGTTGTTCAATTCAAAAATTAATATGGGTGAAAGGCCAAAACTCTCTAAGATATTCTGTTGTGTCCCATTTAATAATCTGTTTGATGATGACTTATTAAACAAACTAATTGCCTCGTTTGACGAAAAATCCTCTTGACAAATTGTTTGTAAGGAATGAAGCAGGAGTAAGGGGCATAGAACTAAAAAATGTTTCATACCTCAATAAATGGCTATAAACCCTCATTTTTTGTAATGAAAGTGCTGTTAAATATAATTTTCTGATTAAAATAGTTTAGCTTTATGTCCCATATTGTATGGGGCACAACAGAATATC
>JAQXAY010000212.1 GCA_029252685.1 Saprospiraceae bacterium | reverse complement strand
GGAATAATTATCGAAGTAATTTTCCGGGTGGATTTCCTGATGATATATCCAGTGCGAAAGATCAAAAGGGACTCAGTGAAGATCAGTTTGAAATGCTTCAATTTACTAGGGATTTGTTCAATTGGAGAAAAGATAATTCAGTTATTCATACAGGTGAACTGATGCATTTTGCACCTCGAGATAGCGTTTACGTTTACTTTAGGTACACAGAGGCACAAAAGATCATGGTTGTCATAAATAAGGGAAAAGAAAAGGCCTTGGAACTTGCTCCTTATGCTGAAATGATAAATGCACATCGTCAAATGCGAAGAGTCTTTGGTGGAGACTGGGAAATTGCTTCTTCTTCGATAATTATTCCGGAGGGAGCAAGTATTTTTGAGTTCAAATAGAAGACTAATAAACAATGCGAGTGAAAGGCTTTTCATTGTAGTAAAAAAACTATGAAAAGCCTTTTACTATTTTTGTGTTTGCCCTTCACGCTTGTTTGTCAAATTATAAGTCCCCTTATTTATGCTGAT
Source organism: Saprospiraceae bacterium (assembly GCA_029252685.1). GTDB lineage: Bacteria > Bacteroidota > Bacteroidia > Chitinophagales > Saprospiraceae > AM-2324. The sequence continues at coordinate 14,002 of JAQXAY010000212.1, read as the reverse complement.
GATTCATATCCTGTAGGGATCGTTTCTGACCTTACCGTATTAAATAATGCCACCTACGCATGTCAAATCTCGGGAGACTCCTTTGGTACTTGTGCAACAATATCCCTGAGTAAATTTAATGCCCAAGATTCACTCATCCTTAGCAATCAATACACAACACCATTTGGGTCCATTACGGGAGCTTTTTTATTGAAAATGGATCAAGTAATTTATTTACTAGCATCTTATTATAACACGTCGAGTCAAAATGGAGGCCTATCTTGGGCTGCACTAAGTCCTGAATTAGAACTTGAAGAATTTCAAAACTATGATTTAGGAAATGCCTATGTAGACCGAATGGCTTACGATTTCAATGATGGAATGTTTGCATTAGGGGGGACAGTCGCAAGCTCTCCATTTGAACACAGACCTTTTGCACTTTTTTTAGATGCCCAGATGGACTTTATTGGTTTTAAGACAAATCAGACTGATGCCTATTCTGTAGAGTCTATTTTATTGTTTGATGATTTCTATTTGTTACTGGGTGGGGGCATTTGGAAGTATAACATGGAGCATGAGTTAATAAACAGTATTTTATTTGAATCACCAAATGAGATTGCCAAGACAAAAGCTGTCAAATTGGATGCTTCCCATTTTGTAAGTTTAAGGCGGTCTTTTATTTGGGATTCTGGCTTATGGCAGCTGGCCTTGGAAAAATGGGATCTAGAATTAAATCAACTGAATAAAACTTGCCTTGATGCAGCAATGGGGGTAGAGGATCTAAACCGATACAGATCTCTTGGAGTTGATGAAACAGGTTCGGTATTGGTCTCAGCGCATGCTTATGTCAATAAAATTGGATTTCCTTCAGCGGAGGGTCCGTCTGCATTGTTGTATTGGAAACTCAACCCTGGTTTTCAGATAAGTAAAGCTTGGAGTATTCAGTTGAAAGAATTTCATTGCCCCTATAATGCATTCTTTTTAGGAAATAGCTTATTGATCGGGGGTTTTATGAATTCAAAAAAATATGGACTTTCACCTTTCCTATTTCGAATGTCCACAAGGCCTAAACTGCCATTATTGGAGCTTGGACCTTTAGAGGAAATGGATTTTTCCAATAAGATTTTTTAACTTCATCCTTGTTCACTTGTTCTCAAATTATTCTAATCGCTCAATAATTTAAAGAAGCGTATTGCACTTTGGATTTGTAAACAAATTATTTTAAATGGATAATTGAAACTTCATGCAGTGGATTGAAATATTGGCTACAGTAGCTGGATTATTTTGTGTTTACTTTAGTATAAAGCAAAACATATTAACTTGGGTGTTTGGATTTGTTCAGGTGACTCTCTATACCTTTGTCTTTTATAAAGCGGGATTGTATAGTGATCTTGGGCTGCATGTGTTTTATATGTTTATTCAGTTTTATGGATTTTATGCTTGGAATAAGGATGCTGGTACTGATTTAGCGCTGAAGCCTAGTAGTATTGGAGTATGGTTATATTTCTGGATTCCTATTGCTGTACTTGGAAGTTTAGGACTCGGATATCTAATGCGTCTATATACCGGAGCATCTATGCCATTCCTGGATGCCTTTACAACAACAGCTTCAATAATTGCTCAATTTATGATGATAAAGAAAAAGATCGAAAATTGGATATTTTGGATCGTGGTAAATGCTTATGCAATCATCATTTATGCTGTGAAGGGTTTGATCTTCTCCTCTGGATTGTATTTCGTGTTTTTAATTATGGCTATTCTTGGTCTTATACAGTGGAATAAGGCCTATTTAGCAAATAGAAAGCAACTATGAAGAAGAATATTGTTTTTATGGGCGCGCCATCTTCTGGAAAAACTACCCTATGTAAATTTTTAGCCAATCACTTTGATGAACCTTGGATGCCTGAACTTGGAAAGCAATATTGGATTGATAATCAACTTAACAGACGCTTGACCCAAAAACAGTTATTAGAAATTGCTCAGTTGCATATTCTGGGGGAGGATAAGAATATGGAAGATGCAAAAAAATTTCTTTTCACAGATACCAATTCTATTACAACATACATGTTTGCCTTAGATTATTATGGTCAAGTAGATGCCGAACTTACAGAGCTTGCTAGGCAAGCGGAGCATAGATATGACCATTTTTTCGTTTGTGATATTGATATTCCATACGAAGATACTTGGGAGAGATCTGGGGAGGTCTATAGAACCCGATTTCAGCAATTGATCCTTGATGATCTTACTATTCGAGGAATAAAATATACAATTCTGTCAGGAGATATTCAGACAAGAGTAGCCAAGGTATTGTCAATACTTTGATACTGGGTTTTTTACTTTTTGTCGTTGTTGTGTCTCTAGTCGAAACAGAAAATTTTGCTTAACTCACCAATTATTGGTATTTTACCTTCCATGATATTCAGACTTACCCACTAAAGGTCAGGATATTGTATTCAGTTTCTCAATGTGTACCCAATCATTAAGTTTATGAATCTGCAATTACCCTATTGCAGGCATTAATTACGTTTCATTAAATGTAGGATTAAGGTATGAATTGTTCAATATCTAAGGCTACTCCAACTCAAAAACCACTCAAAATAGTCATATTAGGGGGTGGAATAGCTGGTTTAAGCGTCTATGCTTCACTTAAGAAGCTAAATTTTGAGGTTCAAATCTATGAACGCTCATCATCGAAAAGATCCTCAGGGATGGGATTCCTTCTTTTAGAGAATGGACTCCAAACCTTAAAAGAGATCGGCCTCGATCATTCCTTCAATAATATTTCGAAAAAACTGGAACATTACGTAAGTTTTGAGCACTCCAATACATTAGGTGTTTCGACACCTCTTGAAGGAGTATATGCCGTAAAACGTAATGACATTTTGGATATGCTCTTAGAAGATGTTGATCCAAAAGATTTAAATTACGATATGTGCTATGATCATCTTGTTTTTGACGAAGATGGTACAGCCAGAGCTGTGGTGATGACTGACGGTACAACTATAAAAGCGGATGTATTTATTGCCGCTGATGGTGTTTATTCTAAGGTCAGGTCAGATTTGTTTTCTAATGTTTTATTAGAAGAAACGGACGATCATGAAATTGTTTGTCTAATGCCAAAGGGTTTTGGTACAGTTCCACCAGGTAATGATTGGGTCAAGTATTTAGATAGCACAGCTGGAGTAAATATGGGGATGTTTAAGTTGTATAATGAGGAATTACTCTGGTATCTTCAATTTGATAAGTCCAAACATGGAACACCTATGGAGATGGAATATGGTATGGTGGATTTTTTGAAAAAATTCACAGAATATCTTCCAGATTCATTTAAAGATATTTTGCTAAAATCAGATCCAGGGAAGTGTTTTTATTGGAAAACAAAGCGTATGGATCTCTTACCACGTTTTCATCAAAATAATGTGTTACTCATCGGAGATGCTGCGCATCCTCTGTTAACTTTTACTTCTCAAGGAGTTAATTCGGCACTGAGAGATGCCCTTGTATTGGGGGATTTATTTGCAGAGGGAGGGCGAGATCTAGAAAAAATATTTACAGATTTTTATTTAGATCGTAAAGATGAAATTGAACGTTATATCAAGGAAGGTGATGAGCGATTGGAAGAGTTTTCGAGTGCTAAACTTCAAGGATTACCATTAGTATGCTAAAAACAATTTTTGAACACGGACAGATTGATTTCGAAACCTTGAAATCAAGAGCTTTTAATCATAGGTGGGCAGAACAGGAAGCAGGGGTGATTCCCTTAACTGCTGCTGATCCAGATTTTAGGGTCGCTCCAGAGATCACTGAATCAATCCAAGAATATATTTCTAAGGGTTATTTTTCCTACGGACCTGCTTTAGGCTACGATGCTTTTCGAAGTTCTGTAGCTTCATGGTATTCTAGGAAACATCATCTTGATGTAGATCCTTCACTAGTACTTGGATTCAATTCGGCTGCCGAGGCATTGGATAAGGTGGCCATGCTCTTATTTGAAGATGGGGGAAATGCTCTGATTCCTGATCCAGTTGATTTTCTCTTTCAGACTAGTATCAATAGAAATAATGGTTCTGCAAAATCCTTTGGGTTTAACTTGGACGATGGAAAGATAAATATGAATCAGCTTATAGAAGCTATTGATACAGATACACGAGCTATATATCTGTGTAACCCAAATAATCCTAGTGGTCAGAAGATATCTGATGAGGATATTAGACAAATAGTTCAAGTGGCAATCACACATGACTTGTATATAGTGAGTGATGAGATTTGGCTTGATATCTATTATGAGGAACAATTGAAAAGTGTTGCTGCCTATAGTGAGGAGGCAAAAAAGCGAACGATTATAGTATCTGGTTTATCTAAGAGTTTTGGATTAGCAGGTCTGCGTATCGGTTATTGTATTTGCCCTTCTGTCTCATTTATGGAGCAATTATTAGAAAAGAGCGGTCATATTATGACTATTGGCGGATTATCTACGCTTTCTCAGGTCGCTTCTACAGCTGCACTGACAAAATGTGATTATTGGTTGGATGATTTTAGAAGTCATTTGATGGATGTGCGCAATTATTTATGTTCTGAACTAAATCAAGTTCCAGCTTACAAGGTTAGAGTCCCTAAGGGAACATATTTAGCTTTTATTGCATTGGATCCAAATTTGGATGAATCGAAGATAGCAGAAGATATAAAGGCTAAGGTACAGGTAGCTCTTGTTCCAGGGAGTGCGCGCTGGTTTGGTCCTGCTGCTTCAGGTCATCTAAGATTGTGTTTTTCTACTTCGAAAGAAAACATTCGTGAAGCAGTATCTAGGTTAAAGGATTACGCCAATAATAATCTGTGATATAAAAAAATAAAAGTTATTTTAGACTTAAAGAAATAATTACAACAATCAAACGACTTTACAATTCTAATACAGAATCATGAAATTATATCAGGTAGACTCTTTTTCCAGTAAATTATACGCAGGAAATCCTGCTGCTGTTGTACCACTCAAGGAATGGTTAGATGATGAAAAAATGCAAAGTATTGCTGCTGAAAATAATCTTTCCGAAACAGCATTCTTCGTGCCTATGAATGAAGATTCTTATGCGCTGAGGTGGTTTACTCCTGAAACAGAAGTTGATCTTTGTGGGCATGCAACACTCGCAACTGCTCATGTACTTTACACCCATCTGGGCTATGAGGGAAAATTTGTGCATTTCAATACAAAGTCCGGAATGCTGTCTGTTGAGCGTGTTGATGGCAAGTATAAGATGAATTTTCCTGTGGATGTTATAGAGGAGGTAGAAGTTAGTGCTGCCTTAGAAGTTTGTTTTGATAGAGTGCCTCAAAGGGTTTATAAAGGGAAGACAGATTACTTATTTGTTTACGAGGACGAGGATGTGATTAAAAAGATCAGACCGCAGTTTATAGCTATCGAACGATTGAAAGATGCAAGAGGTGTTATCATTACCTCACCAAGTATAGAGTTGGACTTTGTAAGTCGTTTCTTTGCGCCACAATGTGGTATCAACGAAGATCCGGTTACTGGCTCTGCCTTTACAACACTTGCACCTTATTGGACAAAGGCTTTAGGTAAAAATGCACTTATCGCAAAACAGATATCAAAACGAGGAGGCTATGTGGAATGTGGCCTTTCGGGTAATCGAGTAGAAATAAAAGGGGATGCAAAGACCTACATGATCGGTGAAATACAAGAAATGAATGTATAAAAAAAGCCTCCCAAAAGGAGGCTTTTTTTAGTCTAAATCATCCGGTGAACGATAGGCCTGAAAAGGTATCTTCAACATTTTTATGATATTAGAATGGTCTTCTTTGTCCATGTATGTATCTAGACCATATTCAAGTTTGCTGTTGTCATAGACAACGTAAGTGCGAAACAACCTATCCCAAAGGGAAAAAATATTCCCAAAATTCTTGTCAGATAATGGCCTTTTGTAATGATGATGTACCCGATGCATATGAGGGGTTACAAATAAAAGTTTAAGTCCATTGTCTAACCAAATCGGAAGGTTGATGTTGGAGTGATTGAATTGTGAAAGGATTACACTAAGAGATTGATAAACCATAATCATCCATACCTCTGCTCCACTTATAAAGACTGCAAGACAAGTGAATAAGAATCGAAATACACTTTCACCTGGGTGATGTCTATTCGCCGTACTCGCATCTACATGTTGATCTGAATGATGAATCGTATGGAACATCCAAAGGACTTTTATGCGGTGTTCCAAAAAGTGAATCAACCATGCACCGATAAGATCTAGCAACATGACTGCAAGTATCATTTTTACAAGAATAGGGGCATTTATAAGGTGGATGATGCCGAACTCATATTCAGCAACCCAAAGACTTACGACGTAAAGGGCAAAAGCCATACTTAGGTTTACAAGAACTGTTGTGAATGTAAAAAATAGGTTTAGACCTAGATGTTGGCCCTTCTTGTACTGTGTCTTAAACAGTGGAACTACGTTTTCTATCAACATGAAAAAAGCAAGACCTCCAAAAAGGATAATCGATCGATGTGTAGATGGGATTTCTGTGAAGTATGAAATTACCTGGTCCATTTGCTATAATTGATTTGTTCTTATTTACTTAGCATGTTACTAGATATTTGTGCATCCACAAAAGGGATGAGTAACTACTAAAGCTAAGTCATGTCAATTAAAAATCAAAATACAAAATGTAGAAATAAGGTGTGAAGAAGAATAGCTAAAAGAGGCTTAGATGGATAGCTTGGCTTGTTATTTTGACAGTTTTACAACTAAGTTTTAAGGATTAGTTTACTTTGGAAGCTAAAGCACTTAGCGACTACTTATTTTGGTATTGTATTGGAAAATAAGCTATTTTATATTAAAATATTTTGTTTTTATTTGACAAAATCCAAACCATGCGACCAAGTTTTCAATCTGGACTATCTGATTTTCAACCTTTGACCAAGGCAGATAAAAAAGTTCTTCGAAGTTCTATTTTTAGACATCTTGATGGTATTGCTGTTGCTCCAACTGCATATGCATTATATAAAAAAGGGGTTCTTGACTATATAGTTCAGGAAAAAAAGGTAGATCTAAAATCAGTTTGTTCCGTTTTTAATGCGAATGTTGGTTACATGAATGTTGCCTTGCGATTACTTTGCTCTCAGGGTTGGTTAGTTCAAAATTTGGACAACTCTACTGGCACAGTTCAGTTTCGTATAAATGAAAAGTCAGCCTTTGCTTTTGCCAATGCAGGACTCTACGAAGATGTTGTTGATCTAATACAGTTTTCTCAGCGATTTAATAAACGTAAGTTTCAAGTTGAGTCCTTTCAAAAGTTAAATTCTATCATTGAAAAGTATAAGCTGGATTATAATATCAATTGGTCTTCGGAACCACTTGAGCGATCTATACAGCAGCAGATTCTTAAACATATTGAAGGACTTTTAGTAGGTCCTACTGTTGTAGCATTGGGTATGGGAGGAATGTTTCATAAGTATTTTATGGAGGTGTCTTTTAAGGCAGAAGAATACCATAGTGATGCGGATAGTTTTTCAAGAATTCTAGACTTTTTTACTTTCTTGGATTGGTTTGAAAAAAAGGAGGGGACCTATACATTTACACCTACAGGTTTATTTTTTGCAAAGCGTGCTTCAGCTTATGGAGTTACGGTGTCTTATATTCCTACTTTTTCTAAAGTTGAAGAATTGATTTTTGGAGATCCAGCAATTTTTTGGAAAGGCCCAGCGGGTTCAGAAGAGATACATGTGGATCGTAAAATGAATGTTTGGGGTTCAGGAGGAGCACATACAACATATTTTAAAAAAATCGACGATATAATAATAGAACTATTTAACAGGCCCATAGAAGATCAACCAAAGGGGATTGTGGATATGGGTTGTGGAAATGGAGCTTTTCTAGAACATCTTTTTAATGTTATTGAACAACGAACGATAAGGGGTAAGATGTTAGAGGAGCATCCATTGTTCTTGGTAGGAGCAGACTATAATCAGGCAGCATTGAGTGTTACAAGAGCCAACTTAATACAAGCAGATGTCTGGGCGAAAGTGATTTGGGGAGATATTGGACGGCCAGATATACTAGCGGCTGATCTAGAGAATAATTATGGCATAGATCTTAGAGATTTACTGAATATAAGAACCTTTTTGGACCACAATAGAGTGTGGGAAGATCCGTCTTTATCCAAGAAAGATAGGAATAGTCTATCAACTGGAGGTTTTGCTTTCAGAGGAAGACGAATCACTCCGAACGAGGCGGAAGATGGATTGTTGCAGCATTTACAGAAATGGGCTCCTTATGTAAAAAAATTCGGTCTTCTAGTTATCGAGTTGCATACTGTAGATCCAGTAATAGTCGCTCAGAATATAGGTAGCACCGCTGCATCTGCTTATGATGCAACACATGGATTTTCTGATCAATATATTGTAGAGTTAGATGTTTTTCGTAGTATTGCGGCTGAAGCTGGCTTGCATCCTGTGGAGTTGCACAACAGCCAGTTTCCGAATTCTAAACTTGCTACGGTAAGTATACAGTTGCTGGCAGAAAAAAGAGAATAATAGATGTTGTTAGAATTAAATGAGCACAATCTTAATCCTAGGTTGGTAGAAGATGCTGTAAAATGCTTAAAACGTGGCGGTGTGCTTGCAATTCCTACAGATACAGTTTATTGTTTTGCTTGCGATCTTTTCAATAAAAAGGCACTTGAAAAATTGGCTCGTTTGAAAGGCTTAAAACTTAACAAGGCTCGATTCTCAATGGCTTGTTTTGACCTTTCTCAATTGTCTGAATATACTAAACCCATTGATCGAAGTACTTTCAAAATGCTGAATCGATCATTACCCGGGCCATTTACCTTTATTCTTGAGGCAAGTACTAAGATACCCAAGCTGTTTGGTTCAAACCGGAAGAGAATCGGTATCCGAATACCTGATAATAATATTTTCCTAGAATTGGTGCAGCAATTAGGTAATCCTTTAGCCGTGGGATCTATACATGATGAGGACGAGATTCTAGAATACACTACAGATCCTTACCAAATATTTGAGCGTTTCGAGCAAGAGCTAGATATGGTAATAGATGGTGGCTACGGAAGAAATGTAGCTTCGACTATTATAGAGGTGAATAATGGCGAAATAGAAATAATTAGACAAGGAATTGGTGAATTATAATTGTAAATAGATTTGGATTAATTATATTGGTTTAATACCCAATTATTTATTATGAACTATCTCAATCTATTATTTGCATTTTTTTGCATGGGATCCCTCTGTGCTCAAATAAACTTTGAGGCACCAGATAGCTTTCAAAATGTGCTTATCGGTCTAGAAGCATCGATGCAGGATTGTTATCCCATGAGCTTATAAAAGTAGAATAGAACTATGAATTGTCCTCGTTGTGAGATAGAATTAACAGAAGCCTTTAGCACTGAGCCTACTCAAGTTATTGAATATAATTCCTGCTCATCTTGTGAAGGAATTTGGGTTTCAAAAGCAGTGCTTAACTATATGGAACGTATCCAAGAGCCAGTAGCTTTCGAGTTTATGTCTATTGATAAGAAATTGGATCAGTTGATCGGTCTCGACTGTCCTTCCTGTGTGCCATCAAAACTGATGAAGAAAGCAGAACATCCAAGAGATACTAGGGTTATTATGGATTATTGTAATGATTGCGAAGGAATTTGGTTAGATAAAGGAGAGCTTCGGGCCATACAGCAAGAAGGCGTATTAACTACTCTAGCGAGATTGCTGGGTATTAAATAAGAAAAGGGATGCAAAATTGCATCCCTTTTTTAATTACAGTTTGATAAATTTCTGGGTGGCCAGCGAACCTTTATTTCTTAATTGGAGAAAATAAAACCCTGGCCTGAGGTAGCTAATATTTATTTCTTTGTTTTGCTGGCCATCTAAAGATGTTGATCCAACAATCCTGCCTGTTTGATCTAGAATTTCTAAACTTGCTGAGTCAAAACTTGAATCGAATTTGATATTCAAAATATCTTGAGCTGGATTGGGCCCAAAATTCCAGCTTATATTATTCTGTTCAGTTGTATTCAGTACTGGATTTGAATAGGACAATTCTATCAAGGTCTCCTTTTCATCATTGATTAGGTAGATGTTTCCATCTTCATCGCTGATAACTTTGTCAATTATGAAGTACTCCCCATCAGCATATAGCATGCTGCTGCTGATCATTAGAGCATTTTCTGTACCCGGTTCCCACTTCATAAGTCTGCTGTACTCATCCTCATTGGCCATCCAAATATTTCCTTCTTTATCTACAACCATAGATGTAGTACCCTCGATAACTAGGTGATCGCTGAAAGTAGGAATTTCCCAATAATTGCTAAAATTGTTTTCTTTTAGGAATTGATTATCGTTGGTGATAATCCACAACCTGTTGTTTTGGTCCATAGACCAGTATTTCATTCCTCCAGGTACGTAGCGCTCTTCCAGTGTGTTATTACTATACTCATACAAGTTGTTGCCAGACTTGATTAGGAAAGCGCTTTCACTTCTGAATTGAATTTCATCAATAATTAGGTTAGAGCATATAGTTTCAACGGTATTTGTTTGCTCGGTAATCTTGTATAGGACGGACTCTTCTACGAAGTATATGCTACCATTAAATGGATTGATCTGCACAAGATCAATGTTGTAGTCTAGTAGTATGGTGGAAATAAGCCCATCTTTTTGTCTGAACAAGCCATTAGAGGTTGCAATAAGAAGATCTCCCTCTGGACTTAGATCAATAGAAAGAACTGGTTGGTTGCCAAATTCAGCAGTGTTGATTTCTACCCAGGACCCATTAATGAATTCTTTTACTGTATTCGTTTCCTGACTAGGGTTGTCACCTTTTAACAGTGCAACTTTTCGTAAAGAGTTAGTTTTAATCTCAAAGGCGGTTTGATCAATTGTTCCAGCATCATAATGAATAATTTCGTACTGAAAAGCAAAGGACTTTAAACTAAAAAATAACAGACTTGCCGTGATTAATGTTAGAATTTGAGTCTTACTCATGATTTAAGTTGTTTGAATGAATAGAATAAAAAGGCTTTGCTATGAGTTTCCATTTGAATAGTAGGCATAGGGGGAAGCTCATAAACCTCTCGTTTATATAATGTTTAATGATTCCACTAAGCAGATTAATGAATACATGCTAAAAGCACATTGAATACATTCAATTAATCAAAAGTGGAGGTTCCAAATATTTTTGTCGAGGTCTAAATAGATCGGATATGTGTAGTGTTAAAATGTTACAGGCCCTCAAAGTGGATATATCTTTGGCTGCAAATCGGTTTGTTATGTTCGTTTTCATTTGTATATCTGTTTGTGTGTTCTAATATTGTTTTGATATACGTTCTAATGGGTATGTTTAAGTTAAGTTTAATATTTATTAAATATGTTAAAATTATATTTAAATAACCAAACATTTGTGAAGTAATTTCATTGAATTTTAAATATATAAGCATTTTTGTTTTTTATAATCTATTGATATTGAGGTTGTATAATGTTTTTTGGCATTGTCTTTTTTTGTTAATTTTTTTTTAACATTTTATAATTTTTCTTAACACATGCAGACTTTGTTTAACTTTTGCTGGAATAGATCAACTGCTTTTATGTGCTTCCGTTTTATGATTTTAGTGCGGAACAAGAAACTTAAAAGGCTTTATAGCTCGTATTATTACTTAGATAGTTTTAAAAAGCGTATTTTTGCAGCTAATTTATAGGATATGAGGACTTTTGATGATTTAAATTTGGGTGCTTCCTTGCGGAATGCAGTTGATGAGGCGGGATTTTTACATCCTACCCCTATACAACTTGAAGCCTTTTCAAGAATTCGTTCTGGAAAGGATATTGTGGGTATAGCACAAACAGGAACAGGAAAAACAATCGCGTATTTGCTTCCTCTTCTTAAGGATTTTAAATTTTCAAAGGATAATCATGCGAAGATTATGATCGTGGTCCCAACCCGAGAGTTGGTCTTGCAGGTTGTGGAAGAAGCAAAGTTATTGTCTAAGTACCTTACTGTTCGAATAAAAGGTGTTTATGGTGGGACCAACATTAATACACAGAAATATGAATTGCTGGCCGGTGTAGATATTGTAGTTGGGACGCCAGGTCGAATCATGGACTTAGGTCTAGACGGATCTATAAAAATGGGGGGCATCAAGAAATTGGTGATCGATGAAGTTGATGAGATGCTTAACCTTGGCTTTAGAACACAGTTGAAGAATCTAATGGATTTGCTAGCGGTGAAGAGACAGAATCTAATGTTCTCTGCTACACTTACGGAAGATGTCGATAAGATGATTCATGATTTCTTTGTGAATCCAGAGAAGATAGAAGTTGCAGTACATGGAACACCCTTAGATCAGATTCGTCAGTATCGATATGAGGTGCCAAACTACTATACCAAGGCTAATTTGCTCCTTCATATATTGAAAGATGAGGAGATGAAGAAAGTTCTTGTCTTTGTGTCCAGTAAAAAGATGGCAGATCGTCTTTTTGAAAAATTGTCAGAAACCTATGAAGAGGGAGTGGGTGTCATTCACTCTAATAAGAGTCAGAATTATAGGTTCCGAATGGTTAATGAATTTGCGGAATCTAAATTTCGTATTCTTATAGCCACAGATATTATTGCAAGAGGATTAGATATCAAAGAGGTGAGTCATGTCATCAATTTTGATTGTCCGGAGACGACCTCAGATTATATGCACCGTATCGGGCGTACTGGTCGAGCTGATGCCGAAGGTATTTCTATTTCCTTTTTTAGACCGCAGGAAGAAGAGTTTTTGATTGCCTTAAAGGAATTGATGAAAAAAGAGTTGGATGAAATTGAATTTCCTGAATCTGTAGATCGTATTGAAGCTTTGATTGAAGAAGAAAAAGTAGTCTACAAGATGAAAAACTATCTTCCTCAGCATTCTTTGAAGCAATCAAAAGGTGCTTTCCATCAGAAGCAGTCTAAAAATATGAAGGTCAATCGTGCGCAGGAGAAGCGTCGTGCGCGTATGACAGAGAAGAAGAAGGCAAAGAGAAAGAAAAAAAGCTAGGCGAATTTGCCTAGCTCTTTAGTTTAGTCGATTTCTATGACCTTTGGATAATTAGGTTCTAAATTATGTGTTGGTTGCACCCTCTCCAAAGTAAGTTCGTTTTGTTTTGACCTGATCCAAGAGACCAGTGTTATTAATAAAAACGCTGTTATCATGATTTATGCTTATGTTCTGGATTAAATATCTTCGAATTTCTTTACTTCATCCATTATACTAGATGAATACGATGATATATACGTCTAAAGTCCTCATAATGTTGTGTCTAGTAGAGCGCAAGAGCCGCTTTTAACGTTTCTTTAAATGATTGTCTAAAATCAGCAGGCTCCAGTATCTCGATATCAGGGCAAAAAGTAAGCAGTTTTTGCCTTAACTCTCTGTTTTCGATTACGTCAAGGGATACGATAACACCATGCGCTTCGATCTTAACTTCTTTCTGGCTAGGATGTAGTGGTTTAGTCTTTAAATAATTGTATTGATTGGTGCTTATTTTGAATACAACATGAATGGGCTGTTTCTCTATTGTTTTCGAAACGCCTATACAATTGTCAAAATAATGATCTAAGTCTAATCTGTATTCTCGGAAAGCTTCTATTTCCCAATTTTCCAATGCTTTTATTCGATCAAGTGCCATCAGTTGGATTTGATCACTCGTAGAGACTCCTAGCAGAAACCAACGATTATTATATTCTTTGAGGATATAGGGCGATATGTCTCTTGTGTAAGCTTCTTGGCCAAAAGGCTGATATGAAATCCTAAGGGTGACTTTATCTTTGAGGGCCTCTTTTATCTGAGTAATCCAGTGTGTTCCGGTTGATTTTTCGGTCTCATCCAATTGGATAAAACGTCGGCTATTCTTTTTAGGTTTTATTTCTTTACCAAAATTCGTTTCTAGCTTTGTAAACTCATCCGCAAGCTCAGAGAACTGTCGAAAGGGTAAGAATTGCTTGATCACATCCAATGCATCTTGGAAATTTTGTAT
>JAQXAY010000210.1 GCA_029252685.1 Saprospiraceae bacterium | reverse complement strand
AAAAAAAGGATATAAATAATATTTGTAATATAAAAATCCATCTTAATTAAAGGAATATTTAGGAACAAAAAAGACTATATTTTCTTTTTTGCAATACTCAGAGCTTCTTCAAAACCTATTTTCGGGAATACCTCAAGCTTACCATTAAGTGTTGCATCAAAAATCTGGCGCTCAGACTTCTTATAGTGATAATTTGCTAAATGATAGGACACTTCGGAACCATACACGTCTGCGAGCTGCCATTTTTGGCCTTTAAAATAATCGGGATGAAAGTGATTCTCATCATTGCCATCATAGACCTGAGTTTCATGAGAATTCCCACTCTGTTTAAAACTATGATCTACTCCGATAAGAAAAACACGCTCAAAGCCCATAAAAAAGGCAATCTGCATGGCTACAAATGTAACCGTGTTCCCTTCACAGATTGGCTGGCTAATATCATCATAAAAACTCCAGGTATTCAGTGTATGTAACCTATGAATATTTGGACGTTCGTCAATTACCCCATCTGCTCCTGTGTAGGATAAGAACATTGGAAACTTGAGATCATTTTCGTAAACATCTTTACTTTGCTCGATAACCAATGGATTGGTAGCTACCAAATATGAAAGATCTAGATCAAATTTTTCAAAGATTAGGAAGATTTTATTCAAGCCAAAGGTATGATAAGATGCCAAAGGACTCAGATCCATATCCTTGAGTGATGGTCCATTACCAATAATAAAGCAATCTTGACCTTTGTGTATATTTTTGAATGCACTTAGCTTCTTGGAATATTTCCTTTTCCACTTTAGATAAGCCATTCCTTCTTTAAACTTACCACTATTCAAAATCTTTAAACTGAATAATGCTCCTGCTGGTCTTGACATACTACAGATCTTTTAAAACTGAACTAATTCCTCCATCGAGACTTATATTAGCCCCATGAATAAAGCCATTGTTCTCTGAAGCTAAGAACAAAACCAATTTTGCCACATCCTCTGGGTAACCAATACGCTGAACGGGATGCAGTGCTTCAAGCTCCTTTACTTTTTCTTCATTATTATCAAATCCATCAAGCAACATTTTTGTTTCTATAGCCGCAGGACTTACTGCATTGACGCGAACTCTACCCTCTAAATCGACTGCCATTGCTCTAGTAAGACCAACCAATGCAGATTTTGAAGTTGCATATGAAATAAAGCGCTTTTTAGTCAAACGCTCATGTATACTTCCGATATTGATAATACTTCCTTTTGATTCCTCTAACCTTTTGAGAAAGAGTTTAGACAATAATAAAGGACCCGTTAAATTTACATTCAAGGTTTCACTCCATTCTTCAATCTTAAGATTATCTAAGGAGTCTAGCCGTTGAACCGCTGCATTATTGACTAGTAAGTCCAAATTTGGAATCAAATTATTAAAAATCTCTGTAAACCGAATCCGGTATGAAGAATCCACAACAAACTGATTGATGTCAAATAAGATAAATCGATCACACTTATAGTCAAAATCATCTCTAACATCTAATCCGTAGACATAATAACCGCTTTCCTTTAGCTTACGGGAGATTACGGAACCAATACCTCCCAACACTCCAGTTACCAATGCATATTTAGCCATGCCTTATCGTTTTATAAAAATGCTTCTTCCTTAATTTCAATCTCTAGGAACCCGAACAACAAGCGGATAGCTTGATGACTAGCCCGAATAACAGCATCGACGGTATTTGATCCATTATGCGTTCCCAATATACAACGTTCAAATGCACGAATTGGTGCATCAGCAGGAAGTGGCTCGTCCTCAAAAACATCTAGTCCAGCGGAATGAACCTTCCCAGAATGTAATGCATCTAAAAGAGCCTTTTCATCAACGATTCCTCCCCTTGATACATTTACGACACGAAGTCCATGCTTTGCTCGATTAAATATTGCTTCATTGACCATATGTTTCGTCTCTGAAGTCAATGCACAACTTGCCACTAAGAAGTCAAGTTCCTCTATACCCTCCGGGTAAGACTTAAATCTATAATGTGATTGATCCTCTGGTGTTGGACTTGCATAAGGATCCCATATTGTAAGATCAAGACCAAATGCTTTACAACGCTTTGCTATAGCCTGTCCTATATCTCCAAAACCTATCAATCCCAATTTTTTCCCAGGTAAGGACATGCCTGCTGGCTTAGGCCAATTTCCTGCACGAACACCTCTATCAATCAAGAAGGTTTGCCTAGCAAGACCAATAATATAACCAAGTGCTACGTCAGCTACTTCTTCCCCAAACATGCCCGGTGTATTAGACACTGGCAATCCCAATTTTTTGCAGGCATCAAAATCAACATTATCTACACCTACTCCCCATTTAACAACTGCTTTCAACTGCCCCTGTTTCCCAGCCTCTAGCACCTTATAGCTTGCCGGATCATCACCTATGATCCATCCATCCATATTTGGCAGAAGTTCGCACAATTCGTCCTCAGACAAGGTTTGTACAAAATCAGGACAAATAAGCTGAAGTCCATGTGCTTCAAAAATAGGTTTAAACAAATCTACCTGCCCCAACATTGGTGGACAACTTAACAGTATTTTCATAAAGGGTATTAAAGAATAATTATTTATTGTTCGTGATATTAGTTAAATTTTGATAATATTCCACACAATTACTCAAATTCGATTCAAGCTAATGCAAAAACAAAGTAAACGGGATTCAATGAAGACAAAACTTCATGAGATCATCTTCGAAGCAGATACAAAGCCTGGAAAAATCTTTGATATAAGCTTATTGCTACTAATTATTGCCTCCGTCCTAACGGTGATTATAGAAACCATACCCGGAGTTTCTGAAGAGCACCAAGAAGTATTAAGTATCATTGAATGGTCTTTTACTGTAATCTTTACTATTGAATATATATTGAGGATATGGATTACCAGAAATTCATGGTTATACATTCGGTCTACCTATGGTATAATTGACTTATTATCCATCCTTCCTACCTATATTGTCTTACTGTTACCTCAATTTCAATATTCTTATTTCCTTACTATTAGAGCTGTCAGGCTCTTACGAGTATTCCGTATCCTACGATTGGGGCAATTCATCAAGGAGAGCCGATTTATCATGGCTGCACTAAAAAACAGTCGAGCAAAAATCCTTGTATTTATGTATTTCGTGCTCATCATGGTCACTATAATAGGTTCAGCAATGTACCTAATTGAAGGAGGTATAAATGAAGGGTTTAACTCAATTCCAAAGAGTATATACTGGGCTATTGTAACCCTTACCACGGTTGGGTACGGAGACATAGCTCCTATTACAGATCTAGGGAGATTCTTTTCGGCATTGGTCATGATTATTGGTTACGCAGTAATAGCCGTCCCAACAGGAATTATAACATCGGAAGCATTAAAGACCCAAAAAGAGCAATATACGAATACGCAGCTCTGTCAAAATTGCCACAAAGATGATCACGAAGATGATGCTAATTTCTGTAGTCGATGTGGCTACTCATTACAAAACTAGCGAACCTTTGTCGTAGCAAAAATTTTACGAATACTGTAGGCTCTGCTACCGTTGACCCAAAGTAACAACATTCCCCCTAAGATTGCCATGTTCTTTGTAAACAACATTATAAACATGCGTTGCTCTCCCTTTGGGAATGACCAAAAATCATATACTAGAAAGGTTGTAGGTAACCAGTAAACCAGAAGGATTATAATGGCAAATCCTGTACGATAGCCAGTTGCAATAAGAATTGCCCCAAGCAACAAGATGATTATCCCCGCATTGAGCAAGAGATCCTGCTGCCACAAAATATTTAATTCTGTCAATGCAGTTCGAGTCTCTTCATAGAACTTGAGTGTATCGATTGCCTCAAATATAAAAACAGCCGACAAAAATAGCCTACCGATTAGATCTACTATATTTTTCATAATCTTAGTTAAGTTGTAATCCTTTGATTAGGATAAAAATAATTTGATAGCTAAGGCCACATTCTGACCATCCATCGCTGCTGACAATATCCCACCTGCATATCCTGCTCCTTCTCCACAAGGGAATAATCCCTCTGCTCCTTCATGCATGTAGGTTTCTTTGTTCCTAGGTATTTTAATTGGAGAACTTGTTCTACTTTCTGTTCCTATGATATTGGCTTCTTCCGTAAAATAGCCCTTCATTTTGCGGCCAAATACTTGAACAGCCTGCCTGAGCCTATCATAGATTCCGTTCGGTAACAATTCATGAACAGGAGCTGCTACTAAGCCAGGAATATATGATGTATCAGGCAAAGATGCTGATACTTTCCCATTTATAAAGTCCGTCATCCGTTGAGCAGGCGCTTGTTGTCCACCGTCCCCCCAATCAAACATTTTACGCTCTACTGCAGCTTGGAATTCCATATTTGCAAAGACCCCATGCTTTTCGAAGCCAATCAAGTCTTCATTCTCAACTGCTACAACTGTACCAGAGTTAGCAAAGGGAGAATCTCTTCTTGACATCGACATACCATTCACTACAATCTCACCAGGAGCGGTAGCAGCAGGAACGACTAGACCGCCAGGGCACATACAAAATGAAAAAACACCTCTGCCATCAACCTGGCAAACCAACTTATAGGAAGATGCAGGAAGATTTTCTTCGCGCTCTTCTTGACCGTATTGAATTTTATCTATTAGAGGCTGTGGATGCTCTATCCGCACACCCAAAGCAAAGGGCTTAGACTCCAGAGCTATACCCTTGCTCGCACAAAGCTTGTATATATCTCTTGCAGAATGACCAGTTGCCAAAACAGTAGCTTTTGCCTCATAGGTTTTACCAGATTGAGTAACTACACCTCTAAATTTCCCCTTTTCATACAAGAAATCAGTGACATAGGTATCAAAGTGGATTTCCCCACCATGTTTCAAAATAGTTTCTCTTATGTTGGCAACAATCTTAGGAAGTTTATTCGAGCCAATATGCGGATGTGCATCAACCAAAATATCGGCATTGGCACCATGCTCAACTAACAAATTCAAAGCCTTAATAATTGATCCTCGTTTATGAGAACGAGTATAAAGCTTTCCATCAGAATATGTCCCGGCACCCCCTTCTCCAAAGCAATAATTCGAGTGTTCATTAACCGTATCAAATTGTTGGATTGCACGTAAATCCCTACGTCTTTCTTGAACCTCCTTTCCCCGATCTAAAATTATTGGCTTAAGACCTTGTTCTATTAGTTCAAGTCCTGCAAAATAGCCAGCAGGTCCTGCCCCTACTACTATCACAGGCTCTGCATCTTCCACCTGCTTCAATTTTTGAAGATAGACCGTTTGGTCTGCTTTGGGTTCTTCAGCAGCAAGCTCTACACGCAAAAGAAAGAATGGTTGCCTACTCCGAGCATCTATCGAACGCTTAATTATTTTCAAATATCCTATCTTATGAAATGGGATACCCGCTTTGTTTGCTGCCTTTTTTTTGATTAGATCCTCATTCTCTAAGTCCTTAGGCAGGACTTTCAACTCAACCGTCTTTATATTATCCACAACTAATCCTTTTTATCTTTCCTTATATATACATTTTGCTCCGACTCAATAAAGACATTTGGTATGTACAATTTTGTCATTATAATTTCATTGGGATAAAGGTCCGAGCCATTATACTTAATTGCGATGGTCATTCTGTTTTTATCATAAGAACTCAATCTAATAACTTGCTCATCTGGCTCTTCAACAATCTCATATCTAGACAAGGAATCCACATGAAAGTCTAGTAGATGTTTCACACCATTCTCCAAAATGACCTGTATTTCACTCATTACGGTATTACCCTGCCAAAAAACAACCTCGTAATCATCCTCATAAAGATCGATGTTGATCTGCTCATAATTCTCAACCATAAATGTTTGATGAAGAATCTTCTTCGCTTGAGCATTTAGCTTGAAGGAAAGAGAGATAATAAGAAGACTAAGAAGTATAATGCGCATTTGTAATGTTTATTTTTTTACAAAATCAGAACACCAAAGATAGGCATTAAAGATTTGTAATGAAAAGAGCTAAGCCTATTATTACATAACGGGCTTAGCTCTTAGTAAAATATATCTGACTAAATATTAAAATATAAGTTCCACTGATTTTATATTATTGGCAGTCCCCGATGTAACCACCTCATTGGGAACATAACACTTAATCTCTATAAGTTCGCTTAATTCATTTCGTAAGTTCTGCTCTAAGTTCGGAAATGAAAGATACATCATACCTCCAAGTATTTCTGAACTCATCTTATACCTATTCAAGCGAATCAAATGCTTCAACTCACTAGAATTCATTCCATCTATTGTTACAGATACAAGAACTCTTCCATAAGATTTATCCCAGCTTTCAAACTTAATGTTTCCCTCGTTCATAATAATGACCTCATCGACAAGATTCATATCAACAGATTTCACAATTATACTTTTATTGACCTGGGCAGTCATAGAAATAGCCAAAAGTAAATTCAGAAAAACACCATACCAATATTTCATACGGCTCATCTTTATTTTGCAGAGAT
>JAQXAY010000204.1 GCA_029252685.1 Saprospiraceae bacterium | reverse complement strand
GCAAAAATTTCTGTATTTGACAGCGTTGTACAAGGAGGAGATGCAGTCTGGGAAGGTTTGCGGATCTATGAAGGGCGTATCCTAAGCCTTCATGAACATCTAGACCGTCTAATTAACTCCGCACATATCCTTGACTTTAAAGATGTACCTGATAAAGAAACAGTCATCAAGGCAGTGGTCGATACCTTGAAAGCGAATAACATGCGAGATGGCGTACATATAAGACTCACCCTTAGTCGTGGAGAAAAAATCACCTCGGGAATGGATCCAAGGTTGAACCAATCAGGATGTGGATTGATCGTTTTAGCAGAATGGAAACCTCCGGTCTACCCAGAAAGTATAAAGCTAATCACCTCCTCCATTCGAAGAAACAATCCAATGTTTCTTGATAGTAGGATACACCACAACAACCTGCTGAACAATATACTTGCTAAAATAGAAGCTAATTATGCTCAGGCAGATGCAGGTCTAATGCTCGATAAAGATGGTTTTGTAGCTGAAGCAAATGGGGTAAATGTTTTTCTCATAAAAAACAATGTAATCCGTACACCATTTGCAGATGCCTGCCTTCCTGGAATTACAAGAGCTACAATTTTAAGCCTATGTGAGACGCATAATATACCTGCTGAAGAAGGGCGTATAGCACTATCTGAATTTTATGCTGCAGATTTTGTATTTACCACAGGTACCATGGGAGAACTTACTATGGTTTCAGAGATTGACGGCAGAAAGATAAGACACCAAAAAGGCACCGAATTATTTAGAAAAATAAATCAGCATTTCAGAGACTTCACAGCGTGTGAAGGATATAAATTTTAAAAAACTATATTTTTTTTCACAGCTCAGGCAACGAATTCTATTTTTTTGGTATCTATATAATAGAAACCTAACAGAAACTTACGAGTTTTTCTTCAACAGTTATTAAAAGGTGACTTTACAGCAAGTCACCTTTTATTTTTTATAATATGTATGATTGATGTACTATCTTCAGATAAACCTCAATCAACATGAATAAAACACAAATAGGCATGCTGTTCAGCTGCCTGCTCTTTTTTAGCGCTTGCACATCTGAAGATGATATTATTCAAAATAGTATAAATATTTATCCAGAGATCAATTTAGATTATTTCAATGCAAGTGATAGCATGAGTGTCTCCTTATATTTTCATTCCATTAATTCCTTCGGTCAAAGTATAAAACTAATAGATGAGCCTGACATTTTTTTTAATGACAGCAACATGGTTTTTAATCCACTTGAGGGTTCTTATCAATTTAACACCTTAGAGATTCCCGATTCAAATATAATAAGCTGGTATCATGATGAAGCCTATTATCGTGTAGAATTGGATATGAACACTTTTGCACCAAAGCTAAATAATAGCAGCCTATATTTAGATCAGAAAGATAGTTTGACTTGGATGGACAAAGGACTTGAACCAATGGAATATATAAGCTTTTATGCTAGTGACAAGGACAAAATACAATACCACTTTCACGATAATCTAAACAGCAACGAAATGCTGATTGATAGTAGTCAATTCTATAAATTCCATGAGGATTCAGTAATCTATATCAGGGCCTTCCGTGTAAAGCAATTTTCTTTTCAATTAGACAGATACAGAGGAAGTGAGGGATCCACGCGCATACATGCAGATACCATATTTACGAGTTATTAAAAAAGGGCATCAAATTGATGCCCTTTTCTATTTATTTAAGTAAGGTAATATCTCCCTTATACTGTTCGGTAGTACCATCTTCAAATTCAACTTCGAGCATATAGACATAAACGCCGCTATCACATAGATTACCATTCAATGTTCCATCCCAACCATTAGGATCTAATGGTTGATTTGTAGGCATGAAATTACTCTTTGAAATCAACTGTTCGCCCCATCTTGTATAGATTGCAAAACTTTTTATTTCCTTCACAAAGGATCCTACTGAAATTGCAAGTATATCGTTTACATTGTCACCGTTTGGAGAAAATGCCGATGGAACAAATACAGGTCGATCTTTTAGAACAAATAAAGCTAAGGATTCAGAAGTACTACATACTCCTGCTTGAATATCTACATTAAACAAAGTGGTATTAGTAGGTGCAACAGCAACTATACTACAAGTATCGCAACTAACCAGCTCTGATGGAGTCCAAGATATCTGAGTGATAGGTGCGTTGGATTGTAACTCTAGTAACAAAGTGTCTCCATAATTTATGGCATTGATCTCCGTTGGAAAATCAGCTTGAATATCTAATGTTAGTAAATCAGGCTCTACAATTTCTATTTGAAGCATCTCGTTCGTACAACCATACAAATCCATTACAACTACGTCATATATTGATGCAGGCAATTCAGAAATATTATTATCCCCTGAAAAAGTAAGCCCACCATCGAATGAATAAACATAAGGTCCTTCACCTCCAATTACGTTATTAACTACAATTAATCCGTCATTGAAATCATAACAGGTTACATCCTCGTCTGTAATATCCAGTGCTAGTACTACAATTTTATCATCAACAAGAATATCATCTACATCAACACAACCTGTAACTGTGTTTTCTACAGTTAGAAGGAAATTTCCGCCTACAGCTGTAGTGAATACACTCTCTGAAGAAACTTCATTACCCGAAGCATCTGTCCAACTATATGTAATATCTGGACCAGTAGAAGAATCCTGAGTACCAATTTCTGTAGTTTCATCCTCACAAGTAATTTCCGTATCAAGGCCTGCCGCAGCAATAGGCAACTCATAAATCTCAACGGAAACTACCTCTAAATCATCCGGGCATGATCCCTCTCCTTCTAAGAAATATTCAAACAAGTAAATTCCAGGGTTTTGATTACTAGTTGAGAATGTACCTAAAGCAGGATCAAATGCTATTCCACTCGAAGGAACAGTAGAAATCTCACTCCAAATACCATCAGCATCCTCACCATCTAGTAAATTATTCAAATCAAATAGTTGTAATTCATTAAAACAAAGTGCAGGACTCGCATTAACTGTACCGGCATTTGGCACACCATTCACATTAACTACAGCTGCTTCGTTGACAACTGCTGAACATCCTGTGCCATTATCTGCTACGGACAAAAGAGTCAATGTAGTGGTATCCGTTAAATTCAATTGAACAATTTCTCCTTCAGTCAAATTCTGTAATGTTTGATTAGTAACTCCATCATTAATCACAATAGTGAATGGACCAACACCTTCAAAATCAAAAGAAATACTCACTGGATTACCTATACAAACTTGATATTCATCGGAGAAGAAATCTCCACTCACAGGGCATAAGACCTGGAATGGCTTTGGACTTGAAACAACTAAACACTGATCCGTAGGATCCACAAATCCGTTCCCCAAATCATCCCCAATAATAGCGATAATATAGTAGGTTGTTTCACATTCATACAATGCAGGATCATTCACGAAATCTGGTGTAAGACTTACATCTAAAATCGTATTCTGCCAATCAGCAGGCGATGTAACAACGACATAATTAATAACATCATTTCCATCTAGATTCGAATTCGAAACAGAGGAAGTACTAATATTTTCATCACTACAATAATCTGCGCTAGCCGTATTAAAGGTACCTATACTTGTAAAACACTCACAATCCACCTCTACCTCAATCTCCTCAACAGTACAACCAAAACCATCTAATAAGTAGAAGGTGTAGATAGATCCTTGGTCCGTACACGGGATTGGATCAGCTGTAAAGTTACTGAGATTAATAGTTCCTGTAGAGCTAAGGGCCCCAGCATCAAGTGAAACTAAATAAGTTGGAGAGTCTCCACCATTTATAGTGAAGGAGATATTGAAGGTCTCTGCCACATAATCAGTTACTCCTTGAATATTAGATGCTGTAGGAGAATTTTGAACTTGAACTAAGGCAGATCCGGAAACACCGCCATTACACAAACCTATATTATCCGTAACACTGATTAAGGTGTAGTTTGTTGTAACGGCTGGACTGATATTAATCACATCACTTGCATTATTCAATGTGTGACTTGTAATATCTCCAGTTTGATTATTTTGTAATTCTACCGTCCATGGTCCGAAACCTGATGTAAATTCAACACTTAAATCGGTCGCATCTCCTTCACAAATTACTGCATCCCCAGAAAGAATTGCATTTGGTTCTTCATAGAAAACAACCTGAGCAACTGAATTCGTATCTAAACAAACTCCATTAGGATTAACACCACCATTAAGACTTTCATCACCCGCAACAACGGAAACAACATAGGTAGTTCCATAAGTCATTGAACCACCGAAAACAAAATCCGGACTAGTAGAATTCGGAACTAATGGAACGTATGAACCGTCATGAATAATAAAGGAAATTGTATCATTTCCATCTAATACCTCTAAGCTGTTATCATAAGTAAGTGAAACTATATCATTACAAACAGCTATCGGTCCAACTTCTGTAATTGAACCAGCATTCGTAAGACAAGGACAATCCGTTGAAGCAACATTAACAATTATAGGACCACAAGCGTTACCATCATCAACCTCAAAATAGTATCCATTCCCACAAGGAATTTCTGAAGAAGTAAATGTACCATCATTGGAGATTATAACATTTCCATCACCATCAACAATATTATAAGGAGCATTTCCTCCTACTATTTCAAAAGTTACAGTTACGTCTGTATTATTAGCATTTATGGTTTCTACAACATTATTTACAACTGGAGCTTCATTTACAATAACCTCCATTGTACCAGACACGGTACCTATACAATTTTCATCTGTCAAATTGGAAATTGAGTATGTTGTATTTTCACTTGGAGTACTGGTGTAAGTATATGTATTTGAAACTACATCAGTTACATTTATTGTATTTGTTGAACCCCCAGCGTCTTCAATAATATCAATGGAATATGGTGGGTCTCCAGTAAATAGAATAGTAACATTTGTTTCTTCGCCTATACATATTGTGTCCGATCCAACAATAGAAGCCGTAGGAATTTCATAGAATACTGCTGGCACTACTGTAGAAACGGCTAAACAAGCATCGTTCAATTCAACTAAGCCACCAGATGCATTACCAACTATAGCTGCAACGTTATAAATCTCGCCAAAAGTCATAGTTAAATTGTCATAAGCAAAAACACCTGTTGTGTTTTGTTCCAAGACAACAATCGAAGCCAAATCATTGAGATTACCCAAGTACAATATATAATTCAATGCATCATTACCATCCTGGAATTCACCTGTCGGATCATAACTAACATTAATCAGATCTCCACCACATATTTCATAAGATATATCAGTGATTGAACCAACCATCGATAGACACTCACATTCCACAGGTACTGAAGTCTCAACAAGTATAGTATCACATAAATTGATATCAATTACTTGGAAGCTATATGTACTGTTCTCTGGTATAAAGTTCGATAAGAATTGATTACCTGTTAAGGTACCGCTACCTGCAGGCAATACTTCGTATGAATTGGAATCTCCATCATTGATATCAAAGCTTACCTGAAATTGATCGCCCGTATTGTTACATGAAGT
Organism: Saprospiraceae bacterium; assembly: GCA_029252685.1. GTDB lineage: Bacteria > Bacteroidota > Bacteroidia > Chitinophagales > Saprospiraceae > AM-2324. The sequence continues at coordinate 11,703 of JAQXAY010000204.1, read as the reverse complement.
AGAAACATCTGCAACAGTTGGAGCATCATTTACTACAACATCCACACAAGTATTTATTGCAACTTCACAGTTTGCATTAAACACTGAGGTGAAACAGTAATTTGTAGTACTAACAGGATTTACATTGTACACATAATTTGTGGACTGTATACCTGAAAGGGTATCAATATTAAGCCCATCTGTAACTACAATAGAATAAGGTGCTGCCCCTGCAGTAAAGTCAACATTTATTCCATATTGATCTCCTACACAAATCTCCCCACCTACTCCTAAAGTTACGGCTGGTAGTTCATAGTATCGAACTGGTGATCCTTGGGCCACAGCTAAACACAAATCATTAAGATCCACATTGCCTGTACCATCATCATCCCCTGTAATAGCAGAGATGTAATACGTTTGACCCAATACCATACCTATAGAAGCATCAAAACAGAATTCGGGATTAGTACTAAATACTAATGGGTTTTGAAGCGAAAGACCAGATCCTTCATGCAATACAAATTGAAGGATATCATTTGCGCTTAATACTTCCGATGAATTGTCATAAATAGCAGTTGCACAATCAGGATTACAAATGTTGAGAACATCTTGATTCATCTCGCCTACATCATTACCACAATTACATACGAAAATTCCAGATACATCTATTGTATCACATCCATTTCCATCAAAAACTTCAAAATTATAAGGTGTTCCACTTAATACAGGATTACTCGTAAATATGTTTCCTGTCAGCGTACCTGACCCAGCAGGAAGCACAGTATATGTCGAAGCATCTCCAGCATTTATTTCAAATGATACGAAGTACTCTGTATCATCACTAGGATCACATGAGTTATCAATATTAGATACAATTGGAATTGTATTCTCTTCTACGATTACAATACCCCCTGCTGTTCCTGCACATCCATTGTCATCTGTCTGAGTAAGTAAAGTCACTTCTCCAGGAGTACAAATCTCAAGTAAGTAGTTTATATCTACAATACCTGTCAATGGAGCTTGTGCAACATTATCAATAGCATATTGAATGGTAAATGGTGCTTGCCCAGTAAAGAGAACGTCTAATTGAACACATGCTCCACTACCCTCACAAATTGATCCATTACCACTAAGAGTAGCGGTAGGTATAGCATAATTAGAAAGGGTTCCAGAGCCTGTACCAACAGAATTACATCCATTTCCATCAGTGACCTGAACAATTGTATATGTTCCAGGATCAAGAACTGGAATTACTGCAGGTGAGTTGTTGTAAGTTATTGTAAACTCGTTTACTCCATCATGAGAAACTACAACTGTCCATGGAGATTGACCAGATAAAACTAAATCAAGATTCAAGGAATCTGCAGATTCAACACATTGAAGCAAATCTCCTGATATATCCGCTGTTGGATTCTCATTAACTGTAATATCTAAACAAGATTGGTTCGTACCACATTCATTATAAAATTCTACACATAGCTGATTTGTTCCTGAGGAATTCCAGAGAATATCAACATTAGATGTACCCTGCCCAGCAGTGATGCTGCCATTTGCGGGAACTAACCAAGATATAGAGTCTACATCAGAACCTGCTGTTATTGAAAATGAGCCTGAATCGTCAACACAATAAATATCATTGCCGACAATATCGTCTATAATTGGTTCTGCGTTTATTGTTATGTCTTGACAAAGTTGATTTGAAGGACCACAACTATTTTCAGCGACTACACAAATTTGAACACTATCAGCACCTGTAAAATCAACCTGAATCGTATCGCCTAAATTATTAAAAGAAGCGCCACCACTTACATTCCAAGTATAAGTAAATAGGTCAGAAGTAGGACTAAGAGTATATACTACGGAGGTATCTGACGAACAAACTGTTTGGGCTCCCAAAAGAGCATCCAAAACTGGTGCCTCACCAATAACTATATTTAAACAATCTAAGAATGATGTATCACAATCATTATATGCTCCTACACAGACTTCACCAATACCTAAACTATCCCATGTTACAACTATTGTATCTCCACTTGCATTTGCAATGAATTGACCTCCTAGAACACTCCAAGCAAATCCATCTTGTGATGCTCCAGTTGATGATGGAATCACAGAATAAGTACCCGTCTGACCGACACCACAAATCTCATTATCTCCATTTGCATTAGGAGTATTTGGAAATGCATTATCTTCTATGACAGTAACTGAAGCCATATCCTCACAGGTAATCCCTGCAAAAGATTGAGAAACAGTTAAGGTATACTCGCCAGGGGCATCAACATCTACAGATATTAAAGTTGGATCTGTGATGATTCCAGGTCCAGTCCATAAATAAGTTAGAAGTCCCCCATTTTCTGGAACGCTGGTCGAAAGTGACCCATCTAAAGTTATTATGGTATCGGCACCACAACCTATAGGGTTTGGATCTAATATATTAGCCTCGGCAAACAAAATAGTCAAGAACAGCTGATCTTGCACATCACAACCATTCGCATCTTGATAATCGTAAAAATAAGTGCCACTTGCACAATAATCTGCCCCATTAAAGTTATACGGACATTGATCTTCGCAAAGCGTTATTAAATCAAAATTAGGCGGAGTAACTGGATAAATACCAACAATAAGAGTGACTGAAGAGTCACAGCCTAGCCAAGAGGTATAATCACAAGTGTAAGATCCTCCGTTGCCTATAAAATTATAGCATTCCCAAGAAATAGATTGCCCTATACAGATAAAATCATTTTGGATAGGGTTTACAATAGGTAAACTTGTAATAGGCCCTAATGTCACTGGAGGTGCTTCTGCACACTCATTAGACCCAACCACCTGCAATACGCTTGCACCTGCAGCAGTATAATCTATTTCAATACAATACTGACTTGCATCTGCATTCAGACCCAAATCTGTAATCGTTCCTATACTACCACCTAGCCAAGACCAGTCATAATCCTGAATACCAACACCAACGTCTATACAATACACTAATCCTGTTGCTCCTGGACAAACATCAGTAGGACCAGAAATTGGACCAGTTAAATCAGGATCTACCGTTGGAGGTCCTGCATTCAGGACATTAACATCATAGGTACAAAGAGCTCCTGAGAACCCATCGAGCATAATGTAATAAATATTTCCAGGTATTAGTCCCGTTGCATTTAATGTAAAATCCTGCATCGCTGCATTTGAAAAACAGTTAGAAACAGGAGAAAAACCTGACAAGGCTGAACAATCTGTCACCTCCCATATTACTCCTTGAAGTGCATTTCCATTGGTTCCTCCTTCACAGACTGTTGGTGCAATCTCTATTTGCATGTCAGTAACATTTGCAACAAAAGAAAACCATTGATTATTTTCGCAGGAAGAGTTGGGACAATCAGGTGCCTGTGAAAATGGACACGGATTAGAAGGAGGAGTAGCCATAGTCTGGCCCTCGTATTCATCAAGCTGATTTACATTACAAATCAATGGAGCTGTAAAACATCCATCTGTACCCGTTGAAGGTGGATCAACTTGTGCATTAAGTGTAGTTGAGTATAGGAAAAGTAGAAGTATACTTGTCCTGAATAATCGCCATTTTGGACTCATAGTACTATTTCAGTTTTAATCATAACTGAATTCATCCTTGATTCAATACCGATTCAAGGTGATTCAAAATTGGTGTATTAATGAAATAGAGGTCTGTGTGTAGTTTTTATTCTTTCAAGATGTAACAGGATCTCAAGCTTTGTTAGGGTCAAATTTTGAGATCTATCTTTCTAAAAAGGGAACTTCTAAACTAAATAAATTATTGACATCAAGCAACTTATAGAATAAGTTTTAAATGTTAAAAAAAAAGCGTCATTGAAATAATTCAATGACGCTTTTTAGTCAAAAGGTATTTTTTATTATCGGGTCAAAGCTATATCTCCTTTTAGCATCTCTTTGCTACCGTCAGTCATTTCAACTTCCATGCAGTAAATATATACTCCAGATTGACAATTTTGGCCCTTAAAAGTACCATCCCAATAGTTCGATCCCGAATGAGCAGGAAGGAAGTTATTGACTTCATAAACTTTCGTACCCCAGCGATCATAAATCTCAAAAGACTTTATATTCTGAACGAAGCTTCCTACCGAAATTTCAAGTAAATCATTCGCAACATCACCATTTGGCGAGAATATAGAAGGTATAAAAACAGAACGCTGTTTTTCAACAAATATACTCAAGGCATCTGTATCCTGACAGCCCGCAGCACCTACCGTAACTTCTATATACATTGTACTTGTTGCAACTAAGGATAGTTCTTCACAATTTTCACAGTCATTCAGATCATCTGGATACCAACTGATATTCGTGTTTACCCCATCATTAAGTAATTGAGCTTGAATAACTATAGTGTCATTATAACTTACTATTCCATCTTCAACAAACTCTTTATTATTTAGATCTCCGTCTTGAGCAACAAATAATTCTAGCTCTACAAATATCTGTTCTGGGTCTTCAATATTCACATTGATCGCCTGACTCTCACAACCATTTATGTCCATTACAACAATCTCATAGCTGTCAGCATAAAGTGTATCAAATACGTTTATACTTTGGAAATTTTGTCCCCCATCAACAGAATAAAGATAAGGCCCTTGCCCTCCCTCAACTTCTGAAAACAAAATACTACCATTGTTAGCACCAAAGCAATCTGGATCATCTAAAGTAATTGCAGGAATCAAAGTCTCTACGATATTATCTACTAAAACCTCTGAAGTAGCTTCACATCCAGTCAAGCTATTTTCAACAATTAGGGTATAAGTACCAGCCTGTTCCACGCTAGCAGTAGACGCTGTTTGGTCTGTCATTACTGTATTGTTGAACAACCAGGTATAGCTAAATACTCCTCCTTGTGAAGTCTGAGAACCACCTAGATCTACAATTAGATCATTACAAGTTATTGTTTGGTTTGCTCCCGCATCTGCAACTGGATTAGGGTTTACTGTGACTGTCACATCAGTTGATACGTCCGGACAACTCGCCTGGCCTAAAACAGTGTAGGTAAATTCATAAACTCCAGCTGTTTGTCCAAGTACACTAAATGTACCTTGATTTGGATTAAAACCAACATAACTTCCCGCAGCAGTCCATGCACCCCCTGCGTCCTCGCCATCGATAAGGTCAGCAAGCAAAACAGTTTCATCTGTTCCTTCGCAGAAGACTGGTTCATTAGCGACTGTTCCAGAGAATCCAGTTTCAACTACTATAATTTCTACTTGGTCATTTAAATCAACCGTACACATTAGTCCAGTCTCAAGCTCTACAGCAAGCGTTAATTGATAAATACCCGTTGCCTGAGGCTCAAAAGAAATAAGGTCACCGTCCTCAACACCAAGTATTTCATAGGACCCATTAACAGGATCAATAATAGTCAAATCAAATAAACCACTTACATTGGCAAAAGTGTTTACAAATGCTGTCTCACCTGCACATATTGTGATTGTCTCTTCAACAAAGCCAAAGTCAATCTCACAATACACCTGAACAGTCATTGGCGCAGAAACTGCCAGACACTGATCATTTAGGTCTGTAATACCTCCACCAAGGTTATCACCCACAACACCGATCACAAAGTAATCAACACCACAATCCATTACATTTGGATTAAATACAAATTCTGGAGTTTGTGATACAGCTATCGGCGTGTTTAAATTATTCGCATCATCGGTCAGGATATAGTTAAGTATATCATTCCCATCGAATTCAAATGTTGTAATTGGATCGAATGTAATCAAATCACCATAGCAATAGTCGGTATTATTGGTATCAAAGTCACCGATCGATGTCAAACATCCACATTCAAGGAATACCTCTAATTCAACAACCTCGCAATTATATTGGTCAGATATATAGAAGGTCTGATTAACACCACCTACAACTTGATCACATGCAAATGGGAAAGAGACAAACTGATTAGCAGTAATCGTTCCAAGTTGAACTCCATTTTCATCAACTACTGTATATGTATCTTGATCTCCACCATTGATCTCAAATTCAACAACTAACTCTTCATTATCAAAATCTTCAAGAACTACATCAGCTGTTACCACAGGAGAAGTATTAACTTGAATATTTGCATTACCTGAAACTGTTCCAACACAAACTCCTTCACTATCCACTACAGAAACAAGTGAATAATTAGTTGTAACTATTGGCGATAGGGTAATTATATCAATTGGATTATTTAAAGTATAGTCCGTTGTAGTATTATCAATGTCATTCAAAAGCGCTACTGTCCAAGGACCTACTCCTGAAGTGAATACGACATCTAAATCCATAGAATTATCTAGGCAAAGATCTCCCCCTCCAGATAAAACTGCATTTGGTACTTCGTAAAAAGTAACTTCTCCTAAGCCTGATGTACTGAAACAAGGATCACTAAAGTCAACATCTCCATTTAAATCAGCATCTCCAGCAATAGCAGAAATAACATAAGCTTGCCCATAATTCAGAGCAGCATCAAATGTAAATGAATTCATTCCATCTGCATACTGAATTGGAATACCACTTCCATCATGCAAAATAAACTGAACAACGTCATTTCCATCCAAAGCTTCAGCTGTATCATCATAGGTAAATGAAGCTATACCATCGCATACCTGTGTCTGATCTGGAACAATTGAACCCACATTTGTAATACATGGACAACTAGTAAAAGGTGCCTCTACAATAACTGGATCGCAATTATTAAAATCGTCAACAACAAAGTAATATCCATCCCCACAAGTAATATCCGCTGAAATATATTGAGTAGTATTTATTGTATCAATTGGTCCATTTGCATCAGAAATCACATATGGCAGAGAACCTCCACTAATCTCAATGATTACTGTTACAAATGTATTGTTAGCATTAATAGTCGTACCAACCCCCACAACAATCGGAGCATTATTCACAACAATATCAGCACTACCATTAATTGTAAGGTCACAGTTATCATTAGAACCTGAGAATACAGTGTAGTTAGTATTCATAGTTGGCGATATCGTATGTATATATGGACTTGTATTTATATCCGTAATGATTTCAGATGTCGTACCATCAAAAATCTCAACTGTATAAGGTGCAGGTCCTGTAAATTCTAAATTAAGGTCCGTAGATTCGCCATTACAAATATCAGTACTTCCTGATAGTGTTACAGTTGGTATTTCATACCAAACTACTTCTACTCCATCCGTAATATCCAGACATGGATCGGTCAAGTCCGGCAAACCGGCAACATCATTACCAACAGCAGCAGCTATATAGTATGTTGTACCGTAAGTCATACCTGCAACAAAATCAAATGAAGGTTCTGATCCATTAGTTTGAACTATAGATCCACCTATATCTGCTAAATCTGTATAAAGGAAATAAGCTAATACATCATTGCCATCCAAAAACTCACTACCCGCAGCTTCATACTGAAGACCAATATTTACAGGTCCACAGGCACTAAAGCTATCTTCGACTAAGATACCCACATCCGAAAGACATGGACAATCAACAGGATTTGGATCTTCAATAATAACAGATCCACAGAAACCATTCGTAAGCTCGAAACTATATGAATTTCCGTCTGGAATTATATTTGACACAAACATTGTGTCACCTATAATAGAACCTGTACCAGCAGGAAGTACTTCATAAGTAGTTGGATTTCCTCCTACAATTTCAAAACTTACAGTATATCCATCTGCTGTATCATTACAGGCAGTCTGTACATTAGAGAATGAAGGAACTTCAAACACTTCTACTTCTACAGTCTCATTTTTAGCTTGAGAACAAACAGCAGTATTATACGTATTGAACACATCAGTGAACGTATAATTAGTCAATTGTGTAGGACTTACTGTTAAAGTATAAGGATTATCTTGAATTCCATTCAAGGTATCTATAGTTCCTGAAACATCATCTGTATACACTACACTCCAAGGAGCTTGTCCTGCTGTAAACGAAATTTCAATATTATGAGATTCACCTAAGCAAATTGTATCATTTACAGAAACCGTAAAATCAGGAATTTCATAAAATACGACAGGTGTACCCTGAGATACTTTTATACAAAGATCTGCTAAATTTACAGATCCTGTACCCGTGCCATCGTCTTCACCACAAATTGCAGATATATAGTAGGTCTGACCATAAGACATACTTACTAAATCAAATGAAAATTCCGGACTTGTGTTAAAGGCTATTGGATTTACTAAAGAAAGTCCATTTCCTTCGTGTAATACGAACTCTACAATGTCTCCGGCAGGTAGGACCTGCATGGTAGCATCATAAATTGCTGTAGCAATTGCAGGATCACAAACTTCTAGTTCGTTAGGATCCATAGACCCAACTTCATTCACACAATTACATACATGAATCCCTTCTACTACTTCACTATTACAATTATTGGAATCAAAAACTTCAAAAGTATAACTATCCTCGCTATCTATTGGATTACTTGTAAAAACAGAGTCAACTAAACTACCTCCAATTGTAGAGTTCACAGTATAAATACCTGTACCCTGAGAGATTGTAAAGACAATTTGATAGGTTGCCCCATCAGCATCACAAATAGGATCTGAAATTTGAATCTCAATTTCTTCTAAATTTTCAACCTCTACTAATCCTGTTATAGATCCTTCACAACCATTTCCATCAACTACACTTATCAATTCAATTGCTCCAGGCTGACATATCTGAAGCATGTATGGACTTGTCATTATACCTGAAACAGGTGCCTGAGGCACATTGTCAATTGTATATTCTATTCTCCAGCCAGGTTCTTGATCCAATGCTACCTCTAGCATTACGCAATCACCTGACCCTTCACAAATACCTCCTGAACCCGTAAGGGTTGCGGTTGGAGATATATACGGCGTTAAAGTAACTGCTCCAGTACTTGCTCCAGAACAACCATTCATATCCGTAATCGTACCAATTGAATAAGTACCTTCTCCCGCTACAGTGATTTCACCAGGTGAAGCAGTAAAATTATATACATCTACAACAGTTCCGTCTTGATCTAAAACTTCTACATCCCAAGGTCCCTGTCCTGTAAGCGCGACATCTATATCTGCTTCATCAGATCCACTAAGACAGAAATTTATAGTCTGATCAGTAAGACTTGCCGTTGGTAGTTCTACTACCTCAACACCAAAACATACTGGAACTGCAGAGCCACATAAATTGGACACTTCAAAACATACTTCATCATTTCCAGCCGTAGTCCATTCTACTGTTATCTCTATTGTATTAGGATTTAACGTTATAGTACCTAAACTATCTGTTACAGTAGTTAGAATACCCGTTACAAAAGGATTGTCTTCAATTGAATAGGTGGTAGATTCTCCAACACAAACAATTGCATCACCTGAAACTGTAGGCGTTGCCGGGATAAGTGTCAAACTTACAGTTTCACAATATTCCGGAGAGAATCCACATTCACTTTCTCCTATCACACAAATATCTACTGTATTATCCGTTGCTGTCGTAAAATCTACTGATAGCTGAGTCGTCGTAGCATCAGTTGTGAAACTAGCATCATTTGAAACTGTCCAAGTATAGGTCCATCCATTGTCCAAAACATTGTAAATGCCCATATCATCGGTTTCACAAGCAATAGCTGAGCCTAGAATATCGGTCACTACAGGAAGATCAATTACTGTAACATTCAAACAAGTATATGCCGATGTATCACAAATATTATATGCTGCCAAACAAATCTCACCAGAAGTTGCCCAGTCAACAGTTGCAACGTCACCAGTCACACTAAGTATTCCTCCTGTTGCTGTCCAAGTATAACCCGTTGGATCCACACCTGTTCCTGCTGGAATAATAGTGTAGTCCAAACTACCAGGACCACAAATCTCCACTAATCCATCAATATTTACTGGATCTGGATAAGCAGCATCCTCTACTACCTCTACTGTATAAGTAGATGTACATTCAAAATCTGGATCTATATAACTTATAGTTGTAACTGCAAGCGTGTAAGTTCCTGGCTCATCTATTGTAATAATATCAAGTGCATTATCAGAGATAATTCCAGGACCAGTCCATAAGAACTCGGAATATCCATTAATCTCCTCAATAACTGAGGTAGAACCATCCAATATCATAGTAGCCCCCGGTCCACAAGTAAGTGTATCAGGAGAGGCAATCAACGCTTCGTTATCATATATAAATAGGATACGAGTATCAGTCACTGGACAGCCTCCACATTCATAATTTGTAGTAGTACAATTATAAGTACCTGATGTTGAATACTCATTACCACACCATTCGAAAGGTAGTTCTGACGAACAAACGTTAACTGTTTCAGGCAGATTAATAAAAGGTCCACAACCAACAATTTCGATTGAAACAATAGAGTCACATCCTAAATAATTTGTAAAAGGATACGAAAAAATTTCACTAGGGAGGGATATAGAGAATATAGTGTAAGGAGGAATGGGGATTGAGAAAGGACCATACCCTATACAAATAGTATCTGGTGCAAGTTCAGTAAAAATTTCTTCTGAATTAATATCCAGATCTGAGGTAGGTTCTTCACCAACAGGAGTGCATGTATTAGACCCTTCAGCTTCTATGTTTCCAATTCCAGTTCCTGTAACATTAACATTAACACAAACCTGTGTTGGAGGAAAGTTATCGAAATAGGCTACAAACGGAGCTGCTAATGAAGCAACACCGGTAAAACTAAATTGGTAATTATCTATATAGGGAAAAGCAGGTATATAATCAATACAATATGTCGCAGAAGCGCCTGGACACAAATCTGTAGGACCTTCTATATCTGACATTTCGGGCGTTGGTGGCGGATCCGTATCATTTAAGGAAACCTCAAACTCGCAAGTGGATCCACCAAAACCATCCAACATCACCGTGTAAATACCTCCAGGAACAAGGCCATTACAAAATAATGTAAAAGGAGCTGGATTTGGATTCGCTCCACCCATAGAAAAACAATTTGAAACTCCTGTAAATCCAGCAAGAGTAGAACAGTCACTTATTTGAAAGACCTGTCCTTGCATTCCAAATGGGCTTCCCGGGCTAGTCCCAGGACCACAGTTGGAAGGAGTAATTGTGATTTCTAAACTTGTTCCTGTTGCGACAAAAGAGAACCACACATTGTTATCACAAGACGTTCCTCCGCCACAATCAGTAATTAATGGACAGGGAGGTGAATCTGGTAGAGTAGATTCCATTGAGCCCATAAAGCCATCTAGCTCTTCTAATGAACAATTAACGGAAGTTTCTACTACCAAATCACAGCCAATCGGACCAGAAGCAACATTTATATCTTGCTGAGCAAGCATAGCGATTGGCAAACAAAACACAACAAAGAAAAGGGAGTGTAGTAAACGAAGCATATCGACGATTATTTTATTCAAACAAAAGTCTCAGAGTGGTCTACTCTGGAGCGAACTTCAGAAGTATAAACCTGAGATTGGGAAAAATTTAAGCAAATATAAAAGCTAAGCGGAGTAATTTATGAATGGAGGTGGCTTTATTTTCAAAATAAAAGCGAAAGCCCCGCTTTATTTCATAAATATTGCTTTGCAAAATAGTTGATTCAAAGAATATATGATAACAATTAACATATAACTGTATCTTCTTCGAAATCTATTAATCATCAGGGTACCACTAAATACCTGTACAGCATATAGTGCTTTGTCAAAAGACAAACCAAATTTTTATTTATCATAGGTTTATACTTCTGAAGTT
>JAQXAY010000177.1 GCA_029252685.1 Saprospiraceae bacterium | reverse complement strand
TTTGATATCGTATTGATTACGCAGCATATCTTAGGAATGAATCCATTGAATGATCCATTGAAAATGATTGCAGCGGATGCGAACAACTCAAATACAGTGACTACGCTGGATGTTGTGGCAATCAGAATGGTGATCCTACAGATCACGAATGCCTTCCCGAATAATACATCGTGGAGATTCGTAGATAAGGATCATGTATTCACAGATCCAACAAGCCCATGGGACTTCCCAGAGGTGGTGAACATCAATAACCTGGATGAAGAGATGCTAGATGTAGATTTCACGGGCATTAAGATTGGTGATGTAAACGGATCAGCACAGGCAAACTTTATGAGTCCTGCAGAGGCAAGAAATGGGAATAGCTTTGAGCTAAGAACCATGGATAAGCAAGTATCAGCAGGAGATGAGGTACGTGTGACGCTAGGTTCAGATGCGACGATTTCTGGTATGCAGTTTACCCTGGAGCACAATGGTCTGGAGTATAAAGGTATGGAAGCTGGCTTGATGGGTGCAGAGCATATTGCGAGTCACGAATCAGCCTTGACCTTGAGCTGGAATGCGTTTGAATTAAGAGACCTGAATGGAGAGGATCTGGTAACACTGATCTTTGAAGCGAAGGGAGCTGTTAAGCTGAGTGAGTCACTGGTGATTACTTCATCGATGACCAAGGCAGAAGGTTATACGAATCAAGGAATAGAGTCTGTGGACTTAGTCTTTGATAACAACAAAGGAATAGCAAACGTACTATATCAGAATATACCAAATCCATTTGATGGACAGACAGTGGTAAGCTTCCGCCTGAACAAGGCAAGCAAGGCACAGATTCTGATCACCGATGTGGATGGAAAGCTGATTCAAGAGATAGAAGGTACGTACCCGCAGGGACTGAACAGTGTAGAGCTGGACAGAATCCAGAAGGCAGGAGTATACTACTATCAGTTGAACACAGATGGCTTTACAGCTACGAAGAAGATGATTAAGATTTAATCAATCAGAAATAAAAAAAAGGGGAAGTACTTCGGTGCTTCCCCTTTTTTATATTCTGTAAAATTTTTATAGGCTATATAATCAGAAGAACATATAATTTTTTACTTGAATGCTTCGCTAATAATAGGTAACTTTATACATGCTGACAATGTAAATTAATAAATTATAATCTGTTTAATATGAATCTCCATATTCTCCGTTCTTTTCTTTTCACTGCAATCTTTTCTATTTGCGTGAGTTTTTCTGGTCAATCATTTTTTGACAGTAATTCTATCTTGCTTGAAACTAATGATCCTAAGGTCTTATTATTTAAGACGGATAATGTACTTATGCAGACTGGCAAAGATTACAAAGTTGAAGTCTATGCTGATGCAAAGGTATATGGGTATCAGTATACTTTGAATTTCGACAAGGAATTGGTTGAGTTCATCAAAATGGATGAAGGAGTTGTATTGGAAAACAACCTAGGCTTTACAAAACTGAATGAAGGAGCTATTACTTGTTCTTGGAATATGGGCGAAGCTTTTGATCTAGAGGGTAAAGTACTATTTACAATGCACTTAAAAGCAAAGAAGAATGTGCTTTTATCGGAGGTTCTGAGTATTAATTCAAGATATACTAAAGCGGAAGCTTATTCTGAAAATCTTGAGCTTATGGATGTGCAACTAAGTTTCTCTGGAGCAAATGCAATTTCTAATTTTAAATTATACCAAAATAATCCGAATCCATTTAAGGGTGTAACATTTATTGAATTTGAACTTCCTACTTCTTCTGAAGCTATACTTACTATTCAAGATATTAATGGAAAAGTTATTCGAAAGTATAAGAATAATTATGAGGAAGGATATAATAAAATTGAGGTTAAGGATCTTAAAACCTCAGGAGTATTGTATTACATTTTAGAGGTAGGTGATATGAAAGCGACTAAGAAGATGGTCATTATTGAGTAGTCTTTTTTGATGCTATAAATAAAAACAGGAGTATAATTC
>JAQXAY010000167.1 GCA_029252685.1 Saprospiraceae bacterium | reverse complement strand
GCTCTTTTTTTTTTACATTTTCAACTCATTTTATAATAAAATTTTTGAGATGCCTAAGATGAAAACCCACTCCGGTGCGAAAAAGAGATTTAGAGTAACCGGGTCTGGAAAGTTGAAGCGTTTTCAAGCTCGTACGTCTCACCTAATGCGTAAAAAGTCTAAGAAGGCTAAATTACGTCTAAGAGGTGCAACTTTAGTTAGCAAAGCTGACTCAAAGCGTATCAAGCAATTATTGGGAATTTAATTTTTTGACGAGGTTGTAGGATAAGAGCTTATGCCCCTATAACGAACAAAAGAATAACTTATGCCTAGATCAGTAAATCACGTTGCGTCTAGAAAAAGACGCAAGAAGATTATGAAAGCAGCCAGAGGTTACTTTGGTGGAAGAAGTAAATTATATACTTCAGCTAAAAACGCGATAGAAAAAGCATTGCTTTATTCTTACCGTGACAGAAGACAAAAGAAACGTGCCTTCAGAAGACTTTGGATAGCACGTATCAACGCAGCAGTACGCCTAGAAGGCTTGTCTTACTCTAGATTTATCTACTTGATGAATCAAAAGGATATCAAGCTTAACAGAAAAGTATTAGCTGACTTAGCAATGAACAACCCAGAGTCGTTCAAAGCTATTGTAAACGCAGTAAAGTAATTTATTGTTCTTTTACAAAGCAAAGGGAAATGATTGCTCATTTCCCTTTTGTTATTTTACAAATCTGACCAAGATGAATAAACTGATCAAGCTGTCAATAGTCATATTGATATTACATGCCTGTACCGATGATAAAAAACCTGTAATTCAGGATACTCCAACCATCATGACGGATACAGCTACTACCCCCCCAACAGACAGCATGCCGATTATAAGCCTTGGCAAAGAGCAAGACTCCATTCGACTTCGCACTAAAGTACTCAAAGACAGCCTATCAACTTCAGACCAACCGCTTGAATTAAGTTGGAAAATCCTTTCAGATATTAGTTTTGAAAACAGAATGAACGATACACTTGAATCCTATATCGACTACCCTGTATTTGGAGCTGGTCCACTTGCTTATGATGGAGCAGAAATCAGGATAGATGGATATATGATTCCAGTTGCAGAAACTGGCAATGAGGAGATATTTATTTTATCTGCATTTCCTTATAGTCAGTGCTTTTTCTGTGGCCAAGCTGGCTTAGAATCGATACTCGATATACAACTAAAAAATGACCCAAAACGTGCTTTGAAACTCGATGAACAACTTAGTTTCAAAGGAAAATTAAGGTTGAATGATATGGATTTGGATTATTTGATCTATATCCTAGATGACGCAGAATTAATTGAATGAAACCTTAACTAATTTAGTTAAGTCAATAAATATTTATTACATTTATTTACACACTTGTTGAGCCCTTAGGGAATAAGACTTATGAATGAAAAGATAATAATTTTAGATTTCGGTTCTCAGTACACTCAGTTGATAGCTCGCCGAGTTAGAGAGCTTAATGTATATTGTGAAATTCATCCGTTTAACAAAAAAGTTGAGCTGGATGAGTCTGTTAAAGGTGTTATCCTTTCAGGTAGTCCCTTCTCTGTTCTACAGGAGAATGCTCCTCAAGTTGATTTGGATCGATATATAGGTAAGACCCCTCTACTTTGTGTATGTTATGGTGCCCAATACCTTGCACACAACTATCAAGGCAAAGTGCAACGATCACAAAAAAGAGAATACGGAAAAGCTTCACTAGAAGTAAAAAAACAAGACTCTCCCCTATTCAAAGACGTTTCTAAATCTTCACAAGTTTGGATGTCACATGGTGATACAATCTTTGAAATAGGAAATGACTTCGAAATATTGGCCAGTACTAAAGATGTTGAAGTTGCAGCCTATGGGGCAAAAGAAGGCAAATTCGAACATGCTGTTTATGCCTTACAATTCCACCCAGAAGTAACGCACTCTCTAGAAGGTAGTGTTATACTAAAGAATTTCATTCTCGACATTAGTGCATGCTCTGGATCTTGGACGCCTGAATCCTATATCGAGGAAACAGTAGCCAAATTGAGAGAAAGAGTTGGAGATAAATCAGTTCTTTTGGGTCTTTCCGGAGGAGTTGACTCTACTGTTGCAGCAGTACTTCTTCAAAAGGCAATTGGTGAACGTCTCCATTGTTTCTTCATTGACAACGGACTTCTAAGAAAAAATGAATACGAACAAGTATTAGAATCATATAATGGCCTCGGTCTGCAAGTATATGGGATTAATGCACAAGAAGAATTCTACGAGGCCTTAAGAGATATTAGTGATCCCGAGCAAAAGCGTAAGGCCATTGGACGCGTTTTCATAGAAGTCTTTGAGCGCGAAGCGAAAAAGATGGATAACATCGCATTTTTAGGTCAAGGAACGATCTATCCTGATGTTATAGAATCCGTATCCGTCCACGGACCTTCTGTTACTATAAAATCACATCATAATGTTGGAGGGCTTCCTGAAAAATTGGATCTAGAAATTGTGGAACCCCTTCGAATGTTGTTCAAAGATGAGGTTAGACGTGTCGGAAAGTCTTTAAATATTGGGCAGCACATCCTAGGAAGACACCCATTCCCTGGACCTGGACTAGCAATTCGAATTTTAGGAGATATAACAGTAGATAAGGTAAATATACTTCAGGAAGCTGATGATATATTTATATCAAAATTAAAAGAACACAAGCTTTATGATGAAGTTTGGCAATCAGGCGTGATTTTACTTCCAGTACAATCTGTAGGTGTCATGGGTGATGAACGAACTTATGAAAGAGCAGTTGCACTAAGATCCGTAAATTCAGTTGATGGTATGACAGCCGAATGGAGTAAACTACCCCATGAATTCCTGGCTGAAGTATCCAGTGAAATTATAAATAAAGTAAAAGGTATAAACAGAGTTGTTTATGACATTAGTACAAAACCACCAGCGACAATTGAATGGGAATAATACTCCATCATTTTTTGGATTATTTTTCATTCTAATATTCGCAAGTTCGTGTGCTTTCTTTAAACCAGTTAACAGCACAACAGAAAATAACCGTCCAGACTTCCCCAAGGACCTGGAAGGACCCAAAAATGTAGATCCAAACACAGGAGAGATCGTCTACAATCAGCAGTTAGATGTAGACATGGATACCGTCTCTTGGAAAGATGGTATCAAAACCTCTCCGGTGATTATTTCTGATGCCGAAATGGTATTTAGTAATGATGAAAAGGATCCTAATAGTTTCAGTACAGGAATGAATATTGCATTCTTCCTCCCCTTCAATAGCTCAAAGTTTGATAGTTTTGAAGGTAAAGTACATGCTACTTCTATGGATGCCCTGCATTACCACAATGGGGTAATTCTAGCACTTGATGCACTCAAAGAGAAGAACATCTTAGTTGATGCTTCTTTTTATGATACAGAAAGTAATGCTGCTAAATTAAAATCAAAGCTTAATTCAAATCGTTCACTGAATCAAGCAGATTTAATAGTAGGACCATTTAAAAGCTCTTGCGCTAAAGAATTGGCTGAGTTTGCTAAAACAAACAAAAAACCGCTTGTTTCGCCGAAATCTATGAGCACAAGTGTTACAGACTCTAATCCCTACTACCTGCAGCTCAATCCATCCGTAAAATCGCACTGTGAAGCCTTAATGAGGCATGCACTAGAACACTTTACACCTGAACAGATTGTAGTGGTAGGTAGAGCTTCTGAAGCAGCAGAGCTAGAGATGATGAGTCATTGCATTGAATATTTCAATTCAATGAAAGCAGATTCTGACACTTCTTTCATCCGAGAATTCATAATCACAGATGATACGCCAGGTTATACAGAGGTTGATGTATTACCAATGATGCATAAAAGCATGCCTAGTGCAATAATAATTCCTTCTTATAAGGAGGAATCTTTTGTGTACGAAATGTTAAATAAGATCCGAATAAACCAAGAAGGTCGTATGATCAATGTCTATGGCTTGCCACAATGGAAAACCAGGTTTATAAATATCTCTCCTTCCATGTACGAAAGCCTAAATGTTCATATCTCTTCAGCAAATTATATCGATTTGTTTGACCCTGAAATTAAAAACTGGAGAAGAGACTATTTTGAGCGTTTTGCTATGGTGCCAGAAGATGAAGCATTTTCTGCTTTTGCTACCGTTATGTATTTTGGAAAATTATTTTCTATTCATGGCCCAGACTTTCACTTCATGTTGGAATCTCAACCAGACGATAATTTTGTGACGAAATTTGAATTCCAAAAAGTGATGATGCCTATATTGCAATACCAGGATGATTTTTCATACATGCCAGTAAATAGATTCGAGAATAAATATTTGCATATACTTAAATTTTATGACCACTACTTTCAACCCCTTGACAATGCCAAGGAGATGGATTTAGAATCTGAAGTTATAGAGGATAGAAACTGATGGAAGAAGCACGAATAAAACGAATTGAAGATACTGTATCTAATAGACAATTGGATCTGACTGTAATTCTTGAAAACGTTCATGATCCACATAATATTTCAGCAGTACTTAGAACTTGCGATTCTATTGGAATCCGGGAAATATTCGTGCTATATTCAGATTCTACTCCTGTTGAAAAATTAGAACTGGGCAAAAAATCCTCAGCAGGTGCACGCAAGTGGGTTGATATTCATTTTTATCAAGACACAAAGGCTTGTTTTGAACATGTGAAATCAAAATATGCCAAAATATATAGCACACATCTTAGCAAGGATGCAGTATCTATATATGACTTGGAACTCACTCAATCTGTTGCATTGTTATTTGGGAACGAACACGCTGGCTGTACAGAAGAAGCATTAAGTTATTCGAATGGAAACTTTATAATTCCACAACATGGGATGGTGAGAAGCCTAAACATCTCTGTAGCCTGTGCCATTAGCCTTTATGAGGCCCAAAGACAAAGACTAAAAGCTGGTAGATATAATATTGGCAAAAAAAGCTGGACAAAAGGACATGAAGCGCTAAATGAAGTTTATCTTGAACGATCACTGCTGCGAATAGATCCTGAATTCAGCGAAAAAATCAAGTAAAACATCCAAAACTCACTAGTCAGAAAATAACCAATGCGATTAAAGACCCTTGAAATAAAAGGATTTAAAAGTTTTGCAAATGAAACAGTCATTCATTTCGATGAAGATGTAATAGGTATTGTTGGCCCCAATGGATCAGGAAAATCTAATATTGTAGACGCTGTTAGGTGGGTTCTTGGTGAACAAAAAAGTCGGGAATTACGGCTAGACACCATGTCCTCCGTTATTTTCAATGGGACTAAAAAGAAACGTCAAGGTGGACTTGCTCAAGTTACACTTACCTTCGAAAACACCAAAAATGTCCTTCCCACTGATTATCAATCTGTAAGCATTTCCAGGATATTATACCGAAGTGGAGAAAGTGAGTACAGACTTAATGGAATTACTTGCAGACTTAAAGATATAACCTCTCTATTTCTTGATACAGGTATTGGATCTAATTCCTATGCAATCATTGCCCTAGGTATGGTTGATGATATACTCAGTGATAAAGAGAATGCAAGAAGAAAAATGTTTGAGCAAGCCTCAGGTATATCAAAATACAAAATCCGTAAAAGAGAGACGCTCAATAAGCTAAAAAACACAAGTGAAGATCTAGAACGAATAGAGGATTTACTTCACGAAATAGAGTCCAACCTCAATACACTAGAAAAACAAGCTAAACGAACAAAGAAGTACTTCGAATACAAAGAACGCTACAAGGAGTTAAGTATAGAGCTTGCCATTCGTAAGTCCGCTGTCATTAAACATAAACAGCAGAATATAAACTCTAAATTAAATAAAGAAGAAGATTCTTACAGAACATTAGAGATTGAAGCAAGACAGCTAGAAGCAAAACTTGAACGAGAGAAAAAAGGTAATATTGACAAAGAAAAAGCACTTTCTGACTCTCAAAAAGACCTAAACCATCTGGTAGGTAATATCCGCCAAATGGAAAGTGATCGCAAAATGGTTGAGCAAAGAATTGGCTTCAACCAGCAGAATAAAGAAAAAGTCAATGATACAATTCGTTTCGCAAGACAAACTATCTTTAGGCTTGAAGAAGAAATAGAAACCTACAGGCTTGATCTGCACCAAGAAAAAATGCTCGAACGAAGTTTGGAGGATAAACTTGAGGAGGCAGAACAAAAACTAAAGTCCATCAAGGAAAATCATGGTAATATCAAAGAGAACCTTGATCAAAATCTTGAAGTCCAACAAAAGATCAGCAATGAGATCTTCGAATTTGAGAAACAAAAAGCTATCAATGCTAATAAGATTGAACGTATTGGTATTGAACAGCATAGACTAGAGACCGACCACCTGAATAATCAGTCGGACATAGATGCATTGACTGAAGAATATCAAGTTCTAGAACATACCAAAAATAGATTAGAACAGCAGTTGGATCATCTCTATCAAAAAGAAGAACAAAGAGATCAGGCACTCATTGAAGTACAACAAAAAATAGAAATTCTAAGTAAAGATACACAGGCTATAAATCGAAAGCTGGACTCGAAAAACAACGAGTACAAATTGATAAAAAGTATGGTCGAAAGCATGGAAGGATTCCCTGAATCCATCAAATTCCTAAGCAAGAATGAACAATGGAATAGCCAAGCTCCTCTCCTTTCTGATATTATTTATGTAAAAGAGGAATTTCGTGTTGCTATAGAGAATTTTCTAGAACCCTACCTTTCCTACTATGTTGTCAAAGACTTAGAAGAGGCTAAAAACGCAATTTCCTTGCTAAGTAAGAGCCAAAAAGGAAAAGCCAATTTCTTCATATTAGATGAATTCAAAGATACAAGCTCCAGCTTGTTGGCTTTCCCAAACCTAATATCCGCTTCCACAGAAGTTAAGGTAGATGATAAATACAGAAAATTATTAGATCACCTGCTTGAAGGAGTATGTATAAGTGAGAAAGAAAATCTTGATCAAGCACTAGATAGCGTTGATCATACTATACTTTCCAAATCTGGTAGATTTATACAAACCAAGTACCATGTAGTTGGAGGTTCTGTCGGACTTTTTGAAGGTAAAAAAATAGGTCGAAAGAAAAACCTTGAAATGCTGGAAATAGAAATCAGTGAACTTGAGGATAAGGCCACAAAGCTCGAAGACAAATACTATTTGCTTAAAAATGAGTTAGAACAACTTCAACAACTCACGATAAAATCTGATATCAAGCAAATAGAAGCTTCCTTGAATAAATGCGTGCAGGAAAACGCGCAGATTCATGCAAAGCTAAACAGCATAAAAGAAAATGCTGCTGCTGCAGACCTTCGGATGCAACAATACAAGCAGGAGATTCTTCAACTCAACGATACAAATTTAAAGGTCTTAGAAACACTTAAAGAAAAAGAAGAAGACTTAGCAAACTTAAAAATTAGCATAAATAGTACGGATGGTACATTCCGGAAAATATCCGAAGAAATGAGTACTGCCAATGAAAAATTCAACACCACGAATATTGAATTCATTCAGCAGCAAAACAAAGTCGGTGCACTACAACGTGAACTCTCCTTCAGAGAAAAAAATCTAGAAAATACAAGTAGCGAATTATCCCAGAGTGAGCACTCACTAAACTCCTCCGATACAGAATTAATAGAGCTAAATGATAAAACTGTATCCTTGCAGGAATCGCTCAAGCAGTCCTATGGTCAAAAAGCTGAAAAAGAAGAAAAGTTAACGATTGCTGAACAAGATTATTTCCAAGCAAGAGGTATAATCAATGAAATAGACGACACCATAAGAAAACTTGGAAGACAAGGTCAGGAAGTTCAAAGCCTAATAAATGCCTTGCGTGAAAAGCTTAATGAAACAAAATATGAGATCAGTACGATAGGTGAACGACTTCGCATTGAATTTCAGATTGAGATCAATGACATTATCAATCAAGAACCTAAGAACGAAATCGAAGAAGAACTTTTAAATGAAAAAGTTGAGAAACTAAGAAGAAGGCTTGAAAATTATGGCGAGATCAATCCGATGGCAGTTGAAGCTTACGATGAAATGAAAGAGCGTTATGACAACATTACTGTACAACGCAATGATATCTTGGAAGCAAAGAAAGATCTGGAGGAAACTATTAAAGAAATTGAAAATACAGCAACCACTCAATTCTTAGATGCCTTTGAAAAAGCTAGATTATACTTCATAGATGTCTTCAGAAGTTTATTTACCGAGGATGACAATTGTGATCTAATCCTTCTAGATCCTGATAATCCTTTGGAATCAAAGATCGAGATTGTTGCCAAACCAAAAGGAAAAAGGCCCCAATCTATATCTCAACTTTCGGGAGGAGAGAAAACACTTACAGCGACAGCCTTACTTTTTGCACTTTACCTCCTAAAGCCTGCCC
Organism: Saprospiraceae bacterium; assembly: GCA_029252685.1. Classification (GTDB taxonomy): domain Bacteria; phylum Bacteroidota; class Bacteroidia; order Chitinophagales; family Saprospiraceae; genus AM-2324. The sequence goes on along the minus strand of JAQXAY010000167.1, from coordinate 19,538 downwards.
CATTCTGTATATTTGACGAAGTTGATGCTCCTTTGGACGATGCCAACATTGAAAAATTCAATCGAATTATTAAGAAATTCTCCAAAGATTCACAATTTATCATTGTGACGCATAATAAGGCAACAATGGCGGCTGTGGACACCATATACGGTGTGTTTATGCACGAACAAGGTGTTTCCGGGGTAAGTCACGTAGATTTTCGTAGTTTTGATAATAGTGGAGTATTTGAATCTACAGGTTCCTAAGCAATTTTGAACGAGATTTAACATACACTTTACTTCATAAATGTATCTTTATGCTTTATTTAAACAAGTATAGAAATACTCAATTACTCAATATTAATTTAAACTTATATGAGAGTTTTATTTACTTTTTTGACAATCAGCTTCTTATTTTCTTTAGGAGGCTTCGCTCAGGACCACATTGTTACGACAAGTGGTTTCAACTTTGTTCCAAATGAACTTACTATACAAGTAGGTGAAACTGTAGAGTTTCAGAATACAGGGGGCGCTCACAATGTAAATGGTTCTCAGGCTACTTTTCCTGACAATCCTGAAGGTTTTTTCAGCGGAAGCCCAAGTTCATCGCCATGGACATTCCAGCATACATTCAACACGGCAGGTACGTATGAGTACCAATGTGATCCACATGTAGGCTTAGATATGTTCGGGACTATAACAGTAGAAGCTGTTGCACCTGGAGCTAATGCTATGATTTTGACTGGAGTTGTAGATGGACCACTCTCAGGAGGAACACCAAAAGCAATTGAAGTATACGTTACAGATGATATTGCTGACCTAAGTGTATATGGTTTAGGTTCTGCAAATAATGGTATGGGTACCGATGACCAAGAATTTACCTTCCCAGCTGAATCAGCAGCTGCTGGTACTTATATTTGGGTTACTGGAAATCCGGATGAGTTTACAACATACTTTGGATTTGCAGCTACTTATGAAGATACAGATGGTGCTTCAAATATCAACGGAGATGATGCTGTTGAACTTTTCTTCAACGGAGCAGTAGTTGACGTATTTGGAGATATCGATACAGATGGTACTGGAACAGATTGGGAACATTTAGACAGTTGGGCATATCGCTTAAGTGGTACGCAAGCTGATGGTTCTACTTTCAACCTAGGCAACTGGTCATTTGGAGGTGTTAACCAACTTGATGGAACATCAATCAATTCAGACGCTTCAAGCCCTTTCCCTATAGGTACTTATACAACAGACGGTACTGTGCCAGTTTCGGCTGGTGACGATGCAGTTACTACTGATCAAAATGTAGCAATTACTTTTGATGTTTCAGCTAACGACAATGGCCCTGCAGGAACAGAAACCTACACTGTAACAGCAGACGTATCTAACGGAACGCTTGTAAACAATGGTGGTGGTTCATTTGATTACACTCCAAATACTGATTTCTGTGGTGATGATGCATTCACTTATGAATATTGTGTAGATAGTGATTGTGTACAGGCTAATGTAGCTATTACAGTAGATTGCCCAACGAACGCTGATGAATACGACATTGCGGAGGTTACTGGTGTAGATTCAGAAGGTAATCCTACGTCTCTAGATCTTGATTGCATCCTTACAGGTATTGTATACGGAATCGATCTTCAAGGGAATGACAATGTACAATTTTACTTTGCAGATGCAACAGGTGGTATCAGCCTTTTCAGCACAGATGACTTCGGTTACACAGTTAATGAAGGAGACGAGATCCGTGTAACAGGAACGATTAATGTATTTAATTGTCTTACACAAATAGCACCTACAAATATAGAGCTCTTGTCTTCAGGAAATACTTTAGTAGATCCTGCAATTGTAACAGGACCATTTGCTGAAGTAAATGAATCTGAATTGATCAGACTTGAAAATGTAACACTTGTTGATCCAAGTCAATGGGCTGATTCCGGTTCATTCAACTTTGATGTAACAGATGGCGTAAATACATGGGCAGTTCGTGTAGACTCTGATACGGATATAGTAGGATCAGCTGCACCATCAGGAGCACTTACTATTACAGGCCTTGGTGGACAATTCAGCACTGGAAGTTGCCTTTCAGGATACCAGATCCTACCAAGATACTCTACGGATATCACTGCTTTTGTAGGAACAAATCAAGCATACTTAAATAACAAGGTTAGTATTTCACCAAACCCTGTTTCTGATATTATTCTAATTAGTACAACACTAGAATTAAATAGTATCCAAGTTCTTGACCTAAGAGGATCAGTAATTGCTGTAGATAATTCAAATGAGCTTAATGTTTCAGAATTGGCTGCAGGGACATACTTCCTTCAAGTTATTACTTCAGAAGGTATTGCAACTAAGAAATTTATCAAAAAGTAATTTTTGAATAAACTATAAAAGCTACCTCTCGTTTAATGGAGGTAGCTTTTTTTATATATGGATAGAAATAAAAAAATAGGCCTTGCCCTTTCTGGTGGTGGCGTTAAAGGAGTCGCTCATATTGGAGTCTTTAAGGCCCTAGAAGAGCTGGGTATAAAACCTCATATAGTTTCTGGTGTATCAGCTGGATCTATCATTGGAGCCTTATATACTTCAGGTATGCCTTGGCAGGAGATCTTGAAGTTTGTTGATAGTACAAAATTAGGAAAAGCTTTCTTCCCTGGCTTTTCAGTGAAAGGTCTTCTTAAACACGATTATCTTAAATCAAGACTGAAGAAAAGTCTCACCTGTGAAAACTTTGAGGACCTAGATATTGAATTCAAAGTGGCATCAACTAATCTGAATAGTGGAAGGATTGAGGTTTTCGATAAAGGTCCTCTAATACCTGCTATTGCCGCCTCTTCTTCTATCCCTGTCCTTTTTAGTCCAGAGGAAATAAACAACAACCTTTATTCGGATGGTGGCGTACTCATGAACCTTCCTGCTTCGGTAATTAGACCACATTGCGATGTATTAATAGGTGTAAACCTAATACCAAAGGTAGAATTAGATATGAAACAATTTTCAGGAATGCTTTCAAGCCTGAGTATTGCAGCCCGTACTTTTTACTTAAACATTCAAAACAATAGTGAGCCTGATCTTAAGCAATGTGATATAATCATAGAACCAGACCACATTTTTGACCACCACATTTTTTCATTCAACAAAACACAGGAAATATTTACATCAGGCTATGAACGTACTATGGACCTTAAAGAATCCATCTTTAAACAACTGGAAAATACTGGCCAATAAATTAGAGTAGTTTAAAGGATGCTCGCACTGGTTGATGGTCCGAATAATCAAAGCCCATATCAATCGTCTCTATTTCTAACATTTCAATATTAGGAGAGATCAAAAAGAAGTCAATGATGGTCACAAAGCTCTCCCCTTCTACATATGCCGTTCTATTTTTTCGATTCGATGGAGTATCTTGATCATAACACCAAGTCCATTCATTGGGTAAAAAATCCTTTTCAATATTTATTTGAGAATATGCAAATGGATTCTGAGCTGCTAATTGATCAAATGGAAAATCAGGCGGACACTGATTCCAATCTCCGCCTAAAAGTACGTAATTGCCTTTTTCGTATTCTTCCAAGCAAAAATTACGGATATATTCCATCTGCTGAGCTTTGATTACACCACCTTTATCATAGGCTGAATTGTGCACATTAATGACGACTAGTTCTTTATCTTTTGCATCAATTCTTTGGACTAACAAGCATCGATCTAGCTGAAATATATTATTAGGCCATTCATAACTACCCGGCAACTGATGCCGTTCTGCAGCATTAACCTTGTATTTAGAATAACTAGCCAATCCACTAAATACTTTCCCATAAACGCTAAAAGGTTGAAAAATTGGAATTGGCACTCGTTTTACATTATAGTTTACAGCAAATTGTCCTTGATAAGCAGTCAAAGTAGCCTGAATCTCTTCAAAGGCATTTATTTTGTGCGAACGTTTCGAATCTACATCAACCTCTTGAAGCAGATAGAAATCAGCTTTTGCTTCTTCAATCAAACGAACTGTTCCTGCCCCATTCTTTTCTACAAGTTCTCTTGGGGTCCGAGTTGGTGTATCTCCAGCATGCAACATCTTACCCTGATCGTAAAAAAAAGCGGTCTCTTTACCAAGGCCAGCATAGCCTACATTCCAAATCATAGCAGAAAAAATACTATCCTCTGCAATCGACTTTTCAGTTGCTCCAGACTGCTCTAGAGCCTGCACACCCAAACCCTCAAAATCTGTCAGAGTTCCGTGTATAATTACAATAATTACATACAGCAAGAACATACTAACTATTAAAGCTATGCCTTTAAATATTCGCTTGATTATTTTCATTATAACTATTAAAGATTAAGAAGGTCATTCATTCCAAATACGCCTTTCTTACCCACTATCCATTGGGCAGCTAGCAAAGCACCTTTAGCAAAGCCAGCTCTCGAATGTGCTACATGCGTAATAGTGATTGAATCCTCCTCGGAGGCATATTTTACATCATGTGTACCAGGTACATTCGGTAAGCGCTCTGATTCCAGGAGTATATTAGGATCCGCAGCATCTGAATCAGACCAATTGGTTTTATTGGGAAATATTTTAATCAAATCCTCAGCTAAACTGATACCTGTACCGGAGGGAGCATCTAGCTTGGTAGTATGATGAATCTCTTTTAGACTTACCTTATATGAATCTTGAAATTGATTCATAAGACTTGCTAATTGCTGATTGAGTTTAAAAAACAAATTAACCCCTAAGCTGAAGTTAGAAGCATAAAAAAATGCTGATTCTTCCTTTTGACACATGGCTTCTACCTCTGCCCTACGATCGAGCCAAGCGGTCGTGCCACACACTACAGGCACTTTTGAGGAAAGCAATAAACAAATATTTTCGTAAGCAGTTTCTGGTGTAGAAAACTCTATGGCAACGTCAATATTCTGTAAGGCTTCTAAATTATCGATTAAGAGATTGGATGAACCAGCTTTAAGTAAAACTTCATGTCCTGCCTCCAAGGCAAGCCTTTCAATTTCTTTGCCCATTTTCCCATATCCTACAAGTGCAATTTTCATGTGCTAAATGCTTTTTTGCATATTAACAAAAATTATAGTTATAGCATTCTAAGTATCATGAATTTTATGATAAATATTTCATTTTGGGCTCAAAAACTAAAAAAGCCAGGTCTCAAGGACCTGGCTTTTTGTTTATACTTCAACAGTTGCTGTTTCTTTAATAATTTCAGGAAGTATTTGCCGCAGTTTGTTGACAACAAAGTCTACCTCCTCAAAAGTGTTGTAATGCGAGAAAGAAAATCGAATAGACTTCCTTCCAGCCTTATCACTACCAATCGCTTGAATTACGTGAGATCCAGCATCAGCGCCTGAACTACAGGCTGAACCTCCGGATGCTGATATTCCTAATATATCTAAATGCATTAAAAGCATTTCATTCTTACTATTTGCAGGAAAGTTAGTGTTTAAGACAGTATACAAGCCATTGTCCAGGCCTGGACAATTGAATTTAATATCCTCAAAATTCTCTGTTAACTTATCCATCATGTATTGCTTAATGGATTTGATCTTCGTAACCCGCTCATCCATCTCCTCAACAGCCATCTTAAGTGCTTTGGCCTGACCTACGATTCCGTAAACATTTTCAGTACCGGCACGCATATTTCGTTCTTGAGATCCTCCATCAATAAATGGCTCAACAATAGCATCTGAATTCATATAAAGAAATCCTACACCTTTAGGACCATGGAATTTATGTGCCCCACAGGAAAGGAAATGTATATCAAGCTTATTTACATCTATAGGAAAATGACCAACAGTTTGAACCGTATCGGAATGCAATAAAGCGCCATGTTCTTTACACAGTAAACTCACACGCTCTAAATCCAAAATAGTACCAATTTCATTGTTGGCATGCATAAGGGAGACCATCGTTTTCTGAGAACCATTTTCCAATAATTGGGCCAGTTCATCATAATTAATATAGCCTAGGTGATCAACGTCTAAACGAATGATTTCTACACCTTCCTTTTCCAAACGATTTACAGTGTGCATCACACAATGATGTTCTACTGTTGATGTAATAATTCGCTTTACACCCAGATCGCGAACTGCACACTTTAAGGCAGTATTATTGGATTCTGTGCCTCCCGAAGTGAAGAAAATCTCTCCAATGGACGATCCAATACAATCAGCTACGGTTTTTCTTGCTTCTTCGACAACAGAACGCACTTTACGTCCATCTGCATGTATTGAAGAAGGATTACCATATTCATTTTGCATAGCCTCAGTCATTGCTTCAATTACCTCTGGAGCAAGCTGAGTGGTTGCAGCACTATCAAAATATACTCTCATACCGAAATAAATTATTTAAGTAAGGTAAAAAATAGTTGTCAAACTAACTATCCTTTATCCTAGCATTCTTTTACGAATTTTGTATAAGCTTTACAATATCAATGACTTGTATAGCCAAATCTTTGGATTTTTCTTCAGACTTACTCTCTGAATAGACGCGAATTATAGGTTCGGTATTTGATTTGCGCAAATGTACCCAACCTTCTTCAAAATCTATTTTTAAGCCATCTATTTCATTTAATGATTCATTACTAAATTTTTCTCTGAGCGCTTTGAAGATGCTATCTAAATCTAGAGAAGCATCCAAATCGATCTTGTTTTTAGAAATATAGTAATCAGGATAAGATGCTCTTAGCTCGGATAAACTTGTAGAGCGTTCTGCTAACAAAGAAAGGATAAATGCAATCCCAACAAGGGCATCGCGACCATAATGAAGTCCAGGGTATATAATTCCTCCGTTACCTTCTCCCCCAATGACAGCATTTTTTGCTTTCATCATCTCCACTACATTCACCTCTCCAACTGCAGAAGCATAATAATCGCCGCCGTATTTCTTCGTGATATCACTTAAAGCTCTAGTTGAAGATAAGTTAGATACTGTGTTGCCTGCTTTTTTACTCAATAGGTAATCCGCAACTGCTACCAGCGTGTATTCCTCACCAAACAGTGTTCCATCGTCAGATACTAAGGCTAAACGATCTACATCAGGATCTACAGCTATTCCAAAATCTGCCTTTTCCGAAACTACTGCATCGCAAAGATCTACAAGATTTGCTGGCAAGGGTTCTGGATTGTGGGCAAAATCACCAGTGATTTCTGCATTCAGAAGCACATAATCAACACCAAGTGCATCTAATAGCGGGGGTATTGAAATTGCTCCAGTTGAATTGATACAATCGACAACAACCTTCATTTTCTTGGAACGGACTAAATCAGAATCAACAGTATCTAAAGCCAATATAGCATCGATATGAGCGGAGATACTCCCCTCTTTTGTGCTGTATTGCCCTAATTTATCAACAGATTCATATTCTAATTTCCCTGATTCAATATAAGAAAGGAGTTCCTCCCCATCACTTTTGGAAATAAATTCCCCTTTGTGATTAAGAAACTTTAATGCATTCCACTGCTTGGGATTATGTGATGCCGTAAGGACTATACCTGCAGCAGCCGATTCAAAAACGACAGCCATCTCAACAGTTGGCGTAGTTGAATAACCAAGATCTACTACATCAATACCAAGACTTATTAGGGTTTGAGATACAATAGAAGAGACCATAGCCCCAGATATACGTCCATCTCTTCCTATTACAACCTTAGCCTGGCTATGATTCTTTAGAATCCAAAGGCCAAAAGCAGTAGTACATTCTACGATATCAATAGGAGTCAGATTCTCCCCTGGCTTACCGCCAATCGTACCCCTTATTCCTGAAATAGATTTTATTAATGTCACGAGCTAGAATTTTGAGTTGAGCGAAATTAATAAAAGGTTTAGAGAAAGATTAATTTGATTTGAAATTGTATCCTAAGAAATCGTTAAAAAATCAAAAACATATTCCTGCCAACTATTTTGGCAGAATTATATGCTTTGCTTCATGCAACTAAATGCTCCTCCTTGAGGATTACTTTTAGATGCTTCGAAAAAAATATACAACAGAATTAAGGATATCCCAAAGAATAATTTTAGTTTAGCTTGGTTTTTTTTGGGTCCTCACATCAAAAGATCCTCTGAAAAATATTACTAACATCTAAAACTCACCGTTGAAATAAACCCTTCTATTTATGGATAGTTCTAAAACAAACTTTTTTGATACACAAGTCCTCGGGCACCCAGCAGGTCTTTTTGTATTGTTTTTCACAGAAATGTGGGAGCGTTTTTCATTCTACGGAATGCGTGTCCTTTTGGTAAACTTTCTTACCATGGCTGTTGTTGGAGTTGACTTCCCTGGTTGGGGATGGACTAGTGAAAACGCAGGAGCATTGTTCGGTACTTACGCAGGTCTTCTATACTTAACTCCTATTTTAGGGGGTTTGATTGCAGATAAAGTAACTGGATACCGATGGGCAGTAGTTATAGGTGCAGCAATAATGACAATCGGTCACGCAGCAATGGCTTTTGAAACTGAAACAAGTTTGTATGTAGGTTTGGCTTTACTTGTGATTGGTACTGGATTCTTCAAACCGAATATGACGTCCATAGTATCAGAAATGTATAAAGATTTCCCAGAGAAAAAAGATGGTGCATACACCATTTTTTATATGGGTGTAAATGCTGGCGCTTTTTTTGGAATGATGCTTTGTGGTTACCTTGCCGAGACAGTTGGCTGGGCATGGGGATTCGGACTAGCAGGAATATTCATGGCACTCGGTACCCTTCAATTTTGGTTAGCTAAACCAATCTTTGGAATAATTGGAGATCCACCTATAAAATCTGCAGGTCTAGGAGCAGAACGTTCAGACGGTGATCAAGAGGCTTTAGACTCTTCCTTAGTAAAGGATGGTGAAGAACCTACAAATCCTTTCACTACTTTAGATAAGATACTAATTGCTATCTGTTCTATTGTTGCCTTTGTATACCTTATTAATGATCCATTGAGCAAAATAAAAGGTGTCAATTTATTACCTGAAGCTCAGATAGGTGTAATATTATTGATAACACTAGCTTTATTCTTATATCTCGTTATTTCGAGAATGACTCGATATACTAAAATAACTAGAGATAGGATGATAGCCTTCGTTATTTTTGCCTTCTTCACGGTGTTTTTCTGGATGGCGTTTGAGCAAGGAGCAACATCTTTAGTTTTATTTGCAAGAGATTTCACACAAAGATCATTAGTTGGTGAAGCTGCAACTGCATTTAAAATTGTAGATACCCTACTTACTGTTGTTCCTTTGGGGATAATTACCTGGGTATTATACCTTTTATTCACAAAAACGTTCAAAACAATTCGAACTTCAAATATAGTTCTTGCTTTAAGTTTCCTTGCTATCTGGATAATTGTTGGCTATAAATTAGTTCAAGATTTCTCAACAGACAATGCTGAAATTACCGTTTCTTGGTTTAGTATTTTGAACTCCTTTTTCATAATAACCTTTGCATCCTTCTTCACTAAATGGTGGGACAGCAAGTACAACCCAAGTGCAGCTATCAAATATGGTTTAGGTTTAGGCTTATTGGGTATTGGATTCGGTATTCTAGCTTTTGGATCATTGGCAATACCAGCAGGAACTGAAGCTGGTGCAGTACGAGTGAGTATGATCTGGTTAATCCTTGCATATCTTTTCCATACACTAGGAGAACTTTGCCTTTCCCCTGTTGGACTTTCTTATGTATCTAAATTGGTACCTGCAAGAATGATCGCCTTTATGTTTGGTATGTGGTATTTAGCAATTGCCATAGGTAATAAACTTGCTGCTAAAGTAGGTGGAATGTTTGACACAATGAGAGATGAAAGTTCATTATCGTTCTTCTTCTTGATTTTCACTATCATTCCGATTGTTTCGGGTATATTGGTAACCATATTAGGTCCTGTATTGAAGAAATTAATGCACGGCGTAAAATAAAAAATACAGCCCTGACAAATGTCGGGGCTTTATTTTTTCCCTTATTATTTCTATTTCATTTAACTCTTTTTTCTCGTAGCTTTACACCTTAGACGTAAATCATAGCGATGACAGATAAAAAAAAGGAATGGTTTTCAGAATGGTTCGATTCACCATACTACCATAAACTTTATAAGAATAGAGACGATGCAGAGGCGCAAGCGTTTATCAAAAGATTATTGGATTATCTTGAACCAGGTTACTTTTCTAAAGTCCTGGACCTAGCTTGTGGTAGAGGAAGACATTCCATTTTCCTACACAAAAACAATCTAAACGTACTTGGCTTAGATATCTCTACGCAAAGTATTAGTCATGCTTCAGAATTTGAAACATCTGGACTGAGATTTGCTATTCACGATATGCGGAATGAACTTCCTGAGGCAGCTTTTAAGTTTATTTTTTCCTTTTTTACCAGTTTCGGGTATTTTGAAAAAGATTATGAACATCAAAATGCAATCAACCATATTGCGAACTCTTTAGATACGGGAGGAAAGTTTGTTATTGATTTTTTGAATCCATACTTGGTGCGCAAGCATTTAGTCCTGGAGGAACAAAAAGAAATTGAAGGAACAAGCTTTGATATTAATAGATCCTATACGGATGGGTTTATTCTTAAACAAATTAGCTTTTCGGACGATGCGGGAAAAAGGCACAACTATACCGAACGCGTAAAAGGATTCAACAAAGCCGATTTTGACAATATGTTTGAACAAGCAGGATTAAAAACCTGTGCCGTATTTGGAGATTACCAATTAGGCGAATTTGATGAGGTAAATTCTCAACGGATGATTTTAATTGCAGAAAAGAAATGAGTGAATTAATCCAGATCGATCACTACATCTTCCACCTCATCAATGAAGAATGGACGAATAGCTTCTTAGACCTCATCATGCCTTATTGGCGCGACAAAACAACATGGATTCCACTCTACCTATTTGCTATCATATTCTTCATCTATCGCTTTAAAAAACAATCGGTTTATATTATCCTAGGCACGCTCCTATGCTTTGGAACGGCTGACACCATCAGTCATAAAATAATTAAAAAGTCAGTTGAGCGAGCAAGGCCTTGCCATGACAACAGTCCACTTGATACCTCAAGGCTACTATTAGAAAAATGTGGCCCAGGATATAGCTTTACATCCAACCATGCCACAAACCACTTTGCCATTGCATTGTTTATGATAGGACTATTAGGACAGTTTTATCCTAAGTTGAAATATTTTATGCTATTTTGGGCCGGCAGTATAGCATTTGGGCAGGTTTATGTAGGTGTACATTTTCCGCTGGATGTATTATGTGGTGGAATGCTTGGTGCGTTAATCGGCATTCTCTGGGCAAAATTATTTAATTCTAGAATTTTATTAAGTAATTAGGATCGATGAGTATTTGGGAATACATCTTACTATTTGGCTCTGCATTATTAGGTGCAGTAGCATCATCCTTTACCATTAAAAAAAGGGATGATATTCTTCAGTTTTTATTAAGCTTCAGTGGCTCATATCTTCTTGGTGTTACCGTGTTACATCTTATCCCTTCCCTATATTCAAATACAATAAAAGGGACTGGATTCTTTATGTTAGGAGGTTTCCTTATTCAATTACTGCTTGAACAATTATCTAGGGGTGTAGAGCATGGACATATGCATTTCCATAAAGAGGAAGGGAAGGTAGCTATGGCAATCTCTGTATTAGCGGGGCTGGGTCTTCATGCTTTTATGGAAGGGTTACCTTTAGACTATTATGATTCCTATCATCTCGCTAATCATGGTCATGACCATGGAAGTCACAACCACTTCCTTTGGGCCATAATATTGCACAAGATTCCTGCGGCATTTGCACTAATGAGTTTGCTTAGCATGGCTAATTTTAATAAAAAAACAGTTTGGATAGCAATAATAATCTTTGCGGCAATGTCTCCTTTGGGTGCACTACTGGGTGGTATGCTAGATTTTGATGAACAATCAAGAACCTGGACACTTGCTCTTATTAGTGGATCATTATTGCATATTTCGACAACAATCCTATTCGAGGCGGATAAATCCAAGCAACACAAGGTCAGCCTTAAGAAGTTCATAACCATACTCATAGGTATCCTTATGGCTCTTACTTCTACCTTATAATTCTAAAAACAAGTGCACCACTAAAATAAAATTCATAGTAGTTTAGTTTGTTGTTCCCTTTTTTTCTGTATTTTTCAAGATAAATGGTTACTGACAAGGGGTCATTTTCTTGTCAAATCCAAATTATTACACTTGAAAAGGAATTGGGGCATATTATGAAGCACATTTACAAGCTATTAACTCTTACTATTTGTTTATCAAGCACTTACCTATTTTCACAAAATACACTTAGTGGAAATGTTTCCGATAAGTTATCTGGTGAAACATTAATTGGAGTAAGTATAGTTCTTGAGGGCTCAGGTGGAGGAACAGTAACTGATTTTGATGGAAACTTCAGTTTAGAAACTACGGAAGAATTACCACTAAATCTGATATTTAGCTACATAGGCTTTGAAAATCAGAGGATAGAAGTCAAGGATTGGGATACCAAGCTAAAAATAGAAATGAATTCAGCTTCAGTGGCAATTGATGTAGTAGAAATCAAAGGCCAGCGTATTTCTGAAAAACAAAAAGCATCAGCACAAACTGTAGAATCGATGGATGTCCTTGCTATAAAGCAGACGGCAGCAGAGAGTTTCTACGAAGGCTTAGGTACACTTAAAGGTGTGGATCTTACAGCTGCAAGTATCGGCTTTAAAGTCATCAACACAAGAGGATTCAACTCAACAAGTCCGGTTCGATCACTTCAAATCATCGATGGTGTAGATAACCAGGCACCAGGTCTTAACTTCTCCTTAGGAAATTTCTTAGGAGCATCAGAACTGGATGTAATGAAAGTGGATATTGTTGTCGGTGCAAATTCAGCATTTTATGGTCCAAATGCCTTCAATGGTGTTATTAGTATGGAGACTAAAAATCCATTTTTCACTAAAGGTTTAAGCGCAAGTGTAAAAAGAGGAGATCGAAACATTCTAGAGGGAGCCATTCGATATGCTGATTCCTTTACAAATAAAGATGGTAAAGAACATATCGCTTACAAGTTTAATTTATATTATTTACAAGCAGACGATTGGGTAGCAGACAATGATCAGGCCGTGGATGGATCTGCATCCTTGTTTGGTAATGCCGGAGGTTGGGATCAAGTAAATACCTACGGAGATGAATATTTCCCTGCAAATGACTTCTCAACAGCTTCACCTTGGGCTTATCCAGGCTTGGGGATTTTTCATCGTAATGGATACCGCGAGTCAGATCTTGTTGATTATGGCACGAGAAACGCTAAAGGTTCTGCAGCTGTTCACTTTCGAACGGACCCAGACAATCCATATGATTCTCCAGAATTAATTATCGCATCGAATTTTGGTTGGGGTACAACCGTTTATCAGGGTGATAATAGATTCAGTTTGAAAAATATTTTATTCTTCCAAAACAGATTGGAGTTTAGAAAAAAAGATAAATACTTTATCCGTGCCTTCCAGACAAAGGAAGATGGCGGAGATTCATACGATCCATACTTTACAGCACTTAGACTTCAAGAACGAGCGATGTCAAATGAGGATTGGGCTGCAAACTATACAAGCCATTGGCTAGGACAAATAAGTCCTAAAATCAATCAATTGGGTTACCCACAACTTGATTTTTCGACCTTCCCTCCTACTTTTGATCAGGACGCTGCAGACCAATGGATAGTTAATTATCAAGATTCTCTAACCATCTGGCATCAAATGTCTGCTGACTTTGCAAACCTGGCAGATCCTGTTATTGATGGAACTACTAATTTCTTAGAACCAGGGACCCCTGAATTCGAAGAAGCTTTCAATGAAATAACATCCGCAAAGTCAAATTCTATAGAAAACGGAACAAAATTCTACGACAAATCAGCACTCTATCATATGCATGGAGAATATAAGTTTGAGCCTAGTTTCGTAGAATCATGGGTTGTTGGTGCCAATGGTAGATTATATACACCTAATTCAGAAGGTACAATCTTTAGTGACACCATACCTGGAGAACGAATTACAAATATTGAAGCTGGATTTTATACCGGTATTGAGGATTATTACTTCGATCGCAAACTAAAATTGAACGCAACAATACGATTAGACAAGAATCAAAACTTTAATTTGATTCCTACACCTGCTGTTTCTTTGGTTTACAATCCAAATAAAGATACCTACCTAAGAGCTTCTTTCTCATCTGCCATTAGAAACCCAACGCTTTCAGACCAGTATTTATACCTAAACGTAGGACCTGCTATCTTATCTGGAAACCTAAATGGTGCAGATAGCCTTGCGACAATTGAATCTTTTGATGACTTTAGGTATACACTAAATAAAGATACCTTAGTCTATTTTGATATCGACCCTATACAGCCTGAACGCGTAAAAACCTTTGAACTGGGATTGAGAACAACCTTATTCGAAAGGATATATGTAGATGCAGGCTATTATTATAGTTTCTACGACGATTTTATCGGTTATAACTTAGGTCTTGATTTAGAATTTGATCCAAATCAAACTATACCGTTCCCAGAAGTACAAGCTTATAGATTTGCAGCTAATTCGACTAACCAGGTTACCACTCAAGGGTTTTCAATAGGCTTAAATTACTACTTCTTAGACCTTTACCAATTGTCTGGGAATTATTCTTGGAATAAACTTAACCAAGATTTGGATGACCCTATAATACCGGCTTTCAATACTCCAGAACACAAGTTTAATATTAGTATATCAGGTAGAGATATTTTCAACAAATTTGGCTTCAACATAAACTACAAATGGATTGAAGGATTTATTTTTGAAGGATCTCCGCAGTTTACGGGATTTATCCCGGGATATTCTTTGTTAGACGGACAAGTGAACTACCAATTCAAAAAAATAAATACTACGCTTAAGATTGGTGGATCCAATCTTTTGAACACCCAAATAAGTCAAACTTATGGAGGTCCAAAAATAGGAAGAATAGCCTATGTGGCATTAAATTACGAATTTGTAAAAAAATAATTAACCATTAAATAATATTCTATGAATCGAGTTTTACTATTAGCAACGTTTATTTGCTGTATTCTAGGAACTACAGTAAATGCGCAACAACGTTACTTAGATCCCATTTTTGATGATGTTACAGTAACGACCAATGTAATGTATGGAGTAAATGCTACCGTAATTACTTATAACGTACCTGCCATTGGAGAAGCTATTGCTCAGCCATTGATGATGGATGTGTACACACCTACAAATGATACAGAAACAGATAGACCTGTATACCTTTTGTTTCACACTGGTAACTTCCTGCCTTTTCCAGATAATGGAGGTACGGGAGGTACAAAAGAAGATTCTGTTTTAGTTGAAATCTGTACTGATCTTGCTAAAAGAGGTTTTGTTGCAGCTGCAGTTAGTTACAGATCTGGATGGAATCCACTTGCTCCTACACAGGATCAGCGTGTATTTGGTCTTATCAATGCAGCTTACAGAGGTATTCAGGATACAAGAACAGCAGTTAGATACATGAGATTAAGTGCTGACCAACTTGGTAACCCATATGGAATCAACCCGGAGAAAATAGGTATTTGGGGTGATGGAACAGGTGGTTACTTGACACTAAATACGGCAGCTCTTGATGCTTACGAAAAGATATTGATTCCTAAATTCATTACAGAGATTCCTGATGGTACTGGAGGTACAATTCCTTACCCAATGATTCAGGAAGCAATTAATGGAGATATCTACGGAACATCTGTAGGTGTTGTTGATGCAGTTAATTCGGCAGTAACAGGATTTAACCTTGGAGATACTTTGGCTTATCCGAATCACATAGGATACTCTTCAGATATTTCTATAGCAGTAAACATGGGTGGTGCATTAGGTGATACCACTTGGTTAGACGCTGGACAAGCGCCAATTATTTCATTCCAAACTCCTACTGATCCATTTGCACC
Organism: Saprospiraceae bacterium; assembly: GCA_029252685.1. Lineage (GTDB taxonomy): Bacteria > Bacteroidota > Bacteroidia > Chitinophagales > Saprospiraceae > AM-2324. The sequence goes on along the minus strand of JAQXAY010000167.1, from coordinate 3,614 downwards.
CTATACTTGTGGTATTGTAAATGTACCAGTTGTAAATCTACCAGTTGTTGAAGCTTGTGGTGCATACACTGTAGCATCTATCCAAACTGCTTTCGGAAACAACCAAGCTTGGACAGACTTTGGATTCAATGACTCGTATTCTGAAGCAGCAAATGTAAATAATGATGGCTTCGAAGGATTAATGCCTTTACTTGTTGAAGATCCAACTGAATCAGCTCCATGGCAGTTTTGGGCAGATGACAATCCAAACTCTTCAGAACCATCAGATCCAGAGGCAGCAAGAATATACTTGGATAGTATTTATAATTATGTACTTCCAAGGACTTGTATCACTATGGACCTAAACTGTGACCTTACAGGTTACTCAAATACTAAAGAAGTTGTTTCAGCATCTGCAGTAGGTCTTAAGTTCAGTCCAAACCCAGCAAGTTCATCAATCGTGTTCACGTCAAATGACGAGAGCCCAATGTTGGATGTAGTGGTTTATGATCTACAAGGAAGAACTGTTGCTACTAACTTTGAAGTTAATAACAGCACCTTCGAACTTAACCGTAATGACATGATAAACGGTATGTACTATGTACAGATACGTTTTGAAGCAGGTATTTCTACACAGAAAGTTGTTTTCAACTAGACAAGTAGTTAATACGTATAAATAAAAAAAGGTAGTTCAGCTGAACTACCTTTTCTTATTTATATAGAGGAAAGAAAAGATAAGGTGTCCACCCCATCGGCATAATCCCAAAGCTCAGGTTCCTGGGCTTTCCCAAAAGGAATATTACTCCCCTCACCTGTTCGAGATACACGACATTGCAACTCCCCTTTTACAGCATCTAATTTATGTTCTAGTTCTTTCTCATCTTTATAAAACTCAAAATGCAAAGAAGCAATTCTAGAATGCAAAGAGGAATCCTCTATCAATAATAAACATCCGTTATTTATATATGGCGTTCTATTGATCTCAAACAAAGCGTAGTTATAATCGAAGTTATTCTTGTACTTATCATTCAACACAATACTCTTAAACGAGTGAAGCTCTTCCAATAAGAATTGAAAATCGTAAGATTCAGGTACGTACAATTTAGAAACATTGCGACAACCTAATCCATAATATCGAAAGATATCCTGTCCGAGTGCCTGTACATCCTCTTCTGTTTCTTGACCATCTATGATCGCAATGGAAGTTCTATTTGCACGTATGATATTTGGGACATGCTTAAAGTAAGCATTGAAGTAACGTGCCGTATTATTTGAACCTGTTGCTATTACCGCTTTAAAGTCCTTTAGCTTGTCTACTACTCTAAAATAAGGCTCTGCAGAAGGATCAAACTTTATCAACAAATCAAATAAATACTTCATTACGAAGGGATCTTTATCAGACAACTTTACCTGGGCTTGATGTCCTGCTATAAAGGTGGACAAGACATCATGGAATCCTACCATTGGTATATTTCCAGCTAGAATCAAACCTACTGATTTAGGCTGATTTGGCTCAAGGCCATATTCTGAAGTCCATCGCTCCAAATTCGTTCTGTTCAAGAATCTGTTGGCAATAGCCTGAATGGACTCCTTTTGATTTTCTAAAGTAAACCACCTATTGGTATGAAAGGTCCTGCTCATCCAAGCCTCTAACAACTCGTCGCCTGCTAAAATATGCTCGCCCAAGCGAACCATTAGGTCAATTCTCTTCTTTAAATTCATCGAATTTAATTTTTATAACTTCAGGACGCATTTGGTCCATTTTTTCAATATTCCGGTCCGGTATTGATTCTATATCCGGATAAAATGTTCTGGCAGCCTCCACTTGTTCAACACGGAGTATATGAATTAAAGGCAAAGGCGATCTATTCGTATAATGAGAGTTAGAAGATTCATCCTCCCCCTCAAAACAATATTCCGGATGAAAAGACGCTAACTGAAAATCGTCCTCATAGTCAAAATCGTCCAGCTTGCTTTCCAAGAAATAATAAACATCCAAATAATCATCAAACCCTTCTAATATTTGATCTAAGATTAAAATTGTAGTATCTGTATCTGATTGGTTAGAAAGGATTTTCAACTCCTCGATGAATTGATCCATCAAATCAAAAACCTCCGTCCCCTTAAAAACAGTATACCTAATCTTATCCTGCTGAAAAGGTTTGGATGCAAATGGACACAAGTCTAGTGCTATCACCCAATCTTTGACCCAATCTTTAACCCTCGATATAGATGGATCATTTGCCATCTGTCTTTGTTCGTTTCGTGTCTACATAATTATACCACTTGTCTACACAAGACTTCATATCAGATGGCATTTCAGACTTGAAGAAGAGATCTTCCCCAGTCTCTGGATGCACAAAGCCAAGCTCAGATGCGTGCAGAGCATGACGAGGGCATTCTTCAAAACAATTTTGTACAAACTGCTTATACTTGTTGAAGACAGTCCCTTTACGGATAGCATCTCCACCATACCTATGATCATTGAACAAGGGATGGCCAAGATATTGCATATGAACTCGAATCTGGTGCGTTCTCCCAGTCTCTAGCGTACATTCTACTACAGAAACGTAGTACATATCCAAAACGACTTTATAATGCGTCTTTGCCCATTTTCCTTCTTCTCCATCAGGATATGCAAATCTTAGAATCCTATGCTGTGGATGACGACCTATATGCGTCTCTATACTCCCTTTCTCAGGCTCAGGACTTCCCCATACCAAAGAAGTATAGGTTCTCTTTATACTGTGGTCAAAAAATTGCTTACCTAAATGAGCCATTGCAAACTCTGTCTTTGCAATAACCATAAGCCCTGATGTGTCCTTATCAATTCGGTGTACTAAACCAATCCGGTTTTCCATATTACCATCAAGCACAGGCAAATCTGTATCCTTGAAATAGAATTTCAAAGCATTTACTAAAGTACCATTGGGATTCCCTATACCTGGATGCACCACTAAACCTGCTTGTTTGTTTATTACAAGCACATGATCATCCTCATAAACGATTTCTAAAGGAATATCTTCAGCAATCAAGGTCTCATTCTCTGGTTGCTTCACCAAAAAAACCTCAATCTTATCGTTAGGCTTTACCTTATGATTCGGTTTAACCTGTTTACCATTGATCAAAATAGATCCTGCCTTAGCAGTATTCTGAATTTTGGTTCTGGTTACACCACTAATCTTAGACATTAAATATTTGTCCACACGAACCTGCTCCTGCCCAGGATCAACCAAAATTTCCGTAAGTTCTACGAAAGATTGATCATTATTTTCTATTTCTGGTAATTCCTTTTGCTCCACTTGTCTCAATTTTATATTTTTAACACCAACCGCAAAGGCCATATTTTACACAAAAGTACATCAAAAAACAGAACCTTTGAATCAATTCGATAGTTTAGATAAAAATAACTGTTCATATGCAATCATTTAATTCAAAATGTGTGAAGGAGGTAAAGCCTCCAGTAACCACCCAACCGCACATTCTTCCTATTTTCGCAACCTCTTCTTTTGTATTTGAAGATATAGAACAAGGCATAGATATTTTTACTGGTAAAGAAGAAGGCCACGTGTATGGTAGATATGGTAATCCTACCATTGAGGCTGTCGCACAGAAACTAGCAGACCTCGAAGCCT
>JAQXAY010000138.1 GCA_029252685.1 Saprospiraceae bacterium | reverse complement strand
GGACCATTAATCGATAAACTAGCAAAACAAGGAACTCCAAAATTCGAGTTCTCAAAACCTAGAATTCAAGGCCTAAACTTTAGCTTCAGTGGACTCAAAACCGGAATTTTATATTTCCTCCAACGCGAAATGAAAAAGGATTCTGACTTTATCACAAACAATAAAGCTGATATCTGTGCATCCATCCAAGAGACTATCGTACAGGTTTTATTAGGCAAATTAGTTAGAGCTTCTAAAGAAACAGGAATAAAAAGAATTGCTATTGCTGGTGGAGTATCTGCCAACTCTCAACTAAGAGAAGACCTAAAGGCTAAAGCAGAAAAGCATCGTTGGGAGTTGTTCATACCTAAATTTGAATATTGTACGGACAATGCAGCTATGATAGCTGTTGCTGGAGCTTTTGCTTACGAGGACAAGCGCTTTGAAAGTCAAAAAACAGAGCCGATTGCAAGACTACATGTCTAAGCAACCGGCTCATAAACGTTACAACAATTCAGAAAGTTTTTTCAACAAATTATCTTTTAAATTCGCATATTCCTTTTCTGATATTAATTCATTTTTTCGAAGTTCTTTCAATTCGTGCAGTTTATCCACGATCAAATCTTTCTCTGTCTTTTCAGCTGGCTCCTCTTTTACTACTTCCTGCTTGATCTCTTCTTTTGGAGCTCTTCCTGGATCATTATTATCTAAATCTGAAGAAAGATCATCCTTATCAATAATCTCACCTTTCCATTTATCTACGATCTCCTTACCCTTTTCAAATTGTTCCTTATACATAGACTTAAAACGATCTACATCAAGGTCTAAAATCGTACCCCCAGATTCAAAATGCTTTTTAAAAACTTGACCCAATGCGAAGGTTGAGGCACCGGCAAAAATAGAAGCAGTGACACCTCCAATAATAGAACCTACCACCGGAATCATCTTGGCAAGAGAGCGAGCGCCCATGCGAGCAAAAGTACTTGAAGCTAATGCAGAGACGATTGCCTTTCCTTGCGTTTCATTAAACTCTTTTCCATATGCTTTTGACAATTGTCTTATCATATCAATCTGAGTTGCAGAAACCGCAACGATGTCCAATACAATTATAGGGACCAATCCAGCCCCCATAGACCAAACCACATGATTACGTATGATCGTATCTGCATGTCTTGATTCAGAAGGTTTTCCATTATCTGAGTTCATAAATTTCTTTTTAACCTGATTTGCTGCAAACTTTGCAATTTTTTTACCTGGCTTAATTTCCATAGAACTAATATGATTCGATTTTCACTAAAAAGTCCCATTTTTTCGACAAATGCAGATAGAATTTAAACAAAACAATACTAAAAGGAGCAAATCTTATTGTTTTAGCTCATATTCTAGTCGTTTAAGCGAACCCTCTGAATCCATTAAAAAAAGCTTAAAATACCATTCACCCTCGCTCATCTCTGGCAAATCGATACTAAAAGAGGTCTTACTATCCATAGGTATTATGCGGGAAATAGTAGCTCTCTGTGCTTGATACAAATTTATAGGAAAAACACTAAGCTTAGGAAAGCCCCAAAAGTTTGTTTCAGACACCTCCACAGCATTAGATTCAACTCGATCACCCACCTTGGGACTAATGAATGTAGCATTCGCACTTATCCTGTAATCAAAAGTCATACACCCATATTCTCTAAAGCGCTTAACGAATGGGAACGATTGACGCAAATATTTAGAAGAATCAATATTCTGACTGTTTTTTTCAAAAGAAGAGGAAAAAAATTGTTTGATCATTTTTTGAAGTGGACTATCTCGTATCACTCTTTCTATTGCACTAAGCCTTATTTCACTCCTTTCTTGCTCGCTTAAAACAGATCCGAAAACAAGCAAAACATCACCTTCATTGAATGCTTTGTATTTTCCAGACAGATAAACACCTTCTTCTGCCCCCTCCTCCAGTGTCAATTCAATAGCGGCAGAAGGAATAGAAGTTGATACATTAAAAAATAATTGCTGATACTGTGGTTTACCTCGATCAAGATAAAAACACTCCAACACATGCTGGCCCGACCTAGAGTCAGTCGCAAGTGGCAGCTTCCATGACTTAAGTTCATCTATAGTTAGCAATTGGACCTTCTGCCCGTCTAAAGAGAGCATCACACATCCAGAACCTTGAAATGCTCTTTTAGAATTCAACCTTAAAGTATCACTTGAACCAAAGTGGTCTTTATTCAAGTAAAACCTAGATTGAGAGCCAATACTATCCTTCCGTATTCCATAAGGTTCAGTATGCTTTTCAATCCACTTACCAAAAATATCTGAATTCACATAACCTTCTCGAGATGCTGGCAAAAACTCAAAATATGATCGCTGCCCAGGTATATTAAATACCGATAAAGTTATAGATCCATAGGCATCTGTATTCCCAACAGCCAGTAAGTCTAAACCTTTTCCTTGAAAAACTTTATTCAAAACGATAGGCTTATTTTCTGGTAAATTAAGTCGTCCATCACTACCTAAACGTAAAAATGAGCCATTAACACTTAGTGTATCCCTCTTATCCAGATAGAGTTGTTTCTGATCAAAAAAGAAATAAGGCAAATAATCGACTTTATTAAATTGATTTTGTGCATCAAGGTCGATAAAAGAAGAAGAAAAATCCTGTAAACTAAAATCATACCTCAAAGTATCGCCGAGAGAAGGCTCATAAACGATAATTGACTCCCGAGAAACTTCATATTCTAATAAGCTTAGCTCACCTTCAAAAACACTTTGTTTAGATCCAACAAACAAACAATAAGATCCTTCAGCTAAACCGAGTATTTTTAGAGTATTTAAATTCCTTACACCTAACGAAGGGTCATATACTTCAAGTGAACCTTCAGATATTTTGTATTGCTTCGCATAAGTTTTGAGTGCATCAAAGTTTCTCCTCTGGTAAAGTCCTTTTATAGAACCTTCCCCACTCAATGGATTCGAGCAAAGTATATAATACAGTGAATCGAGATTCTGGCTTTCTATTGTCATTTCATGAACCTGAAAAGGATAAACCTTTCTCAGTCCTTTTACACTTAGAGCTGTAGATTTTAGCTTACTTTTTAATACCCTACTATTAATATGTAAAAAATAGGTTTTTGGATAACTGCTTATCATACGATCGCAATCCTTCAGTAGTTCTTTTCCAAACCGTACTATTGCTTCTTGATCATTATCAAACCTCCAAAATCCATGTTCAAGCAATAAGTAATCTTTGACCACCCCATCGGATAAATTAATTACATGTCGAACTACCGAATCAAATGACAGAATCGTAAAAACGGTATTCAATTCTAGTACACCCTTAAGCAGAATTATTGGCACTAAGGAGTCCCTTTTTGTTGAGCTCAATGCCCTTAACCGTGTCGAGTAGCAATCCTGTAATAAATCAACAAGCGCAACCTGAAACACTTTATCAGGAGCCTGTAACTCAAAGTATAGCCCCTTGTCATCACTTATGTTTACCTCAAGTAGCTCGTAAGACTTTCGTTCGAGTAAAAGTGCTGTATGACAAAAAACAATAATTTCATCTACTACCTTATCGATTAGGTATTCATTTATTCTAAAGGTCTCTTCTCGACTAGAAAAGACCTCAGGATAATCAGACAGTGGATATCTTCCGTAGTATTTAGACTTAACAACACGCTTAGATAGTTTTAATATTAGCTCTAGTACATTTGCCTTAAACTCGGGATCCCTATTTAAAATCCAAGGGTCTTCTAGATTCAAACAATCTAAATAATACTCTCTTAATGCTCTAATTTGAAAATAGCTCAACAAAAGGAGCTTCTCTTTCTTTAAGCCCTTTCGCTCGTCATTCAGATAATTATAAACGGCAGGAATTCCACGCTTCTCTTCTATTGCACGTTTTACCTTGTAAGTAATGCCTAGTGCCTGATAGAATTCACCTACAGAGCCATTTGCAGCCCGCTGACCCAATAATATTTCTGCTGATTGCTCTGCCAATTGGAGCTTACCAGATTTAAAGAGGGCTTGGATATAAATAAGGTCCTTGTCTTCCGAACCACTGGACTGACCATTAAGAGTATTAACGACAAATAATAGACACGAAACGAGAATAAAATATATCCTAAAAAGCATCCTTAAATTTTAATAAAACCGTTTAATATCCGCTTCTGCCATCAGAGGCTGTCCTTCAGAGATAAAGGCATACAAATGTTTAGAAAAATACGGTGCTAAACTTGCACCTTTAGTCCCCAATCCATTGAACAAATACAGACAACTGTGATCTGGATGTACTCCTAAAAAAGGTTTGCGGTCTTTGACAGTAGGGCGAATGGCAGCCTTATGTTCTATTATTTCATAAGGGCTATCCATCACTTCCTCTAAGCGTTCGGTTAAAAAATGCTTGGACTCCGCCTCTGGATTATCATCGGTATAACTTCTTTTATACTGAGATCCTACCCAATAAAAGGGAGGATCAACTGGAACTATAAATATCCTATTTTTAAATACACTATTACCCTCAAGTTCAGGTGCTTTTATAATCAAGACCTCCCCCTTCGATGGATTAAATGGTAAGTGCCTAAAAAAGGGATTGTTCATAACATGAGCCCCTTCACAACAGATTACTTTACCAAATGATTGTTCTTTCCAAACGCAGTGATCATCTCTAAGGTCAAGACTTTTATAATCTAAAAGATCTGAAATTATCAGACCTCGCTCATTCAGATAAACTTTGAAGGCTTCAACTAAGCCATGAATATCAACTCTACCGCCTTTAGCTACCTTTGCGAAGGCAAAAACTTTTTTAAAACCTTTTGGAAATGCATCATTATTCATAGGTGGATGCATGTAAGGGATATAATCTTGATCTTGTCTTCTAATCCACCAATCCTGCTCCTCTTGATGATTAAACAAAGAACGAACAATAGGTATCCTATGAAAAACTCTACAATCCAACAGAGTCTCTAGGCTTGAGTAAAACTGTTCCGCTTCTTTTAGAAGGTCATCAAACATCCATGACTTAACATATCTTCTTCCGGTTATTGGATTCATTATACCAGCTGCTACAGAAGAAGAAGACTTTAATTGAGGGGTATCAACAACAAGGAATGATTTACCTGCATTCATGAGTTGATAGGCAAAACTTAAGCCTGCAATTCCTTGTCCAATGATTAAATAATCAACTTTCTTCATACTTCTTAACTAGTATTAATTTCGTTTTTTTTGAGAGTTTGTTACAAACCAATTCATAAGAATGATCAATAAGTTCTTTAAACAATCCAAAAGGAATATCACCATCCATAACAAGTGTATTCCAATGCTTTTTGTTCATGTGATATCCAGGAATTACAGAAGTATAGCTATCCCTAAGATCCTCTGCGCGGTCAGGATCACATTTTAAGTTTACTTGCATGGGATCTGACTCAAGACGACACAATGCATATACTTTATCCATTACTTTGAACACTAAAGTTTTGTCATCAAATGGAAATTCCTCGGTAGTTCCGACCTTATTTAAACAATATGCTCTAAAGAATTCAATGTCCATGTATATTTTGACTAATTTTGCACGGCAAAGCAACTTTCATAGTTGAAACACACGTTAGTTTACTTAAGCTAAATTACTAATTATTAAATTAAGCTTGTCATGGGATTTTTGAACAATATCAATAAAGCTGGAAAAGATGGCATACCTTCTAATTGGATTTTACTTGAAAATAAAGAACAAATAGATCAAGCCCTGGAGTCCTCAACAAAAAAGCAAATCGCTTTTTTCAAGCATTCAACAAGATGTGGAATTTCGGTGCAAGTAAAGACAAGACTAGAAGAACAATGGGATATTGATGTTGAAGAATTAGATCTATACTATCTAGATCTCCTTTCATACAGATCTTTATCTGATTATATAGCTGAGAAAACTCAGGTCATGCATCAATCACCTCAACTTATAGTTGTAAAAGATCATAAAGTAATCTACAACAACTCCCACTTTAGTATTAATTATGATAAAATAGCATCCTTAGTTTAAAAATGCTTTAAAATTTGATTCATCAGAAAGATCAACTTCTATATTTTCTTTAAGAGTAGTAGCAAGGGAAAGCCCCTGATAATCAACATTTATTGGAAAAGATTTGTGTTCTCTATTTATCAGTACAGCGACCTCAATACATTTAGGAACCATGACCATTAAAGGCTGAAGAGCAAAATATAAGGTTCTTCCTGTATTTGCGACATCATCAATAATGATGATGGACTTATCCCTTAATTGATCAATATCTGCTGAAACCGTAATAGGATTTGATACTGGATCGGCAGGATTTAAAGATATATTAGATAGAATAAATGTAGTATCTGGAAGTATAATTGACAACTCAGCTACAACCATTTTTGCAAATCGAAGACCATTTTTATTTATACCTAGTATAGCAATCGTCTTCTCGTTTAGATTGCGTTCTGCTATTTGGTAAGATAATCTTTTTACCTTCTGTAGAATTTGATTGTGATCTAAAATTTGCATAATGAAAATAATTTGTGGATTATTTAGATGTAATCCAAATTACTAATAAGATTAATCTAGTACGATATTATTCTTTTTTTTTATAAAATTCTTTGAACATTTGTGTTAAGTATTTAATTCCAAACTAGGTATTTGGGAAAATATATTCAACATTATTATATTTAGCGAAAATTCGCATACATCATGATAGGACAAATCATATTTGCAATTCTAAGTATCCTAACCTTTGGCTATGCTGCCTTCCAGTTTAATAAGATAAGGCAAAATATCCTTTTGGGGCAAGAAGAAAAGATTGAAGGAGACACCTCCCTTCGATTAAAAAATATGTTTTTAGTTGCTTTTGGACAGCAAAAGATGTTCAAGAGATTTGTGCCAGCTATATTCCATCTATTCATCTACGTCGCATTTCTAATGACTCAGATAGAATTAATAGAAATTCTTATTGATGGCTTCACTGGATCTCATAGATTCTTTGCTAGCATGCTTGGTGGCTTGTACAATTTCATCATTAACTTCATAGAGGTATTATCTGCACTTGCATTTGTTGCAACCTTTGTATTCTTAGCAAGGAGAAACTTATTAAAACTTCCAAGATTCCATAAAGCCGAGATGAATGGATGGCCAAAACTAGATGGAAACTTGATTCTTTATGGTGAATTCCTTCTGCTTATAGGCATATTTAGTATGAACGGAGCAGATATGGCACTTCAGGCAAAAGGAGAAACAAGCTATTCCTTGAATCTAATAATAAGCTCAAACTTAGGTCCAGCTATCTTTGGAGGTCTTGACATTCATACGCTGCATATCATAGAAAAATTTGGCTGGTGGCTGCATATACTTGTTGTATTTGGATTCATCAATTATTTGCCAAAATCTAAACACTTGCATATATTTTTTGCATTTCCAAACACCTACTATTCTAAACTGGATAGCAGAGGAAAAATGGAAAACATGGATTCCATCATGAATGAAGTAAAAAGCATGATGGACCCCGAAGCTGCATTTGATGATTCTGCGGAAATGGAAGAATTACCAGTATTCGGTTCAAATGATGTAACAACTCTTAGCTGGAGAAATCTGCTGGAGTCGTACACTTGTACAGAATGTGGTCGTTGTACCTCCGTTTGTCCAGCAAACATGACAGGCAAGAAATTATCCCCTCGAAAAGTTATGATGGATATTAGAGATCGAGCGGAAGAAGTTGGTGATAAAATAAGAAGTGGAAATCCTGAGTACATACGGGACGATGCAAAATCAGAAAATGCAGTTCTATCAGCTGAAAATTTTGACGATGGTAAAAGCTTATTTGACTACATAAGTAAAGAAGAAATCCATGCTTGCACAACATGTAATGCCTGTGTAGAAGCCTGTCCAATACTTATAAACCCAATGGAATCCATTTTGAAATTGAGGAGATATGAGTTGCTTACGGAATCTGCCGGTCCAACGGAATGGTTACCTATGTTTAACTCTATAGAGAACAATGGGGCAGTTTGGTCTATGTCAGAATCTAGAGATCAGTGGGTAAACGAATTAAATAAAGAAAACGATTAGTCCGATGGCTGAAAAGATAAATGTAAAGACAATGGCTGAGTATGCAGCCGAGGGAACAAAACCTGAAATTTTATTTTGGGTAGGTTGTGCCGGAAGTTTTGATGCCAGAGCTCAAAAAGTGACTGTTGCATTTACCAAAATCTTAAACCAGGTTGGCATGAATTTTGCCATCCTAGGACAAGAAGAAAGTTGCACAGGAGATCCAGCAAGAAGAGCAGGAAATGAATTTGTTTTTCAGATGACTGCGCTACAGAATATAGAGGTAATGAACATGTATGGAGTTGATAAAATTGTTACAACATGTCCACATTGCTTTAATACTCTAAAAAATGAATATCCAGATCTTGGTGGAAATTATGAAGTTATTCATCATACACAACTCTTGCAGGAACTTATAGATGAAGGCAGGATCAAAATGACAGAAGGTGGGACTTTTAAAGGAAAGAAAATCACTTACCATGATTCTTGCTACTTAGGTCGAGTAAATGGCGTTTATGAAGCTCCTAGAAAGGTACTCGAAGAACTTGATACGGATTTGGTGGAGCTCAAGCGATGCCGAACAAATGGACTTTGCTGTGGAGCAGGAGGTGCTCAGATGTTTAAAGAAGATGAAGCAGGAAAGAAAAGTATTAATATTGAGCGTGTAGAGGAAGCACTTGACACCGGCAGCGAAATTATCGCTGTAAATTGCCCATTCTGTCTTACAATGATGACAGATGGGGTCAAAGCAAAAGAGAAACAAGATTCAGTAATGGTTTATGACCTAGCGGAATTAATTATAAACAATCAGTAATAATGGTAGACTTCAAAGCAATGCCCGACCATAGCAGAGTATGGATCTATCAGGCAGATCGTACCTTCACAGAATCCGAACAGGATATTATTGAATCTGATCTAGATACTTTCATAACGAATTGGACGGCACACTCTAAACAATTGTTTGCAACAGGTCTTTTAGCCTTCAATAAATTCCTTATCCTTTTAGTAGATGAAAGAAGTGAAGCGGCTTCAGGCTGTAGTATTGATAGTTCTGTAAAAATGGTTCAAGATCTTGAGATAAAATTATCCTGTAGCTTTTTTGATCGTTTAAATTTCGCTTACCTAGAAGGTGAAACACTTAGAACAATCCATAAGGATGATATGGAGCAGGCTTATAAAGACGGTCAAATCAATGATCAAACAACATTCTTTAACAACCTCATTAATAGCAAGCACGAATTGGAATCGAGCTGGAGGGTTGCTCTTAAAGACTCGTGGCACAAACAATTTACTTAGTCTAAAAATAAATACCTAACATAGAATATTGTGGTCATTCTCCTATCTTATCAGTAAACTTGTTTAAAAGACATAGGAATGATCAATAAATTCAAAAATTGGCTAGGTATAGAAGGTGTAAAAGCTAGGCTAGATCTAAAAGAACCACTCCGTCAAGAAGATTACTGTATCGAAGGAAATATTGAATTACATTCAATCCGCGCTCAGACTATAGAGGATATTCATATCAGATTCATAGAAAAGTACAAGAGGGGCAAAAAAGAGTCACTCAAGATTGATGAATTCATTTTAGGTGGAAAAATCCTTGAATTAAACTTCAAATTAGAAGATGGAGAATCTAGACAGTTTCCGTTTAGATTAGAATACGAAATGCTGCAATCCAGTATGGACAAACTAGGCAAGAAAAACTTTATAGTAGGTGGTTTAGTTTCCCTGTTAAAGCGAGAACAAAACGTTAGCTCTACGTTCAGGTTGGAGGTAAAGATAAATGGTACAGGGTCTGCACTACCGCCTAAATTTGACTTTCCTGTAAGCTTCAACAAAAAAAGACAAGCCTAATCGGCTTGTCTTTTTTTTATTTCTTTCGAAGTTCATTCAGAATCTCTTCGTCTGTTTTATCAATGTTGCTCAATAAAAATTCAGCAGAGCTATACATTTCGTGATCAGGATACTTCTCCATGAATGTCTTATAGTAGGTAGCTGCTTTAGCATCATCTTTAAGTCCATCTTCACAGGTAAAGGCAAGCATAAACAGATTAGCTGGAGCAATTTCAGAATCTCCGTAATTCTTGTTACACCACTCAAAAAGTTCAACAGCTTTAACTGAATTCTTAATTAATTCAGCAACCTTACCACCTTCATATAAGAGATCAGGAATATTAGTATTCGATGGATTAGCGAGTGCAAAGAACTCTACCATTTGAACATAACGTCTAGCCATCTTAAAGTTTGGGTTATTAGAATTGCTATAAATCATCTGCTGAGTTGACTCTATATCATCTAAGTAAAACGAAAGATCCACATCCGCCTTACTATTACCCTCCTCATCAAAAGATGTGGATATCAATAATTTATTTAAGGAATCTAACTTATTGTCTTTATTAAACTTACTCGAAAGTTCATTTAATGTCAGTAGATTATCTCTGAAGTCCTCTACCTCTGGATAAGACTTTAGTGATCTAGTCATTAGGTCAATAGAACTTTGCAGTTTATTAAGGTTATACTGAAAAGCAGATGCTCTTGAGAGCAACTTTGCGTTCCGTTCATGGTTCGTGATATCCGTATCAATCAAAGAGTCCAGAATATAAAGATACTCTTCAACCATCTCATCAGTTGGATTTTCAGCTAGCTCATTTTCCATATCTGTCAGCCAATCAGACTGATCTTTAGAGGAATCCTCATTAGTACAACTTACAAGAGCTATAATAAAACACGCTAGTATTAATTGATTGAGTTTCATAAAAAGAAAGTGGTTTACAAATTAATATCTTGATTAAATTCTTTTTCGAGTAAAACGATTGCTTCTTCAACAGTTTCAACAGGAAATTTACACATACTAGATTTACATACGTAAATATAATTTGCTCCATCTACAAATTTACCCTGAAGCAGAGGTAATTCACTTTGAGCATCACTACCCATAAAGAATATATTCGGCGCATACATGGCCATCAAAGCTGATCTATTAGGTTCTGAATCAGGCCCCATTACAACAACTTCATATACTTTTCTCATTTTTTCGAGATACAATATCCCCCAATTTGAATTAAAGCTTATATATTCCTTGAAATTTGGCCTATTCACAATCGTTTGAAGCATATTCATACTCTGCTCCTTATATTCTTTATTATCTAATAGGACTCCAAGATCTGAAATCACTCTAGCTAGCGTTGAATTTGATGCAGGAATCACGCCATCGATAATCTCTTTCTTTCGAGTCATCAGCGCATCATCTTCATCAGAAGTATAAAAATAAATCTGACTATTATCATCTCCAAAATGAACGTCAACATAATCAACAAGACTCTGAGCCTCAGAAAGCCAACGTTCTTCAAAACTCACACTATAAAGATTAATAAATGCCTTAGCTAGGTTAGCATAGTCATCTAAAAAAGCATTAATTGAAGCTGTTGTTCCTTTGTAATTCCTAAAAAGGCTTCCATCCTCTGTCTTCATATTTTCCAATATAAATCCAGCAACTTCTTTTGCCCGCTCAAGATGTTTTTCTTCTCCAAAGCTTCGATAAGCTTCACATAAACCATCTATCATTAAAGCATTCCATGATACTAATGTTTTATCATCAAGTGCAGGTTTATTTCTGACTGTCCTCGCTTTCTCAATTATATCTTTAGCATCTGAAAGGGCCTTTCGAGATTCAACAATATCTAATTTGTAGTCAAGCGCATAGGACTCAATACTTCGTTGTGGAAATAATATATTTTGATCATATTCCCAAGTCCCACTTCCTCCAATCTGATAATAGGATTTAAAAATATTGAGCATCTTATCATCTGATAACAAGCCATCTACCTCTTCTTCTGTCCATACATAATAACGCCCCTCTTCACCATCTGAGTCTGCATCTAAGGAAGAATAATAAGGACTCTTAGGCTTCGAAAGTTCCGAATCACAAAAATCAATTGTCGCTAGAACAATACGCTTAAACTCTTCATTTTTAAAACTCCTATATGCCTTAGAATAAACTGCGATAAGCTGAGCATTATCATATAGCATTTTCTCAAAATGAGGCACTTTCCATATACGATCCGTAGAATACCTAGAGAAGCCACCTCCAATGTGGTCATAGATTCCGCCATATGCCATTTTTTCTAAAGTCAACTCGACTAAATCAAAAGCTTCTTTATCTTCATATAAATGAGCATATGATAAAAGAAAATCGAGATTTATTGGGTTGGGAAATTTTATCCCCCCTTGTCTCCCACCGTACAGCGTGTCCATTGTGGACTTAAGCATTTCGGCATAAGTAGTCAGTATTGAATCCTTGACTGGAGAATCAATAGAGAAATCAGGTATTACATCGTTTCGTACAATCTCACGTTTAAGGTCATTGGCAAAGTCTTCGAGATCATCCCGCTCTTCTTCCATCCTATATTTATAGGTCTCCAAAACCTTAATCCACTGTTCTTTTTCAAAGTAAGTGCCCGCAAATACTGGTCGACCATCTGGCAAAGCAATAACATTTAGAGGCCATCCACAGCTTTTATTTCGTATTAACTGGCAGGCGTCCATATAAATTCCGTCAATATCAGGTCGTTCTTCCTTATCAACTTTTACACTTACAAAGGATTGATTCATAATCTCAGAGACTAATGAATCTTCAAAGGACTCTTCCTCCATAACGTGACACCAATGACAGGAGGCAAAGCCCACAGAAATCACAATCAATTTGTCCTCCTCAGCGGCTTTATTTAAAGCTTCTTCACCCCAAGGAAACCAATCCACTGGATTAAAAGCGTGTTGTAACAGGTAAGGGCTAGTTTCATTCACTAGGTGATTACCGGCATATGGCTTTTTACACGATGAAAAAGTTAAAAAAACTGCAATTAATAAGACGATATTCTTTAAATTCCTTATACTCATATCTGTTTGTCTTAAGATTAATATTTAATGTAAGACCTTGTAAAAATAGGCAGTTATTTAAGACATACAAGATTATTTGTATATTTATATTTAGCCTATACTTAAAGCATTTAAAATGAGAACAAGCTGTGCAGAATTATTTCTACTCTAAGAATATTCAAATACATGCATAACCAAACAAAAGTTCCTTATTTATATAGGAAAGTAATCAGTCTTGTAATTCTTTTTTGTCTTTCATGGCAATTGGCTTATGCGACCCATATCGTAGGGGGAGAGCTAAACTATACACACATTGAGGGAGATTCATATGAGATAAGTCTAACAATCTTTAGAGACTGTTACAATGCTAATCCGAATGTATTCTTTGACGATACTGTTTCCATAGGGCTTTATGATCCAGTTTTAAATTTTCTAGTGGAAGACATAAGAATACCATTCGACACCTTAATGAATGATACCCTATCTCCGGTACTCTATAATGACTGTCTTGTAATACCTCCTGCAGTTTGTGTACACACTACTTTGTATAAAGACACAATCAATCTTGCAGCTTCAGAGAATGGCTATGTCCTTGTCTATCAAAGATGCTGCAGAAATGGCACAATAAACAATATCGTTACACCACTTGAAACAGGAGCTACCTTTAGTGTTTTTATTTCACCAAAGGCCTTAGAAATAAATAATTCAAGCCCCAAATTCCAATCTTGGCCTCCCATATATATCTGTGCTGATTTCCCTATTTACTATGATCAATCTGCTATCGACCAGGACATGGATTCCATAGCTTATAAACTTTGTACGCCACTTAAAGGTGGAGGACCTCCTCCTACTGGCAATCCCAAGCCACAACCACCAGAACCGCCTCCTTATGAGGCTGTAGAATGGTTTGATCCACCTTTTAACGAATCTAATATGTTGAATGCCTTCCCAGGAAACCCACTCAATATAGACCCATTGACAGGTATCCTTTCGGGAACGCCAAATACAATAGGCCAGTTTGTCGTAGGTATCTGTATTGAAGAGTATAGGGATGATGAACTCATAAGTACTATTCGAAGAGATTTTCAGTACAATGTAGGACTATGTGGAAACCCTACTGCATCATTCTTCTCACCAAATATCCAGTGCTCCAACGACCCTGTAGAATTCACCAATGAAAGTAGTAATTCAGATGAATTCCTTTGGACATTCGACCTTCAAAACAACCCTCAAATCACAAGCAGTGAATTTAGTCCAAGCTATCTTTATGAGGACTATGGCACTTATATTGTTCAGTTGATTTCTGAGCCATTTACTATCTGTGCAGATACTTTCACACAAGAAATAAGCATACTTCCACCGGGTATGAATCCAGCGATCGAATATGATATCATTGGTTGTAGTGATCTATTTGAAATCAACTTTAATCCAATACCAAATTCCTTTGGAAGCGATCCAACAGACTATACTTGGGTATTTAGCAATGGTATGACCATCTTCGCAGAAGCTCCTACCCTTTTCTTCCCCCCAAATACAGGATTCTTGGATGTGACACTGCAGATAACTGGATCAGAAGGTTGTGTCTACGAAGCAGAAACCACACTTTACCTCAATGAAATTGAAGAAACCTTAGATGCTGACACATTAACCATTTGTATTGGAGATACTGTATTCTTAAATCAAAGTTATAGCTTAGATTATGATTATTTTTGGACACCGATACAGGGTATATCAAATCCTAATGCACCTAATCCCTTTGTATCTCCAAGTACAAGCAACTTATATTCCGTAATTATACAAGATGCTCTTGGCTGTGAAAAGACACTAAGTACGTTTGTTCAAGTTATTGAATTTCCCACTTTTGAATTACCGGATAGTTTCATAGTTTGCGCTGATACAATTGAATTAAGTGCAGGCCCTACCCCATTTAATTATTTTTGGTCAGGGGCTATTGATCAACAGGATACACTTGCTGTAAATCAAAATATCACAGTCAGTGCAAATGAGTTTCCAAATGTATATATCCATAGCTATGGCACACAGAACAGTTGCGACATATCCCAAATGATCAGCATTGATAACCAAGAGATTACACAGTCGCAAAACTTAGAAGATCAACTAATTTGTCCTGGAGATATTCTTACGGTTAATTTAAACCAATACATCAGTAATTATGATACAGTTGTTTGGAATACATCCTCGGCTCTTGTTCTAAATCAAAATGATAGTACGCTAGAATTTCTTTCTCTGCAAGAGGGCTGGGATACCCTATCCTTCGAGCTGACCAACGAGTATGGCTGCCATTTAAGGGACACCTTTTCTGTATATTTATTTAACCCAGGAACCTTCCCAAATTATACGCTACAAAATTGTAGCACATTAAATCAGAACTTTTATCCCGCAATCAGTGATCCCTCCATCCTGACGTGGAACTTTGGAGACGACAATGAATTATATGAATTTGGGATTGGCCAAACCATCAGTCATAACTATTCGGAAGCAGGCAATTACATTGCTTCCTATTGGATAGAATCTCTAAGTGACTGTGCCGATACGATCTACATACCTTTAGAAATTGAAGAATCCATAAGTGATTATGGTCTTACTTACGATATTTCTTCTTGTGAAGAATCACTTGATATTACAGTTGACGCATTTTTTGAATCTTCTGAATATACCTTAGATTCAATTAATTGGATAGTTGACAACCAAATTATATCTGGATCAAACTTAGACTTAATTATAGAGGAACCTACTGCAATTACTGCAACTTTCTTTTATGAAAATGGCTGTGTGCTCTCCATCGAAGATTTTATAGATTGGCAAGTCACCCAAATCAACCAGGCAGATACTGTTAAATTATGTGAGGGTGAATCCATCACAATAGGCATACCAACTTCCAATACACAGTCGGTGAATTGGTTATCTAACAGCGCCTTTTCTGGTAGCTTAGAGGACACAATAACGATCAGCATAGATGAACCTACATTATTTATTGCCGAGATAAGCACACAACTCGGTTCATCTACTTGTATGGTTTATGATTCTGTATTCGTATTACCTTTTGAATCGACGAACCTCAATATTGGGTTTGAAAACATTAATTGTTCGGAGGACATATTTAGTCTAATACTTGATTCATCCATAATCTTCACAGATCTGCATTGGTACAATACAGATACCACTATTTGGGACTCACCAGAAATCCAACTGGAAGTAAACAATAATTCACCGACAATATTCCTAGAAGCTCTAGATCCCAATGGATGCCCAGTGATTGATAGTTTGATGTTGGCCAGCCATATACTACAATCTTTTGATACTACATTTACCCCCTGCTATCCTGATATAACTCACTACGTATTTAATACGCCTGATAATTACACATCCTTATGGTCAAGTGAATCTGCTCCGTATACTATTTCAGAGGATACGATAAGCATGCCATTTGCCACCTCATCAAGTTATTATTTAGAATACACCGATGTTTGGGGATGCAAAGACAGTTTGACCGTATATATTGAAGGTAGCAATGCACTTTTGGGTCTAGAATTACTTAGTGGTCAAGATACTGTCTATAGCGGATCGGAGGTTTCTGTACAAAGTAATTTAACGAATTTAGATACTTACGAATTTATATACGACAATTTAGTATATTTACAAGAGGAATATATATTTACCTTTTCACCTGAAGAATACACTACGATTAGTCTACTGGCAACTGACAGTAAGGGTTGTTCAGCAACAGCTGATATATCCATAACAGTATTAGATCCCAAATGTGACTTCCCCTATGTATTTATTCCCAATACATTTACACCAAACGACGATGGAGACAACGACTCTTTTAAAGTTGAAGGTAATTTTATTGAGGCTCTAACAATATCAATATATGATAGATGGGGTGAACAAGTTTTTCACACCAACGATAGGGATAAATATTGGGATGGAACATTCAAAAACAAAATTTTAGATTCCGACTCTTATGCATATTACATCGAAGTAGAATGTATAGGCGGTGAAAGACGAATCTACCAGGGAAACGTTTCACTAATTCGTTAAGTATTTATAATGAATCGATCGATCTTATTCTCAATCCTATTTATCTTAAGTACATATAATTGCATTGTAGCTGATGAAGACCTCCAAAGGCAAAAAATGGAGGATATTTTCACAGATTTGAATCTATTCTGTGGAACAGAATTCAATGCAGAACTAGATGCAGGCACAGTCAAGTTCTTATCTTGCAAAGAACCTGCCCCAACGGACATAGGTGAATTCATATTAAAAGGTACGCAGGTAAGCTATAAGATATCTGTCACAGCTTATTCGGAAAATCCCATAAACAACTGTATTGAAGAGAATATAATATTTGAACAAATAGAATCGGCTGGCTATGTGGAACCCTTGAGTGATGATATTACTATCCCAGACTATCAAGAATGTTTGAACCTTCTAGAACGAGAGAATCAGATTATAAGCTGCTTATTCAACAAAGAATATATAAGTGATTTTAATGGCCTAAATAACTCTTTCACCTTCATTCGAATTGAAGAGGTTCAAAAATTATAAGTCTACCAATTCGTAAATGCTTTATTAAAAATATCAATTACAAGCTGGTCGGTGATCTCTTCAATCAAATCTTCACGGACATCTAAAAAATTAACATCAGGCGGAAATTCAGAGAAAAAACTCTCATTAAAAGTCCTGTCTTCCAGGTCCTCCCCTTTTGTCTTTTCCAAAAGAACTTTTACGCCAATATGCAATTGATTGTTGGCACCCGTTAATGAAGTCACTGGATCAAAACGAATAATGCTGCCAGAAAAGGTGATATCTGGATCAACCTCCGAATAAACTAGCCTAGATTCATTTCTGATCTTATCCTTTAATTTTTCAGTGAAATTTATAGCAAGTACAGGTACTCCTCCTCCTGAGTTATCGACAAACTGATCTACATAGTAGGTTCTTACTTCTGGGTCAATCGCAATACCCTTGAAGCTGTAACAGCCGTAAAGACTGAGAACCAAACTAAAAACCAAACCTATGTAAAGTTTTGTCTTTTTCATACCTATACTAACCTCAACTTATTTATTAATCTTATGCTCGAGCGCAGCTTTAACAAAAGAAACGAAAATCTTATGCGGAGCTTCAACTGTACTTTTCAATTCTGGATGAAACTGAACTCCAACAAACCAAGGATGATCTGTGATTTCTACAATCTCCACCAAATTAGTTTCAGGATTCACGCCTGTAGCACGCATCCCATTCTTGGCAAGTACTTCTAAATAGTCATTATTAAACTCGTAGCGGTGTCT
>JAQXAY010000133.1 GCA_029252685.1 Saprospiraceae bacterium | reverse complement strand
GCATCTACCTCTCTACTCTGAATAATCTTACCCGCAACATCGATCAACAAAAACCGAGCATAGCCATGTTCTGATCGAGTCTGTATAGTCAATCGATCCATTACAGGGTTCGGACTAACAATTATTCATGAGAAGACTTGTTGCTTAGTCGCTTATTGATAAAATAGGTGACCGCAGCTAAAAACAAGCTCAAAACCCCAAAAATAGACTCTTTGGGTTTGTCAAGCATTAAAAAAAACAAGACCCACATACTGGTCAAAATAAAGAATAACTGTGGAAGTGGATATAATGGGCTACTGTAAGCATCCTTATCTACATTGTGTTTTTTGGAAGATCTCAAAATAACCAAACCAATCACAGCCAGTAAACTGAATAATTGTATAATAAAGCTACTGTAAATCAGTACTTGTTCAAAACTTCCACTATAAACAAAAGCAATACTAATAAAGGCTTGCAACCAGATTGCTCGAACGGGAACATTGTTTTTATTACGTTTAGAATATCTTTTCCAAATCAAATAATCTTCACCAAGCACCTGCGTCACTCTTGAACCAACCCAAATCATACCACTAATACTAGAAATCAAGATCAAAATTATAATGCCTGATATCATTTTACCACCATTAGCTCCCCATAAATTAGTAGCTACAATCTGACCGACTTCCACCTGCCCTACAAGATCAGAGTAAGAGGCATTTTTAAGAAAAACGAAGTTGATAATTATGTAAAGAGCGGTTACGACTAATGTTCCCGATATAAGTGCTTTGGGTAAGTTTTTTTTGAAGGACTCTATTTCTCCAGTGATGTAGGCGGCTGCGTTCCAACCTGAATATGAAAAGCAAACAAATACAAATGCTACTGCTAACGAATAATTAGAAAACTCAGTAGATAATGGTTTAAAATCCTGAATAGTTGGCAAATCAGCAAATGACAACCCAAAGGCTATAAATATTCCAATTGCAAAGATCTTAAGCACCGTTATTAGTGTCTGGAATACACTGCTATTATTTATGGTAAAGCTATGGATCACAGCTACTAGGATAACAATAAAACTTGCAAAAATACGCATAGGTACCACTGCAAATATTTGAATATAATCTGCAACAGATATAGCGGCTAAGGCAATCGGAGCAGAAAAACCAACGGTTATGGAAACCCAACCCGAAAGATAGCCCAGAATAGGATGATATATCTTGGAAAGAAAATGATACTCCCCTCCTGATCTTCGAAAATGCACCCCCAATTCAGCATAACTAAATGCACCACTCAATGCCATGATACCACCTAAAACCCAAAGTAACAATATGTAATTAGGGTCTTGGACAAATTCGAGCTGTAGTCCAAGACTTGTAAATACACCTGCCCCTACCATATTTGCTATAACGATAGAGGCACCTGTAATCCAACCGATCTTATTTCCAGATTCTTGCATTTCTCAATTAACAATACGACTAATAGTATTATTAACCCCTGAAATCATTTATTTGGTACAAATGATATCCTAATTATTTCTTAATGCGGGGCTTACTTTATATTAGCTTTTAAAGCTTCCAAAAGTTCGTGAAGAATTGAATTATTTGTGAAAATTTTGATAGCGATAGCTAATAATATAATCCCAAATACCTTTTCGAGAATCTTAGCGCCTTGTTTTCCAATACGCTTCTGAATAGAAGATGAGAATTTCAGGACAAAAAATACAACCACCAAATTTAAAAGGATACCTACACCGATATCTAGTTTCATATATCCAGCACCTTCAAGAGAGATAATTGTGGTGAGTGTTCCCGCGCCAGCTATTAAAGGAAATGCCAATGGAAAAATGGATGTAGCATTTGAACTTTCATCATTGTTTCTGAATATTTCTCGATTAAGAATCATTTCAAGACCAATGATAAACATTACTATTGCACCTGCTACGGCAAAGGACTTAACATCTACACCAAAAAGCCCTAAGACCTTCTCCCCTCCAAATAGAAAAAGCAGCATCAAGACACCTGATGCGAACGTTGCCTTTGCGGCTTCTATCTTTTTACCTTGCTCTTTGAGGCTAATTACAATTGGTATATTACCAACAATATCGATAACCGAAAATAGAATTAGGGATACAGATAAAATAGCTTTAAAATCGAACATATCAATTTAATTTAATCTTGGTTTATTATGATCTATTGGATCTTGGTTCAATAATTTTCCTAATACCAAATATACTTGTGGTATTGCGGCTTTCATAGCTTTAGGCTTCTCAAAAAATGCTTCTACTGCACATGCAAAATACTCATGTATATTCTTTGCTGCATAATCTTTCAAAAAATAATCTCGCTCCATTTTCATCACATGCATTTCTGTTCTCGCAATATCCAGCCAAGTTCTATAGTTTGCTTCATCAAAAAACATATACCTTTTGGGAAGAGTAACAGAAATAATAAGATTTAAGATTCCTCCTTTATGCCTATAATTATATAGTTTTTTAAGCCATTTTCTGTATTCAAATTCTAAAGCATGAGCCATCTCATGCAAAACAGCATTATGTGCATCATCTTCCACCTCGAAGCCATGTGTTGAGTTTGCCCAACTTAATGTAATGAGTCTGTTGGAATAATCCACATGTCCCAGCAACTTATCCTTAAAACCTCGATAACCATAAGCCCTTGGTGTTACAAGAATTTTTCTAAAATGATGAAACGTAAAGGTATTCAGACCGAACGTTATCTGTACAAGTCCAGAGGCAATCAAATAACGCATTTGCGAATTTATTGCATGATCCCCAAGAGCCTTAAACTTCATGGATCGACTGAATAAAGCGACTCGGTAGATAAATCTTTTCTGATCAGACGGACCTAGCATCCTAAAATAAGCAGAGTACTTTTGCAGTGTAGCATGTATCACTTCAGAATCCTGATTCTTCCAAAAAAACAAAGACAACTTTGCTATTCTAGTTTTTAGCATTAGAGACTATTTCGCAAACAACATATTGAGGTCTTTAAATGCTTTGAATTCAAGTGCATTTCCACTTGGGTCTTGGAAAAACATGGTGGCTTGTTCACCTGATTCCCCCCTAAAGCGAATATGAGGAGCTATGATAAAATCCATATTATTATTCATAAGCTTATCTGCTAAATCTTTCCAAGTTTGCATACTCAATACTACTCCAAAATGGGGAATTGGAACATTATGTCCATCTACAGAATTTGAAGAATGATTTGTAATTACTTGCATACTGTCATCCAAATGAACGACAAACTGATGCCCGTAAAAATTATAGTCGATCCAATGCTCAGATGACCTTCCTTCATCGAAGCCCATTACTGTTCCGTAAAACCATCTTGCCTTTTCCAAATTATGAACAGGTACTGCAAGATGAAATGGCCTGAGTTTATGCATTCTAAAAGTTTATGATTTTTCTCCCGTGATAATACTCCAAATTAACTAATTTATGAAGCTTGACAATGTTTTCAGGTCTTATTTTGCCTGCAGCTATTAATTTTTGATCTGGCCGAAGTATAGACTTCATCTTATTCAAATTATTTGCTCCATCTAAAGCTGTACGCGAACCACCAGAGCTAAGCACCTCTGCGACCTTTTTACAAGAGGCCAAAACAGAACAAGCAGAAAGTAAATCATTCGAATAGTCCACAGCCTTATGAAAACAAATAACATGCGATCCAATATTATCACTGATCTCATCTAAAAAGGTAGTATCAATACCCCCTTCCATATTTAGGGCACCAAATACAATTGACTTACAATTATAATCAAGTAGTGTAAATAGCATCTGGAGCATTTGATCTTTTTCCTTTCTATTATATACAAAATCCCCCCCTCGAAGTCTTAACATCGGTTTAATTGGAATTGAAAGCTTAGCAAATGCCTGATCTAGTAATTTAGAACTAGGGCTTAGTCCGTCAAGATCGAGCCTAGAACAAAGTTCAATCTGGTCTGCTCCATGGTCCTCTGCTCTTAATGCATCTTCAATATTATCAACACAAACTTCTATCAAAACTGAATTTCTTATTTGCATACTCATGCTATATTTTCCTTAAATTGTCCATAATTTAAACTATTTGACAATTTGTCTTGACAAAAAACCAAAGACTTTTTAGTCAATTTGTATTTTTGATCTCAATAGTATATTTTTTGGAAAAATTTTAAATCAACTAAGTCTATACAAATATATGGGAAGAGCTTTTGAATACCGCAGAGCAGCAAAGGAAAAGAGATGGGGACAAATGTCCAGAATATTTCCAAAATTAGCAAAAGCAATTACAGTAGCTGCAAAGGATGGAGGACCTGATTCGGAAACGAATCCAAAACTCAGAACAGCTATCCAAAATGCTAAGGCTGCAAACATGCCTAAGGACAACATAACAGCTGCCATTAAAAGAGCAGAAGGTAAAGATGCCGATCAGCTCGTAGAAACTGTATTCGAGGGCAAAGGACCTCATGGAGTATTAGTAGTTGTGGAATGTGCTACTGATAATAATAATCGGACTGTAGCTAATGTAAAATCTTATTTTAATAAGTCCGGTGGTTCCTTAGTTCCTAAAGGATCACTTGAGTTTCTATTTACGCGCAAATCTGTATTTGAAATTGAAAAAACAGAAGAGCTAAACGTAGACATAGAAGAATTAGAATTAGAGCTAATAGACGCGGGGCTTGAAGAGATTGAAGAGACAGAAGATCGCATATATATTTATGGTGGTTTTAGCGACTTTGGAACATTATCAAGTGCAATTGATGCTCAAGGACTAAAGGTTGATTCAGCAACATTGAA
Source organism: Saprospiraceae bacterium (assembly GCA_029252685.1). Taxonomy (GTDB): domain Bacteria; phylum Bacteroidota; class Bacteroidia; order Chitinophagales; family Saprospiraceae; genus AM-2324. The sequence continues at coordinate 4,392 of JAQXAY010000133.1, read as the reverse complement.
ACGTATTGCAAATGCGCCAACTTCATTTACAGAAGAGCAAATTCTAGATATAGAAAAAATGCTTGACAAGATGGAAGATGATGAAGACGTGCAAATGGTATTTACCAATATAGAATAAAAAAAACGAGGTCTGAAAGACCTCGTTTTTTTTATCGCCTAACTTTAAGTGGAACTCGAGCACCTAACTTAATGAATCCGTAGGTATCTCTTGATCCTTGTTCTGTTAGCTTGGAAAAGCCATCAATATAATCTGTGTAAGATTTTCGTACTTCTCCTTGGATGAAATAAGTTATTTCATCCATATCAATATCTAAACTGATATTCAATGGAATCAAGAAAGATAATCCTTGAGGTGCTTCATTCTGAAGTACTAAGTCTGAGAGTAAGTTATCTGAATGTGTTGTACTACAGTGTAAGCCTGCTAATCCAGTGGAAGCATTCAACCTGATTATGGAACCTTCTTGAGTTTTAAACTCGACCATTCTAAATAAAATAAGTACTTGTAACTCCGTAAAGATTGTTCTAAAGTCATAGGATCTTAATCGATGACTTTCTAATGAAGAAGACAGGTCATTAGCTGCTAATGCACCAAAATTAATTGCCGAACCTAAGTAAAGTTTATCATTGACTGGACGGAAATACTCAAAGCCTAACACAGCTTTTGTATCACCAGTGGAGAACTGATTTATATCCTTTGCAAGATCTCCAAAATAGTGGCTAGTCCCTGCACTAACCCCTACAAAGGATTGGCCAATCGAATTTTGACAAAGGAAGACAAAACCAATTAAAAGGCAAATAAAATTTTTCATAAGTATTTGTTTGATTAGTAATCAATTAGGGTCTATCAAACGCAACTACTTATGTAAACATTCAACCTTGAAATGCAGTAGTCAAAATGTGTAATATCCCATCAATAAATCTAAGTTCAATTAAAATAATGCAGAATAAAAGAGTACAATCTGCAAAGTCTTTGGGAACAACTACCAACACAAAACTGCTGTAAATACAAAAAACAAGGTAAAAAAAAGACTGTTGGTGCAGTCCTTTTTTTATAAATTATAGGCAATCGTTACCCGTTAAGTTCCGAATAGGAATCCTTGCACCAATCTTAAAAAACCCAAATGAATCTTTAGATTCAGAATTCACTAAATTACTAAATCCATCCAGATGATCGGTAAAAGTCTTTCTTGTTTCCACCTGAGTAAAATAGACAACATCAGCAGCAGATAATCCCAAATAAAGGTTTACGGGAATAGCCAAACTAAACGGAGCATAACTTTCATTGTCCTGTACAAGGTTTGCAACAAAATCATCTGTATGCTTAGGATCAAAATAAACCATTGATAAACCAGAAGAAATGCCTATTTGTAATTTTGAACCGCCATTCATCTCAAGATTCAATACTTTATAGTCCATTAAGAACTGAAACTCGATTACTGTTGATTTGAATTCAAAACCACGATTTACACGACCCGCATCTACAGAAGACAGGTCATCAGCAGATAAAGAACCGACGTTAAATCCAAAGACAACATTCCAGTTAGTACTAACCGACTTGCCATATTCAAGACCTACCACAGCCTTCGTATTTCCTGATGCAAAAGGAGAGATTGCCTTAGCTAGATCACCGAAGTAATGACTAGTACCAGCATTAATTCCTACGAAACATTGAGAAAAAGCAAAGTTGCCTAAACACATAAAAAAGATCAGAGTAATATTCTTCATAAAACATTAAATTTAGTATACGACAAAACTGCATATAATAAATTATAATTTGTTGTACTCAAATGTCCCGAATACAACATTTGAAAAATTAAGCCAATAAGTCATCCAAAAAAGGTCCTTTCACCACTACAATACCTGACTTTGGCACCTCTCCGAATGCACCAGGCCATGAAGAACTCAAATCATCTAATCCAGTACTGTTCTCCCCTGGATGTTGCACACAAACAAAAAGCTCATTAGATTCAGGTGCAAAACTTATTCCTGTAAGCTCTGCATCCTTAGGAGCTGTTGCAACTCTCAAGATTTCACCATTGTCACCTCCTGACCTAAGTACAACGAACAGAGCATTGTTCCCAAAACTTTCATAGGGCTTTTTTGAAATAGAAGAGCCTGAAATATCTGTTGTAAACCACAAATTTCCTTTTTTATCAAATACTAAATTGTCTGGACAAGCAAATCCTGTCTCAGCCCCACCAGTTAAAAAGGTTTCATAATCAAACGTCATACTACTATGGTCATCATTCGTTTCCATAATCTTCATTATAGAGCCCATGTAATCACCTTTGGGTTTATTATTGGTAAGGGCAACGAACACATGTCCTGTTATGGGATCAACTTCAATATCTTCGGGCCTAGCTAATGGAGATGCTCCAAGAAGCTTAGCAGCTTCCCTCATTCTAATCTGCACATCCAATTGATCCGTAAAATTCGACCTTAATACTTCATGATCTTCAATATTTAGTGAAAGCCACTTTCCCTTTTCTAGATTGGCAACGTAGAGGCTGCCTTCGGAAAGATCATTGGTTTTATTGCTAATCATTTTATACAGGTGCTCATCATTTGCATCGTCACCAGTGTAAACGACACATCTTTCGTCCTCTAATTGAACGACGGTAGCACATTCATGCGAACAGCGCCCCATACTTGTGTGCTTTTTTGCTGCACCAGTCATTGGATCCACTTCTACTACCCAACCATAATGTTCGGGGGGATGCTCGTAAAACTTCTCCCAACCAAATTCATCCGAAGGAATAATAGATCCATCAACTGGATGGCGTTCACCATAAAAATTATCATAATTCTCTTCACAGGTGAGAATTGTGCCCCATGGCGTTCGTCCACCTGCACAGTTTGCTAATGTCCCAATAGCTTGGGTCTCACCAAGGATAGCTGTTCCATTTGAAAAAGGAATTCTTGTTCTTGCGTGAATTCTCTTGTTATATAGACTATCATAAACGATTGTCCACAATCCATCATCTTGCCGAGTAAGTTCAATCAAAGAGCCACCTACCTCATACATCTCCAAGTGAACATCTTCTAGAGTTTTATCAACCCCACTCGGTTTTCCGTGAATAAATAAAGGATTCAAATATTCATGATTAACCCAAAGTAGGTAACCTTCTCCATCTGATTTCGGAACAATTGCTGTATAATCATTATTAGATCCAAAGTGATCATTTTGAGAGATTGGATCACCTTGCTTAATCAATAATTCAAAACTCAAACCATCCATCAGTTGGAAAAGATCGGTAGTTTGTGGATCAAGTCCTTTGAAAGTAACCTTATACATTGAGGCTGTAGCACACGAAACCAATGGCATTGGTAAGCTGGAGACAGCTGCTCCTTTAAGGATGAAATCTAAAAATGCCCTTCTTTCCATAAGACTAAATTAAAAATCAAATCACAAAAGAAATACTATCAATTATTAATAATTTGTAAATTCCACTTTGAAAAATTAAAAAACGTATTCATGTACAAATTGGCTATCCTATTTTCTCTAATTACAATTGTTTCCTTCACTGCCTGTAAAGAGCAAGATGAAAAGGATCAAGATTTGATTGAACAATACATTGAGGACAATAACTTAGTGACTGAAGTCACTGCTGAAGGTATTCATTATATCATCACGGAAGCGGGTCAAGGCGAACGACCAAATATCGCAAGTATTATCGATGTACACTATGAAGGTTTTACATTGCAAGATGAAAAATTTGACTCTTCGTATGATAGAGGGCAATCTCAAGAATTCCCATTAGCAAATCTAATACAAGGTTGGCAAATTGGTCTTCAACTCATAGAAGAAGGTGGATCTATAACCTTAATAATTCCATCAGCATATGCTTATGGTAATAATCCTCCTCCTGGCGGAATTATTGGTAGAAATGAAGTTTTACTTTTCAACTTAGAATTAATTGATGTTCTTTAATTTCTGTTCATGAAATACACAATAAAATTTATCTCAATAAGTCTTCTGCTCTTTTTGTCTTCTTGCAATAAAGATGCGCCGTCTAAAGGGGAAACAAATGCAGTAAACCCTGAACAAGAAAATACAAAGGGTACGTTTTCGCTAAAGAAAGATCCTTGCCAATTCTTCGAAGCTCAACTTGCCGATCTCTTTGAGATTGGAGAAGGAGATTATCTTGGAGATTGTGAGGTGTTAGCAAATCAATACGGGGCAAAGACAAATTTCTCAAAGCGGGGTGTAGGAACAGCTATTTATATCAGTTCAATTCCTTCAAATTTAGCTGATCAGGCTGCAATAGATTCGTACTACAGTAAATACTTATCGATTCCTGATGTAGAAGTAGCAATCATTGAGGGGGTAGGTCAAGGTGCTGTTTGGTTAGAAAAACAAAGAATGTTATCCTTTACACAGGGAGAACATAC
>JAQXAY010000132.1 GCA_029252685.1 Saprospiraceae bacterium | reverse complement strand
AAATTCAATATCGTTTTCCTGATGCGGAACACTTATATCCACTAATTGAAATATACAACTAATGGTAGTTCTTGTGCGTAAATAGGTCTTTACCATGTAATCCCATTCCGCGCGCATTTTTTTGGAAACTTTAGCATATCCATACCCTGGAAGATCGACAAGAAACCAGCTCTCATCAACCAAAAAGAAGTTAATAGATTGCGTCTTACCAGGTTGTTTAGAAACTCTAGCAAGTGCATTTCTATTAGAAAGTGTATTGATAAAAGAAGATTTTCCTACGTTTGATCTCCCTATAAACGCATATTCTGGACGTTCATCATTTGGACAGAGATTGGCGCTTGGAAAGCTACCTATAAAGGCGATATTATTCATAACTTAATTTTCTATGCAACAAAAATACTATCTAATACCTCAATTTTAGGGTTTCAGCCTCTTTTTCTTTGGAATATTATTTTTTTTAGAACCTTCTATTGCTGTTACTCAAGTAGTAATGCAAATTTTAACAAAATCATATGATTCCTTCATATACGAATCTTGGTTTCTGCTCGTTTTAGTGCTGTATCAAAAAATATACATATGATTAGGCACATTTTTTTTGCAGTATGCATACTATCATTTATCCCATTTTCTAATGCTCAATTTAGTATTGGTTTAAAGGGGGGTGTTCATACGAGCCTAGTAGATGATGATCAGAACTACACATTGGATTCAGAGGGATTCGAAGCATTAAGTATTCAATTTAATGAGGCAAGCTATTCTTTTCATGGTGGTCTATTTATGCAAGCAGAATTGGGGAGTTTTATTTTCAGACCAGAGTTAGTGTACAGTACAAATAGACATTCATTCTTAATTGAGGATATCAAGAATATGAATCCTCCTACCATACTCGAAGAATCCTATCAGCAGCTTGATATTCCTGTTTTATTTGGAGCTAAGCTTGGGTTTGTTCGGTTCAACATAGGTCCCGTAGGACATTTGCATTTAAACTCCAGTTCAGAATTAACCGATTTAGATGGTTACAAAGGAAAATTTCAGGAGATGACCTATGGTTGGCAAGGCGGTATAGGCTTTGATATTCGCAAATTTCATCTAGATCTTCGTTATGAAGGTAATTTTAATAAATTTGGTGATCACATCACAATAGCTGATACAAATTTTAATTTTGACAATCAGGCCTCGAGATTTATGGCCTCTATAGGTTATTCATTTTAGAAAAAAAGCTGGATTTTATCCAGCTTTTTTTTTGGTTGATACAACCGATTTAATTTTACCTTTGTCTTTTACTCAAACTAATAATTCAATCAGCATATGCTGCTAAAAGCTTCAAATCCTGAATTCGATCTAGTTGATAGGTGTCTCAAAGGAGAATCCAAAGCACAGCGTGAATTGTACGATAAGTACAAGGATGCCATGTTTACCCTTTGCTACAGGATATCTGGGGATTACGATATGGCTGCGGATATACTCCAAGAAGGCTTTGTAAAAGTTTTTCGAGGACTAAAATCATTTAGGCGTGAGTCTACCCTTGGTGCATGGATTAAGACTATTGTAATACGTACGGCGTACAATGCAGTCAAGAAGCAAAAGGTATTCTTTGAACCCATCGAAAATGTAGGTGAAGAGAGTGTTATTCAATGGGGTGATTTCTTGCAAGCTGAATATCTCGAAAAGGCGATATTATCCCTACCAGATGGATACAGAATGGTTTTTATGATGATAGAGGTCGAAGGATATGCACACAAAGAAGTAGCCGAAATGCTAAAAATATCAGTTGGTACATCTAAATCTCAGTTGTTCTACGCGAAGCGTAAGCTTCGGGAGATATTAAAGAATCAGATCTAATCGATATGAAGGAATTAAATAAGGATAAACTCATAGAAGGCCTTCAAAGGCTTCCTGAATACCAAGCACCAGACTTTGTATGGGATAAGATTAATACTGAATTAAAGAAGGATCCTTATCTGTATAAAGCCTTGAGAGAATTACCGGAGTATAAGGCACCAAATCACGTTTGGAATTCAATAGAACGAGCGCTCGAGCCAAAAAGCAGAATATTCAACCTTTCTAACATAAGAAGGATTGCTGCTGCCGCTGCAGTACTAATATTGGTAATTATTGGATTCAACACCATAGAGAAATCTGTAACAGAAGACCCATTCGAATTATTAGCGGTTACTGTTTCAGAAGAACAAGTGGATGATAAAGTACTGAATCTTAGTAACAATGAAGACCAAGATGCAATTGACGATTTATTAGTTCTTTGTAGCAATATGGAATTCATATGTACGCGCCCTAGAGTGTCTAAACTAAAGAATGATCTTCTGGAATTAAGCGAAGCTAAAAAACTCCTAAAAAAGGCTTTGGGGGAATTTGGTACTGAAGTCTATTTGATAAAGCAATTGAAAAATATAGAGATTGAGCAAGGTATTCTTATAAAGGAACTTACTAAACAATTAACCTAATAGTTTGATGCAAAGTATTATGAGACATAGAATTAGTATGAAAGCGATAATTGCATGTATATGGCTATCACTTTCATTTATCTCTTTTGGCTTTGGGCAGACTACTCTCAAAGTCGCTTCAAAAAGCCTTAAAGAGTCTTTTAACTATCTTCCAGGTATGGAAGTTAATGTTGAGGGACAAAAAGCTGAAATAGTTATTGAAACTTGGGATAAAAACACTGTAGAAATTTTAATTGATTTTATTGCGAAGCATCCATCTGAAATGATTGCTAAGAAAGACTTGAAAGCCATTAAGTATAGTTTTAAAACGATTGGCAACAAGGTTTATTTTAGAAACTTTATTCGTTCCAGTGACGGAGATACACCACAAGCTCAATTGAAAGCTATTTATACAATAAGGCTACCAAATACTTGTCCTGTATACGTTAAGAATCAATTCGGATCAACACACATATCAGAACTAAGCAATGCCTTGACACTCAATTCAGAGTTCTCAGAAATTGTATTAAAAAACATAAAAGGCCTTATCGATGTTCGAACCAAATATGGTGATATAACAGGTGATGGAATTGACGGAGAAGTTACCATGAATGCTAGAAGATCGGATATTACATTAACTGACATAAGTGGTGACTTTAATATTTATACTGCATTCGGCATAGTAAAATTATTCACAGACCATACCCTGCTTAATTCATTAAACATAGATGGTGAGCAGTCGGATGTGTATTTATTTGATCCATTACCCTCTGCTTATGGCTATGAACTAACAGCGCATTATGGCAGTATCACAACGCCTAGAGAACTGAAGTTTAATTATCTAGAAAATAATCAGACTATACAAAAAGCGGTATTTATACCTAGCAAGGAATTGGCAAGTATTTCGATCAATATCACCTTCGGGGATATAATTATTCGAAATCCTTAGTCTTTATCCTCCCAATCTTTACATCTAGATACTGCCTTTGCCCAACCTCGTAATAAGGTGGATCTCTTAGCTTTGTCCATTTCAGGATAAAAACATTCTGCAGGATTTATATTTGATTGTAATGTTTCCTTTGTCCATATACCTAAGCGGATACCAGCAAGGTATGCGACCCCTAGAGCTGTAGACTCAGTATTTGCTGGACGTTCAATTATAGTATTGAGCATGTCAGCTTGAAATTGCATTAATAGATTATTGTTTGCTGCTCCTCCATCAACTTTAAGTACGCGAATTGGTACAGAAGAATCCTCCAACATGCAGTTTAAAACATCATAAGTTTGATAGGCCAAAGACTCTAAAGTCGCACGTATAATATGACTTTTGTCTACATCACGAGTAAGACCAAAGATCCCTCCCCTAGCATACATATCCCAATATGGTGCGCCTAAGCCAGTAAAAGCAGGAACGACATATACTCCTTTAGTATCCTCTACCTTGAGGGCATAATATTCTGAATCAGGGGTTTCATCAATGATCTTTAGACCATCTCGTAGCCATTGAATGGCTGCTCCAGCAATAAACACACTACCCTCAAGAGCATACACTGGATTCATTCCTTCTAATTGCCATGCAATAGTACTGAGTAAGCCCGCCTTGGAATTCACCTTTTTTGAACCCGTATTCATAAGCATAAAACACCCTGTTCCATAGGTGTTTTTGGCCATACCTGGCTCATGGCACATTTGTCCAAAAAGTGCTGCTTGCTGATCTCCCAAAACTCCATAAATTGGTATCTCAACACCCAAAATTTCTGATTTTATCTTGCCAAAATTGCTATTGGAAGGAATTACTTCAGGTAGAATAGACCTAGGTATTTCAAAAAGGTCTAAAAGTTCTGTATCCCAAGTATTACTATTAATGTTAAACAGCATCGTACGAGAGGCATTACTAGGATCTGTATAGTGGTTGCCCGTTAGCTTATAAATAAGCCAACTATCTATAGTTCCAGCACAAAGATCGTTCGTTTTTAGAAGCTCCTCTACCCCCTCATAATTTTTCAGCATCCAAGCAATTTTTGTTGCTGAAAAATAGGCATCAACTACAAGCCCAGTCTTCTCTTTTATCCAATCAAATTTGCCAGAAGCATTCAGCTGATCACAGGCATTTGCAGTCCGTCTATCCTGCCAAACAATAGCTCGCCCAAGCGGTGCTCCAGTTTTTTTATTCCATAATAAACAAGTCTCCCTTTGGTTTGTTATTCCAATGCCTGAGACGTTTTCAGGCTCTATGGTATTATCTTCAAAAAGGCCCCTAATAACTTTAAGCTGACTAGACCATATTTCATTTGCATCATGCTCAACAAGTCCTGGAGATGGAAAATGTTGGGTAAATTCGGATTGGCTGATCTTTTCTATAGTCCCTCTAGAATTGACTAGGACAGCTCTTGAACTACTTGTTCCTTGGTCAATGGAAAGGATGTAATTTGCCATAAAACTTGTATTTATAAATACAATATACTAAAGTTAAGTTAAAGCTTAGGACCGCTGAAAGATTGAACAAGGGATAATGCATAGAATTTGTATTTTTGAAATACTAATCGAATAAAGTATGATAATGGAAATATCTATTGATAAGATAGCAGCAGCACAAGTAAGACAGTTTTCCGAAAAGGACAAGGCATACATGCTTCAGGAAGAGCGGCTAAAGCCATTTTGGAAATACCCAATGGATATAAATGCATTTGATGCTATTATAGAAAATAGAAAGCAACATAAAGTAGATCGGAATTTACTCCTTGATGTTCTTTCACAGCAATATAATCAACTAGGATATACATTTGATAACCCTATTGATTTATTAGATGAAAACACCTTTACAATTACAACTGCTCATCAGCCCTCCTTGATGACAGGTCCCTTATATTTCATATACAAAGCTGTCTCCGCTATTAAATTAACTAGGTCACTTAAGGAAAAATATCCTTCTTATAATTTTGCTCCTGTTTTTGTAATTGGTGGTGAAGACCACGATTTTGAAGAAATCAATCATTTTAAATTATTTGGTAAAACACTCACTTGGGACAATCAAAATCAAGTTGGTGCTTGTGGCCGCATGAAGCTTAACGGGATTGAAGATGTGCTAAGCGAACTAGATGAAATACTAGGTGATTCTGATCAAGCCAGAAAATTATATTCCATTTTAGTTCATGCATTTAGTGATTCAACATTGAGTTATGGTCAAGCTACTCAAAGACTTACTTTAGAACTGTTTAAAGACACTGAACTGCTTGTGTTGAGCATGGATAACAAGGCATTCAAAAAAGCTTTTTCCACCATTATCAGGCGAGAAATATTAGAGAATTTCTCTAAACCCTTAGTTGAAAAAACTATAGATGCTCTTGCTGGTGTTGGATTAAAAATGCAGGCCTATCCTAGATCTATTAATCTATTTTATCTAAGTGAAGAAGGAAGAAATAGAATTGAAAGGAAAGAAGATAAATACATAGTAGTTAATACGGACCTCATTTTTACTGAAGCTGAACTTCTTCAAGAATTAGAAGAAAATCCAGAATCATTTAGTCCGAATGTTGTTTTAAGACCTCTGTATCAAGAATATATTCTGCCTAATTTAGCCTATGTTGGCGGTGGCGGTGAGATTGCTTATTGGCTAGAGCGAAAATCACAATTTGAAGCTGCTGGAATTCCTTTCCCCATGCTTGTCAGGCGGGATAGCGTTTTATATATTGACGCAAATACAAAAAATAAGTGGTCAAAGTTAGGTCTTCAAGTCGAAGATTGGTTCAAGGATACAGAAACCCTTAAAAAAGAATTTGTACAAGCAAATTCTAAAAATGAAATCAGCCTTGAATCTGAGTTAGAGACGTTCAATTCAATCATTGAATCAATTGCAGAAAAAACTGAACTAATAGACAAATCACTGGTAGGTCGAATTGAAGCAGAAGGATCAAAAATGAGAAAGTCTTTGGAAGGCATGGAAAAGCGTATCCAAAAGACTGAAAAGCAAAAATTTAGCCAGTCAATTAGTCAAATTGAAAAACTAAAGGAGCGATTGTTCCCTAATGACGGCCTACAAGAACGAACGGATAATTTTATGGGCTTATACCTCAAACATGGAGATGACTTAATACCTATGCTCCTAGATGCTCAAAACCCTATGGATGTTGGGCTTAAAATTATAAGCGCGTAAAAAAATAAGGCCTGATCAAATTGATCAGGCCTTATTTTTTTATGTGGTCTTCTCCGCTCTACTAAAGAGATAAAGCAAAGAACCAATTTTGTCTCTTAAATCTTTTCTATCAATTATAAAGTCTAGGAAGCCATTTTCCAACAGAAATTCTGAAGTCTGAAAACCTTCTGGAAGATCTCGCTTGATAGTTTCTTTAATCACTCTTGGACCAGCAAAACCAATAAGTGCTTCTGGCTCAGCGAAATTAATATCCCCTAGCATAGCAAATGAGGCTGTTACCCCTCCTGTCGTTGGATCGGTCAAAAATGAGAAATATGGAATTCCTGCTTTTGCAAGAAGAGAAAGCTTAGCAGAAGTTTTGGCCATCTGCATTAATGAAAATGCTGACTCCATCATTCGAGCTCCACCTGATTTTGAAATAATCATGAATGGAATCTTATGCTCTAAACTATAATCTATCGCTTTGGATATCTTTTCTCCAACAACAGACCCCATAGATCCGCCAATGAAACTAAAATCCATAGCTGCTATAACCAATGGTTTTTTCTTAACCTTTCCTACTCCAACACTAAGGGAGTCTGGGAGATCAGTTTTACGCTTAGCATCGTCAAGGCGCTTAGTGTAAGGTTTTAAATCTTTAAAGTTGAGAAAATCTTTAGAAACTAGATTTTCAAACATCAATTCATAAGTACCATCAAAAATAATCTCAAAATATTCTCTAGAACCAATACGAACATGATAGTTACATTTTGGGCACTTATAAATATTTTCTTTTAATTCTTTTGTGGTCGAAGTATGTGCACATTGCTTACACTTGTACCAAATACCATCAGGAGCTTCTTTTTTGTGCTTAGTTGCAGTTTGAACTCCGTCTTTAAGTCTTTTAAACCAACTCATTAAAAGTGATTTTTATGCAATTGAATAAATCATAAATGCAGTATTGATAAAACTTTTCATCGCAAATCTATATAAAAATAGGCAATTACAATTACATGCTTGAACATTAATTATTATATCCTAAATATACAAGATATAATTATTTAGTTATCAATCGTATCTATATCGTAGAACAGTATTCACAAAATGTTTCACACCATCAAGCGGGGTATCAGGATATACACCATGCCCAAGATTCACAATATGATTTTTGCCAAAGGTATCTAACATTTTAATGGTATTGTCTGCAATGGCTGAATGATCTGCATATAATTGACATGGATCTAAATTACCTTGAAGAAGTTGATTTGCTCCTAATACAGTTCTTGCATGCTCCGGCGATACAGTCCAATCGACTCCCATAATAGTGGGATTCAAGGCTTGAATTTCTTCATAAGCAAACCAAGCTCCCTTCGAAAACATAGTCATCGGAAAATCCCCCAAGGCCTCTTTGATCTGCCTTAAATATGGAATAGCAAAGGTTTTGTAAAGATCTAAATCTAGTAAACCAGCCCAAGAATCAAATACCTGAACTAATGAGACCCCATGTTTAATCTTATTTTTCAGATAACAAATTACGGTATCTGTAATCTTCTGCATTAGTTGGTGACTTAATTCTGGCTCTTTGTACAACATGCGTTTTGCTTTCGAAAACGTCTTACTTCCGCTCCCCTCTACCATGTAAGCAAATAATGTCCAAGGTGCTCCAGCAAAGCCTAATAAAGGAACTCTGTTATCCAATCTTTCTAAGGTGCAATCAATGGCTTGATAAACATAATCAATTTGATCGGCTGCATCTTGTCCAAATAGTAATGCATCTACATCAGACTTATTTTCTATAGTTTTTGGAAAAATTGGCCCTTTTTTCTCTACAAGTTGGTACTCTAGACCCATCGCTTCTGGAATTACTAGAATATCAGAGAATAAGATAGCAGCATCTACATTGAGCGCATCGATAGGTTGTACTGTAACTTCTGCACAAAGCTCAGGGTTTTTCACCAGAGCCACGAAGTTTTTAACTGAACTTCTTACTGCACGATATTCAGGAAGGATTCTACCAGCTTGACGCATCAACCAGATTGGAGGTCTTTCTACCTCCTCCCCTCTGATGGTTCTTAAGAAAAGATCATTTTTTAATTGCATGGCGCAAAAATAATTATTTCTTTAAGAGTGCTTAGTTTTTTGTGATCTTATAATTTGAAAGGGATAAAAAAAGTACTGATTTGTGGCATTCTAATGACAGGCAGGGCTTCAAAGAGACATTCCTCTGATAATATTTATTTTACCATTATCCCCAAAAAGTTCTTTTGATTTTTGATTGTAGGCTAATGCAGCTTCTTCTGGAGTCCCAAACATACCAAGGTGCATCGATTTTTGTCCAATTGAAATAACAGCTCTAAATCTATTGTGCTCCTGATATACGCCTGTATAGCCTAATCTACTAGAACTCTTTCTTTTCCTGCTAGCTATGGAACGTGATCTATATTCTAGATTGTGAATTCTACAATCAAGTTTATTACCATTTTTTGTTCCTACTAGATTCTTATTTAAAGATTTTTGCTTGGAAATAAATTTTTCTGCAATCAATTTGTGCGGATATATTGTTTCTGTTTTATAGGATCCCGAATTTGTTTTCCATGTTTTCTGAAAAACAGAACATCCGCTTGAATGAAGCCTAATATTGTGCAAGAAATCTATTTTTGTAAAGTATGGATCATTTTCGAGCCAGTCGAAAATAAAATCGTCAATTAATAAAAATTGATCTGCATTTTTTAATTTAATTTTGTAAGTCACGTAATCAGTTTTTTGGAAGCTGTAACGTGGGGATGTACAACTAGAGTTTTCTCATAATGTGTATTCCTTTCTAAATTAAAAAATTAGTTTCAATTATTGAACCGAATTAAAAAATAAATTTTGAATCACGAAATTTTTATGAGAAGGGCCATAGAGTTGGCAAGACGAGCAGGAAGCGATACCAAGTCAAATCCGCAAGTAGGTGCGGTTTTAGTATATAATGGCAGAATAATTGGAGAAGGATATCATATGAAATATGGTGAAAGCCATGCTGAAGTAAATGCAGTAGCATCCGTTTCAAAGAATGAACGACATTTGATAAGTAAATCTTCCATTTATGTAAGCCTTGAACCTTGTTGTTTCTTTGGAAAAACTCCTGCTTGTACAGACCTTATCCTTAAAGAAGGTATTAAAAAAGTCTATGTTTCATATGTTGACAAAACTCCTGAGGTATCCGGGCAAGGACTAGCAATATTGCGATCTAAGGGCGTTGAAGTTAATGAGAATATTTTGGAGGAGGAAGGGGAATTATTGGCAATGCCACGGAATGTATTAGCTGATGAGAATAGACCCTATGTGATTTTAAAATACGCTGAGTCCAATGATGGCTTCTTGAGTAAAGAAGGTTCTCAAATTTGGTTAACCTCTCATTTCAGTAAAGTATTAGTGCATAAATGGAGATCTGAGTCAGATGCAATAACTGTTGGAAAAAATACGATTCTTGTAGATAATCCATCACTAGACAATAGACTATTCTATGGAGGTAACCCCAAGAGGATAGTATTGGATAGAAAGAATAATCTTGGCAAGGATTACAAAATATTTGATAATTCTTCGCATACAATTGTTTTGAGTGAAGGTTCTGATCAGGATACTGAAGAGCAAAACTTTTTAGAGACATTTAATTGGTCAAGTATACTTAAGTCCTTAGCAGAAAGAAAAGTAAAAACTCTGTTCGTAGAAGGTGGTGCAAAATTGCTTTCTGCCATTTACGAAAGTGGGTTGTGGGACGAAACCCGTCTTTTGATCAGTCAAACGAATCTCAATGAAGGTATTCGGGTACAAAAGCCAGCTGCGTGGAACGAAATCCAGCGTCTAAAAGTTGGTAAGGACATGCTTATTCAGATAAGACCGAATCGTTAAAATTATTTTAAACTTTGATTTTATTTGATCAAGAACTATAATAAAACGTTCAGTTGTAATAAATTAATGTAAAAGTCAGGCTTATTTTGAAAATTCTTCTCTTATTAATAACATGCTGCGCACCTTTTATTAGCGCAAATCAGATTTCTACATTTCCTGGAAATGATAGTCTTTTACAGGGTCAAATAGTTTGGAGGTCCTTTGAAGAACTCAATACTACTGGAAATGAAGACAAAAAGGTGATGGTCTTTATTTACGCAGACTGGTGCAAATGGTGCAGAGAGTTAAATAAAACTTGTTTTTCCGATCCGGACATTGCAGATTTTATCAATTCAAATTATTTCCCAATAAAGTTTAATGGAGAAAAAGACGAATCTATAGAATTCAAAGGTCAAACCTATAAACTAAAAAAAGAAGACGAGAAGGTATTCCATCAATTTACAGAACAATTCAACAAAGGAGATATTTCCTACCCCGCTATTGTCTTTTTAGATGAAAACTTAAAAGTTATTCAAACGATTAAAGGGTTTAGACCCAAATCTGAAATGTTTAATGTTCTGAATTATTTCCAAGGCGATTATTACAAAAAAGTCTCCTGGACAAACTACATCAAGAGCCTAGAAAATTAATCACATACTCTTCCTTACCTATTACAGTATTATTTATATCTAAATAGCTAAATGCATATTCTAGACCATTTTCAATTCGAATTATGCGAATTAGGACTGTATTACAATCAAGATACTTATCCTGTATATCCTTTGATACTTCATAAAAAGCAAAGCCAGTTAAATTTGAAGGGCCTAAATAATCTTGGTAATACATATTTAACGATACAGGAAGCCAATCGGGGTTTATAAAATACAGAGCATTGAACATAAGGCTATCCCCTTGAAACAACTCACAAGATGGAGATACAGCGAATAATTCATTTCGCCTATTAGAAGTTTTAAAGCCCCAAAAAGGATTAAGCAAAGTGTCAAGTTGCAATTGAAGAGTATTTAAATCCACCTGCGCAGATTCTTCAAACAATGGAGATTCTTCTAAAGATTGTGCCAGTTTCCTTTTACCTAAAAAGATGAAACTTAGAATAAAAACGATAAAGAAGGTTCCGCCTATCCTGATTACATTTGCCCCTGCCCCTTTTCCTTCTCTTGAATGATTCATTCTAAACTTAGCCATGCTCTATTTTCAATTAAAAAAGCCTTCTTAAAGAGAAGGCCTTTGTTCAGTTAAAGTTAATACTTTACTGATAAAAGATAAAAAATAGGTGTTGTAGGTGTATATATTTTTAAAGGTCGATAACGAGTCGACATTCTACTCGTCGTTCCTTGGAAGCTGCTATTGAATATACAGATGCCATAGTATCTAAAAAGTCGCTTGATACTCCAGTTGGAGTTCGTTCTTCACCAAAAGAATTACAATTTATTATTACAGCTCCTAAGCCCATATATTTCGAAATACTTTTATCCCTTTCAAAGATGTAATTATAAACGGCCTCACACCTCCTTTTACCGAGCAACATATTATAGTTACTGCTAGCTCTAGGACTTGTGAAAGCATCAATTTCAATCATAACACTTTTTCCTAGATCTAAGTACTCTATTGCAGCCAAACGAAGCTTATCTAATGCTTTTAGGCCCGCTATCACTTCTGCCGCATAAAAGGACTCAAAATCATCCATCTCTGGACAACTGTTTAAATAGTAATTGATCAGATCCTCATATACTTCGAAACAATTCGAATAATTATATGCTGTAGCCGTTTGTGCTGGAATATTATTCGGGAAATAAACGGTTGCTTTATAGTCCTCTAAAACTTCTTCATCCACTAGAATAACTGAACGATCTGGCTCATTATTTAAATCGGACTCTTGCTCAATTTCTATAGGTTTTTCAATATCAGAACTTGTATTTATTTTGGCAATATCTTCGTGGTAAGGGGTTGTGTTTAAATCTTCTAAAGGTTCACTAGGTAATCGCTTGTATATATTCAAACAATTCACCTCATCAATAGACTTAGATCCATTAATAGCTCTGTTTGATGATAAGTATTCTACTGAATCATAGCGTCTATAATAATTCTCATTGTAGCTAGAATTATATGCAGCACCCATATTAACGGCTATACTCTTCGCATCAAGAGTATATCTGTATATATCATAGCCTCCAAGTCCCTGGTCTCTATCTGAAGAAAAATAAAGCACACCATCACTTACAAAAGGACTTTCCTCATTGTAGCTCGAATTAATAGATAAAGCTTTGGGAATAGATGCACTGTTCAAACTATCCAAGGAAACATAAAAAATATCTTTCCCCCCTTTAGATTCGAAACCATCAGAAGTAAAGTATAGTAAGTGATTTGAATGATCAACATAAGGCTGACTAACAGTGATATTATCTTGATTAAAAAGTGGCCCCAAATCATCTAATTGATTAGTAATAAGATCCCAGAGCATCAACTTACATCTTCTATCCAATTTGTTGATTGACGTACAGATACAAGTAATAGCCTTACTTTCGTTAAGATTTTCAAAAAAAACAACCTCCTGATTTCGTGCTAGGCCTCTAGGTCTTAAATAACTTAACTCTGATCCTTCGTTGATTTGAATGATCGCGTTTTTCCGAGTCGAAGAAAAGTATTTATTTGCCTCAAATTCAGAATATGCAAAATCTGCTTTTTTTGAATTCAATTCCGAAGAATACACCCAATCAACTAAAGGGTCTGGTCCTGCTAATCCACTGTAATAGATAGCGGATGCGCATTTATCAATATATTGCTTAGCTAGGTCAATGTTGCTTTTCTTTTTATTGTGCCAAGCCTTGATAATATACTTGTTCATAGCTTGCTTAGCACCATAGTAATCCCCCTTAGCAAATAGACAGAACCCACTATATAGTTCAATTGTCTCGAATCGTTGACTAGCATTATCCGCTAATAGTTCACTAATAACATCATTAGCCAGATCAACCGCACCGTATTCAAAGGCAGCTATGGCTAATTTCAACTTAACCTCTTCCTTTACTTTACGTTTCAATGATTCCTTGTAATAAAGAAAAGAACTGTAAAAATCCTTTGCATGAAATGCCTGATCAGCTGCTTTTTCAAATTGAATAGCAGTCTGTCCGTGAAGCCTTAAGACCCCAGATAGGAAAAATAATATACCGATAGATTTTAATAATTTGGACAGCACGCTTTGTTGTTTTTCAGTGGTTTAACTTTTGTTATTGAATATCTTATATGAAGCTCTGGTCCCCCCCTCCTCTGGTTGGCTGCTTGCAACCCAGAGATTGTAAAATCGTAGGAAAAACCAATATTGAACGTATTCCAATTCACACCACTGTAGGCAATGATTGAATCTCCTGTTCTATAACTAATTCCAAAATCAAAGCTAGTTGAAATGCTTCCTCTAATTCTAGATATCAAACCCAATTGACATTCAAAATAACTTTGCTGGTTTTGCACTAAGCCAACTGACCTTAAATCTACTTGATTCGACCTAAAAAGATATTTTTCACCAGATACTGACCATCGTATAGGACGCATGGATTCCATGACCTCATTGGTGTATGGCTTATTAAGATTCGCCCCTGATAAACTTATTCGCCAATCCTGTTTTCCATTTTTAAAGCCTAATACGCTAATAGCACTTTGATAGGATGCATAATTTGCAATTCCCTGAAGAGCAACATCAAAAGGATCTATGCCTTGTCGAAATTGCTCTCCATCAAATTGATTGCCCAATTTGACTAGACTTTCATCTAAGAATCTATTTACGAAATTCAGGGAGGCTCCTACTCGTAGGCTTAGATTTTCATAGAGATACAGGTTCCAGCTAAATCCAATCCCAATGGATTGATTCGAGTATTGAATATCGCCTGCTTTATCGTCGACTAAATTCAACCCAAAAGCTAGCCATGAAGAGTTATGTTTAGGATTAATCTTGTGAGCATAACTAAATTGTCTACTCTTGTAAGGTACAGGTATACTCAACCACTGATCTCTTACAGAGGCTGACAATCTAATGTCATCTTCTTCAAGAATATCAGCAACGTTATACGTATTTGCCTGATTCCAAAATTGACTAAAATGAATATCTTGAGCATTCAGAAAATAACTTCCCGTAGATAAAATTACTGTTATTACTAAACACAAGAATTTTGAGCAAACCTTCATCGGTATAGCTTTAAGGTTGAACCAAGAAATTAAAAAACCAATTATTAATATTTGTTCATACCCACTTTTAGAAATTGCATGCGGGATGCAGCTAAAAGTGACTAATACAATTGGATAAAATGGACCAATTGTTTAGGTTGCTTGTCAAATATACTTAATTTTGTCTTTTTTAAGAAATCATTCATTTTCTATATATTTTTCCTGCATATTGTATATAAATCAACTATTGATGACACTAAAAATTGGCATTACTGGTGGTATTGGAACAGGAAAAACGGCAGCGAGTAATTTTTTTAAGAAACTTGGTGTACCAGTATTCAATGCAGACCAGGAAGCAAAGTGGCTCATGAATAATGAGCCGAGCCTGATTCAGTCTATAAAGGACTTATTTGGTAATAAAGCCTATATAGATAATTCATTGAATAGATCTTTTATCGCAGACCATATATTTAAGGACCAAAAGATAAAAGAAAAGATGGAAAAGCTTGTGCATCCTGCCGTTGGAAATCATTTCCAAAAATGGGTCTCTAAACAAGATGTACCTTATATATTGAAAGAAGCTGCCCTGATTTATGAAATTGGAGATGATGAGAATTTAGATCACGTTATTGTTGTAGATGCAGCCTTAGATGAGCGTATAGAACGAGTAAGAAAGCGCGATAATTCAAATTTAGATGCCATTTCAGATAGGATCAAAAATCAAATGGAGCAACATGTAAAAGTCCGCAAAGCAGACTTCATTTTGATTAACAATGAGGGACTCGGTGAATTAGAAAAAGCAGTCTATGAAATGGACAAGAAATTGAAAGACTTAGCTAAACTAAGATAGCAGATCCTCTGGCTCAATCAAGTTCCCATTATGACAGCGAACAATTCTTGCTGGAAAATTCTCCAGTATTCTAAAATCATGGGTTGCAAATAAAACAGACGTGTTGTGTAGGTCTGACAAATCACGGAACAACTTTAATATATCATCCGAAGTCTCCGGATCAAGATTACCGGTTGGCTCGTCTGCAATTATCATTTCGGGTTTGTTCAAAAGAGCCCTAGCTATTACTGCACGTTGTTGCTCTCCACCAGATATTTCATGAGGCATTTTTGAAGCAATAGTCCTGTCTAATCCAACTAACTCAAGAACTAATGAAATTCGCTTCTTCATCTTAGTTGTATCTTCCCACCCTGTTGCCTTGAGTACGAAAGTCATATTTTGCTGAATAGATCGATCCATCAAAAGATTAAAATCTTGAAATACTATTCCCAATTTTTTCCTAAGTTCAGGTACTTGCGATGCTTTTATTGAAGCCAATTCATATCCAACCATCTCCCCTTTTCCTGACTTAAGAGGAATATCTGCGTACATTGTTTTTAACAATGAACTTTTGCCAGAACCAGTCTTGCCAATGAGATAAACGAACTCTCCCTTACTTATCTTCAGGTCAATGTTCGAAAGGATTAATTTGTCCTTTTGATAGATATTCGCTTGCTTTAAATTGACAATTTCTTTAATCATATGGGATATATACCTTTT